>NZ_SGTY01000015.1:0-79213 GCF_005435095.1 Halorubrum sp. CGM5_25_10-8B | reverse complement strand
TTTTGGGAAATAGAACGACGAACATCCTCGTTTGCGAATAGTTTTAGCAATGTCGCACTCGAGACAGCTCAAAATTGGCTCGAAGCCGTTGCTGTCTACCACAATTCACGCCAAACTTAACGCGACCTCGTCTCCCACCGAATCACCGTCCCCCTCCCCACTCGCACGCGGGTTCACGATCGAGGGCCGATCGAGGACTCTCGGTCGCTTCGGCGTCGCTTCGACCGCGAACGGCCGGTACCGGCCCGCACACGCGGGGACGCACAAGACTCAACGCTTATGAGGGGGCGGTCCAAACCCCAGCACGTTACGGAGACCTATATGAGCGATTGGATAGCGATTGGCGCCTTGGCGGTCGTCGGCCTGCTCATCCCGATAGCGATGATGACAGTGTCGGCGCTGCTCCGTCCGAGCGTGCCTGAGACCGGTAAAAGTACCACCTACGAGTCCGGCGAGACCCCGACGGGCGGAACCCGCATCCGGTTCAACATCCAGTACTACATGGTCGCGCTGTTGTTCGTCGTGTTCGACATCGAGACCGTGTTGCTGTTCCCGTGGGCTGTCATCTACCGCCCGGCCGTCCAGGCCGGCGTGCCGATGGCCGACCTGCTGTGGCCGATGTTGGCCTTCGTCGGAATCCTCGCGGTCGGACTCGTCTGGGCGTGGCGGTCGGGGGCGATCAGCTGGGCCCGCAGCCCCCGCGCGACCAGCAGAAAAACGACGGAGGACATCAACTAATGAGCAGCGATCAACCGTTTATCACCGACGAATCGCAGGTCGTAACCGAGACGAGGGACGCCCGGATGACCGGGCAGGGGGACCGGTTCAACTCCCGGCTCCGCGAGGCGTTCGGCTCCTCGCCGTTCATCCTCACCAAGTTCGACAAGTTCCTGAACTGGTGTCGGGGCTCCTCGATGTTCATGCTACAGTTCGGTATCGCCTGCTGTAGCATCGAGATGATGCACACCTACGCGGTGAAACACGACCTCGACCGCTTCGGGTCGGGCGTCCCCCGCGCCTCGCCGCGGCAGGCCGACGTGATGATCGTCCCCGGGACGATCGTCTCGAAGTTCGCTCCGCGGATGAAGCGCGTCTACGACCAGATGCCCGAGCCGAAGTTCGTCGTCGGCATGGGCTCGTGTACCATCTCCGGCGGCCCGTTCCAGGAGGGGTACAACGTGATCAAGGGCGCCGAGGAGGTCATCCCGATCGACATCCACGTCCCCGGCTGCCCGCCCCGCCCCGAGGCGCTCGTGTACGGCGTCGTGAAACTACAGGAGCGCGTCGCCAACGGCGAGGCCGCGCCCGTCACCGTCAAGCCGTACGAGCTGGAGGAGTTCTCGGACCTCGAACGCGACGAGCTCGTCGACAAGCTGGCCGACCAGATCGACGACGACGAACTCGTCATGCGGTACAACTTCGCTGATTCGCCATGAGCCTCGAACGACCAGACAGAGTCGACGACGACGCCGTCGAGCGCACCCCCGACGAGCTGGAGGCGCTGCTCGGCGACCTCGTCGTCGACCGCGACGACCATCTGAACGCGCCCGGGTTTGTCATCCGCCCGGACACCGTTCAGGAAACGCTTCGGACCCTGAAAGAGCAGGCGGGGTACGACCACCTCTCCGTGGTCTCCGCACAGGAGTACGAGAACCGCTACGAGTCCATCTACCACCTGAAGAAGTACGACGATCCGACCCAAGAGGTCAGCATCGTCGTGCCCGCCGACAAGGACGACCCCGTCTCCGAGTCGGCCGAGCCCGTCTTCCGCACGGCCGACTGGCACGAGCGGGAGGCGTACGACCTGATCGGGATCGAGTACGACGACCACCCCGACCTCCGTCGGATCCTGCTCCCCGAGACGTGGCAGGGCCACCCCCTGTCGATGGACTACGACAAGGACCGGCCGCAGATCGCCACGCTGCCGGAGCACGCGAACCCGCTGGAGGACCACCACAAGGACGCCGAGTCCGACACGATGTTCCTCAACATCGGGCCGCACCACCCCGCGACCCACGGCGTCCTCCACCTGAAGACGGTGCTCGACGGCGAGCAGGTCGCCGACGTTGAGCCAGACATCGGCTACCTCCACCGCAGCGAGGAGCAGATGGCGCAGTCCGGGACGTACCGCCACCAGATCATGCCGTACCCCGACCGCTGGGACTACATCTCGGCGGGCCTGCTCAACGAGTGGGCGTACGCCCGCGCGGCCGAGGACCTCGCGGACATCGAGGTGCCCGAGTACGCGCAGGTCATTCGGACGATGGGCGCGGAGATGTGCCGGATCGCCGCGCACATGCTCGCGCTCGCGACGTTCGCGCTCGACATCAACGGCGACTTCACGGCGACGTTCATGTACGCCATCAACGACCGCGAGCGCGTCCAGAACCTCTTGGAGGACCTGACGGGCCAGCGGCTGATGTTCAACTACTTCCGGCTCGGCGGGGTCGTCTGGGACCTGCCGGAACCGCGCGAGGAGTTCTTCTCGAAGACCCGGGACTTCCTCGACCAGCTCCCGGAGTCCGTCGAGGAGTACCACAACCTGATCACCTCGAACGAGGTGTTCCAGATGCGGACCATCGACACGGGCATCCTGCCGCCGGAGGTCGCGAAGAACTACGGCGCGACCGGCCCCGTCGCCCGCGGCTCGGGGGTCGACTACGACCTCCGCCGCGACGACCCGTACGGCTACTACGACGAGCTCGATTGGGACGTCGTCACCGAGGACGGCGGCGACAACTTCAGCCGCCTGCTCGTCCGGATGCGCGAGGTCGAGGAGTCCGCGAAGATCATCGAGCAGTGCGTCGACCTGCTCGAGGACTGGCCCGAAGACGAGCGCAACATCCAGGCGAACGTGCCGCGCACGCTGCGCCCGGACGACGACACGGAGATCTACCGCGCCGTCGAGGGCGCGAAGGGCGAACTCGGCATCTACATCCGCGCGGACGGCACGGACAAGCCGGCGCGGTTCAAGATCCGGTCGCCGTGCTTCTCGAACCTCCAGACGCTGCCGGAGATGGCGAACGGGGAGTACATCCCCGACGTCATCGCGGCCCTCGGTAGCCTCGACGTCGTTCTCGGGGAGGTGGACCGCTGATGGGTACGGCCCCCGCACAGCTGTTCCCCGAGTTCATCGTCGACACGCTCGGGCTCGACAGCGTCATCGGCGAGGTCGCGGCCTCGCTGGTCGCCGCCTTCGTCGTCGGAAACATCATTCTCGCGTTCACGGGCGTCGCGGGCCCGTGGGCGAAACGGAAGATCACGGCGGCGTTCACCGACCGGATCGCGGTCGACCGGATCGGCCCGTTCGGCCTGCTCATCATCCCGGCGGCCGCGATCCAGCTCCTCGCGAAGGAGCTGATCATCCCCGAGGGCGTCGACCGCCCTTCGTGGGACATCGCGCCGATCATCCTGCCGTCGTCGGCGCTGCTCGGCTTCTCCGTGATCCCGATGGGCCAGCTCGGTCCGATCAACCTCCACCTCGCGGACCCCGAGGTCGGGTTCGCGCTGGTGTTCGCGTTCGCGTCGATCGCCTCGGTCTCGCTGGTGATGGCCGGCTACGCGTCGAACAACAAGTACTCGCTCCTCGGCGGTCTCCGCGCCGTCGCGCAGAACCTCGCGTACGAGATCCCGCTCATCGTCACGGCGATGTCGGTCGTGATCTTCTCCGGCACGCTCCAGATGAGCGGCGTCGTCGGCGCGCAGACGGAGACGCTCGTGACGATCGCCGGCGTCTCGATCCCGTCGTGGTACGCCCTCGTGAACCCGTTCGCGTTCGTGCTGTTCCTCACGGCGAACATGGCGGAGATCGGGCGGAATCCGTTCGACATCCCCGAGGCGCCGACCGAGATCGTCGGCGGGTACCAGACGGAGTACTCCTCGGCGTACTTCGTCCTCTTCTACCTCGGCGAGTTCGTCCACATCTTCCTCGGCGGGGCGATCCTCGCCGTGACGTTCCTCGGCGGGGCCTCCGGGCCCGGTCCGGAGAGTATCAGCTTCATCTGGTTCGTGGTGAAGATCTGGGGCTTCTTCCTGTTCACGCAGTGGGCCCGCGCGGCGCTGCCCCGCGTCCGTATCGACCAGCTGATCGAAATCGGCTGGAAGGGAATGCTGGTGCTGTCGTTCGCGAACCTGGTGCTCACGGCCGTAATCGTGGGGGTGATCGCGTAACATGATTGGACTCATGAAATCCATGGCGACGACGATGAAGCACGCGCTGGACGGGAATACGTTCACGGTGGAATACCCGGAGGACGCGCCCGAAGTGAGCCCGCGGTTCCGCGGGGTCCACAAGTTCAGCCAGGAACGGTGTATCTGGTGTCGGCAGTGCGAGAACGTCTGTCCGAACGACACGATCCAGATCGTTCAGGACGACCAGCGCAACGGTGAGCAGTACAACCTCCACATCGGGCAGTGCATCTACTGCCGGCTCTGCGAGGAGGTCTGTCCCGTCGACGCGATCCTGTTGACGCAGAACTTCGAGTTCACCGCCGACACGAAAGACGACTTCGTGTTCAACAAAGAACAGCTCAAGAACGTCCCGTGGTACAAGGGGATCGACCCGCTGGAGTCCCGCAATCCCGATCGCGGCGCGTGGATCGGGGAGGGTGACGGCGAGGTCGACTACCAGTAGCGGGCTCGTCTCGAAATCTTCAAAGGGGTTCTCATAGGAGACAAACACAATGGTTTATCCTACCATCGCGTTCGGGCTGTTCGCCGCGGTTACGCTGGCGTTCGCCCTCGGGGTCGTCCTGGCGCGCGACGTGTTCCACGCCGCGCTGCTGCTGGGCGGAGCCCTCACGAGCGTCGCGGTGCACTACGTGATGCTGCGGGCGGAGTTTATCGCCGCCATGCAGATCCTCGTCTACGTGGGCGGGGTTCTCATCTTGGTCACGTTCGCCGTGATGCTCACGCGATCTGATTCTGAAACGGAGGTGAGTAGCGCGTGAGCAACGACGAGAGCCGCGGGTCGCGGATCGCCCCCGCGGTCGCCGTGGGCGCCCTGTTCGCCGTGCTGGCCGCGACGATCAACGCGGCGACGTTCGGCTTCGAGGAGGTGGGCTTCCCGGCTGACGCTTCGATCGTCCACAACCTCGGGTACGCCCTGTTCAACCTCGGCGCGTACGACATCGCGACCATCCCCGCGGAGGGGTTCCTCGCGGCCTTCCTGATCGCCGCGGTCGCGCTCGACGTCGCGGTCGACGGCGCCGTCTACCTCGCGAAACGCGAGGAGGACGGGTCGGTCATCTCGGCGGTCGGACAGGCGTTCACGGACGGCGGACGCGACGGAGGTGACCGGCAGTGACCGCCGTCGCGTCCTCCATTCCGCCGTCGTGGTACCTGCTGCTGGCGGCAGCCGTCTTCTGCGTCGGTCTGTTCGGCGTGCTGACGCGCCGGAACGCGCTGTACTTCCTCATGAGCGTCGAGCTCATGATGAACGCGGCCAACATCAACTTTGTCGCGTTCGCGCTCTACTACGGCGACCTCACGGGGCAGGTGTTCGCGCTGTTCGTCATCGCGCTCGCCGCCGCCGAGGTCGCCATCGGCATCGGCATCATACTCGTGTTATACCGCAACTTCGGCACGACAGACGTGACTGTTCCCGCGGAGATGAGGTGGTAAGATGGTGAACGCATTCGCATACGTCCCGGCGATCGTGCTCCTCCCGTTCTTCTCGTTCCTGGTCGCGCTCGGCGCGGGCAGGTACCTCCCGAAGGGCGGCGCGTTCGGCGGTATCGCCGCGACCGCGGGCTCGTTCCTGCTGTCGATCTGGGTCGCGGCGACCGTCGCGGGCGGACGGGCGTACAACGAGACGCTGTACTACTGGGCGAGCGAGGGCGGTGCCGGCATCGGCCCGACGGACATCGAGCTCTCCTTCGGCGTCCTGATCGACCCGCTGTCGGCGCTCATGCTCGTCATCGTGACGCTCGTGGCGCTTCTCGTCCACGTGTTCTCGCTCGGCTACATGAACGACGAGGGCGAGACCGGCCTGCCGCGCTACTACGCCGGCCTCGGTCTGTTCACGGCCTCGATGCTCGGGTTCGTCGTCGCCGACAACCTCCTGATGGCGTTCATGTTCTTCGAGCTGGTCGGGCTCTGCTCGTACCTGCTCATCGGCTTCAACTTCCGGGAGCCGGGCCCGCCGTCGGCGGCGAAGAAGGCGTTCCTCGTCACCCGCTTCGGCGACTACTTCTTCCTCGTCGGCGTCGTCGCGGTGTTCGCCACCTTCGGCACGGCGCAGTTCGCCGGTCCGGAGTCGTTCCCGGCGCTCGCCGACGCGGCGCTCAACGGCTCCGGCTCGGTCGCGTGGACGCCCGGCGGCGTCGAACTCGGGACGTGGCTGACCGTCGTCGGCCTGCTCGTCTTGGGCGGCGTGGTCGGGAAGTCCGCGCAGTTCCCGCTTCACACGTGGCTCCCCGACGCGATGGAGGGCCCGACGCCCGTCTCGGCGCTGATTCACGCCGCGACGATGGTCGCGGCCGGCGTCTACCTCGTCGCGCGGATGTACGGGTTCTACGTGCTGACGCCGACGACGATGGCGGTCATCGCCTTCATCGGCGGCTTCACGGCGCTGTTCGCTGCGACGATGGGGCTCGTGAAAAACGAGCTGAAGCAGGTGCTCGCGTACTCCACCATCTCCCAGTACGGGTACATGATGCTCGCGCTCGGCGCGGGCGGGTACGTGGCCGCGGTCTTCCATCTGACCACCCACGCGTTCTTCAAGGCGCTGCTGTTCCTCGGCGCCGGGTCGGTCATTATCGCGATGCACCACAACGAAGACATGTGGGACATGGGCGGGCTGAAGTCGAAGCTGCCCGTCACCTACTACACCTTCCTCGCCGGGTCGCTGGCGCTCGCGGGAATCTTCCCGTTCGCTGGCTTCTGGTCGAAAGACGAAATCCTCTACGAGGCGCTCGTCCACGGCCTCAACGACCCGCTGCTGCTCGGCGGCTACCTGATGGGGCTGCTCGCGGTGCCGGTCACCGCGTTCTACACCTTCCGGATGGTGTTCCTGACCTTCCACGGCGAGCCCCGCAGCGACACCGCGCGCGACCCCGTCCCGGTCCGCTGGAACGTGAAGGGGCCGCTGACGGTCCTCGGCTCGCTCGCGGTCGTCACCGGGTTCATCAACATGGTGCCGGTCCAGAAGGTCCTCGGCATCGAAGGGATCGACCTGCTTCACCTGTGGCTCGACAACCACTGGGGCGGCATCGAGGGCCTCTCCTCGCACCACTACGCCGACTTGGGTCCCTACAGCAGCGGCTACCTCGTCGGCGGTGAGACCGGGACCGTCCTCGTCGGCGCGGCCGTCTCGCTCGGCTTAGCGCTGCTCGGACTCGGACTCGCCTGGCGGCTCTACAACGTGCCGTCGCCCGCGGAACACACCGCCAAGCTCGGCGGCATCAAAGACGTGCTGTACAACAACTACTACCTCGACGAACTGCAGGTCTGGCTCGCGTATCGCACGGAAGACATCGCGGGCGGCGCGAACGTCTTCGATCAGGGAATCATCGACGGCGTCGTGAACGGCGTCTCCTCGGTGAGCCTCACCGGCGGCGGTCGGATCCGTCAGCTCCAGTCGGGGATCGTCTCGCAGTACGCCGCCCTGCTCACCTTCGGACTCGTCGCGCTGTTGCTCGTGCTCGGCGCGACCGGGGGGTGGTTCCTGTGATACTCGAAGCGCTCATGGCGGCCGCCTTCGTCGGCGCGCTGACCGTGTTCCTCGCGCCCGGCGAGTGGGCCGGCCGCTTGTCGTTCGCGATCAGCCTGATCCCGTTCGTCGGCAGCCTCTACCTGTGGTCCGGCTTCGAGGCCGGCGGCAACGCCCTGCTGGGCGGAGAGATAGCGTACGCGACGCAGATCGAGTGGCTCGAAGTCGGCGGCCGCAGCGTCTCGTGGTTCGTCGGCCTCGACGGAATCAGCCTCCCGCTGTTCGTGCTCACGACGTTCCTCGTCCCGCTGGCGATCGTCAGCGCGTGGACGCCCGTGGACTCGCGGCAGAGCCAGTTCTACGGGCTCATGCTGTTCATGGAGGCGAACCTGCTGGGCGTGTTCGCCGCGCTCGACTTCTTCCTGTGGTTCGTCTTCTGGGAGGCCGTGCTGGTCCCGATGTACTTCCTCATCGGGATCTGGGGCGGTCCGCGCCGCAAGTACGCCGCGATCAAGTTCTTCGTGTACACGAACGCGGCGTCGCTACTGATGTTCATCGGCTTCATGAGCCTCGTGTTCGCGCTCGGCGACTCGGTGTCGTCGTTCGCCTTACCCGAGATCGCGCAGGCGATCGCCGCGGGTGACTTGGGCACGTGGTTCGGCATCGCGCCGGACCGCCTCGCCCTGTTCGCGTTCCTCGCGATGTTCCTCGGGTTCGCGGTGAAGGTTCCGATCGTGCCGTTCCACACGTGGCTGCCGGACGCGCACGTTCAGGCGCCGACCCCCGCGTCGGTGCTGCTTGCGGGCGTCCTCCTGAAGATGGGGACGTACGCGCTGCTCCGGTTCAACTTCACGATGCTGCCCGACCAGGCGTCGATGCTCGCGGTTCCGATCGCGGCGATCGCCGTCATCAGCGTCATCTACGGCGCGATGCTGGCGCTCGCACAGAAGGACCTCAAGCGCATCGTCGCGTACTCGTCGGTCTCGTCGATGGGGTACGTCATCCTCGGGCTCATCGTGTTCACCGAGTACGGGGTCGGCGGCGCGACGTTCCAGATGGTCGCGCACGGCCTCATCTCGGGACTGATGTTCATGGCGGTCGGCGTCATCTACAACACGACCCACACGCGGATGATCGGCGACATGGGCGGCATGGCCGACCGGATGCCGGTCACCGTCGGGATCCTCGTCGCCGGCGCGTTCGGCTACATGGGGCTCCCGCTGATGGCCGGCTTCGCGGGCGAGTTCTTCATCTTCGTCGGCTCGCTGTCCGCCCCGTCGCTCCCGTACGCGCCGGTGTTCACGGCGCTCGCGATGTTCGGTATCGTCATCGTCGCCGGCTACCTGCTGTCGGCGATGCAGAGTACGCTGTTCGGTCCGTTCGAACTGGAGACCGACTACGACGTGGGGCCCGCGCCGTTCCACGACGTCGCCCCGCTCGCGGTGCTGCTGGTGGCGATCATCGTGCTCGGCGTTGCGCCCGACATCTTCTTCGAGATGATCCGCGACGCTGCCCTACCCGTGGTAGAGGGGGTGACGATCAATGGTTAACGGCCTGCCCGGCGTGACGGCGCTGCTGCCGGCGCTCCTGCTTGCCGTCACCGGTCTCGCGCTGCTCTTGGTCGACACGGTCCGGCCGGACGCGCGGTCGAACACGTCGATGGCGGTCGTCGGCGCGATCGGGTCTCTCGCCGCGCTCGCGGCGAGCGTCTGGCTCACCGCCAGCGGCGGTGTGAGCCCGGACGGCGGCGCGGTGTTGCTGTTCGCGGACGCGGTGAAGGTGGACACGCTGTCGCTGTTCTTCACCGCCATCTTCGCGTCGGTGACCGCGCTGGTGCTCGTCGCGGCCCACGACTACTTCCACGACCACGACAACCCGGCGGCGTTCTACTCGCTCGTGACGTTCGCCGCGACCGGCATGGCGCTTCTGGCGGTCGCGAACTCGCTCGCGGTCGTGTTCGTCGCCTTAGAGATGGTGTCGCTGCCCTCGTACGTGCTCGTCGCGTACCTCAAGCAGAACCGCGGGAGCGTCGAGGCGGGGCTGAAGTACTTCCTCGTGGGCGCGCTCTCGTCGGCTATCTTCCTGTTCGGCATCTCGCTCGTGTACGCCGCGACGGGCTCGCTGATCCTCGCCGACATCGCGTCGGCCTCGATCGACGGGCTGGCCGGCGTGCTCGGCGTCGGCGTCGTGATGATGATCGGCGGCGTCGCCTTCAAGACGGCCTCCGTCCCGTTCCACTTCTGGGCGCCGGAGGCGTACGAGGGCGCGCCCGCGCCGGTGAGCGCATTCCTCTCGTCGGCCTCGAAGGCCGCCGGGTTCGTCGTCGCGTTCCGCGTGTTCACCGAGGCGTTCCCGCTGGAGATGGCGGCGTCGGCGAACGTCGACTGGATGCTCGCGTTCGCGATCCTCGCGGCCGTCACGATGACGCTCGGTAACTTCGCGGCCGCGGTCCAGGAGGAGGTCAAGCGGATGTTGGCCTACTCCTCGATCGGGCACGCCGGATACGCGCTCATCGGCGTCGCCGCGCTCACGGTCGACGGGCCCGCCAACGGCACCGTCATGGGCGCCGCGATGGCGCACCTGCTCGTCTACGGGTTCATGAACACCGGCGCGTTCCTCTTCGTCGCGATGGCGGAGCGGTGGGGCGTCGGCCGCACCTTCGCGGACTACGCGGGGCTCTGGCGGCGCGCGCCGGTCGCCTCCGTCGCGATGGCCGTGTTCATGTTCTCGCTGGCGGGGCTCCCGCCATTCGCCGGGTTCTTCTCGAAGTACTTCCTGTTTCAGGCGGCCATCGACAACGGCTTCCTGTGGCTCGCCGGGCTCGGCGCGATAAACAGCGTCGTGTCGCTGTACTACTACAGCCGGGTCGTGAAGGCGCTGTTCCTGGACGACCCCGCGTCGCCGAGCGCGCTCGACGCGATCGACGTGCGGCCGACGGCGCTGTACGCCGCGGTCATCTTCGCGGCGGTCGCGACGGTGCTGCTCCTGCCCGGCTTCGGGCCCGTCATCGAGACGGCCGAAGCGGCGGCCTCCGCGCTGTTCTGACCGGCGGCTCCGCAGCGCTGAGCGGTCCGTTCCGCCGGTCGATTTCTGTTTCCGCTGTTCTCCGCGTCACCACTCACCGCGCCCCGGAGGGCGGTTTCGGTCGCCGAACCCCGCACCGCCGACCACAGATACTCATTCGTTCGCCCCGTTACTGTGTTCGTGTCCCGGAGCCACACCTATCGGTGTCTGAACTGCCTCGACGCCACCGTCACGCGCACCTTCGACACGTCGCACTTGTCCCGGACCTGTCCGGACTGCGGCTCGTTCGAGCGGTTCGCGAACGAGGCGGTGATCGAGCGGTTCGAGTCGCTGGAGGCGTCGCCGCCGGCGGAGTTCGACTGGGACCGACTGGAGCGGCGGGAGAAGCTGCTCGTCGCCGAGCGCCTCGCTCGCACGGACAAGACGCTCGCGGACTTCGACGTGGCGGTCGACGAGGAGGCGGCGGAGGGACGAACGACACCCGAGCCGGGCGACGCGTAGCTACCGCGCGTACAACTTTTCGCCGAGGAGGTCGGCGAGTCCGACGCCGTCGCCGGGCGTGATCGCCACGTAGGGGCGGTCGATAGGACCGAACACGTCGACGACGCGGCCGACCGTCGAGAGCGACTCGTCGACGATGCTCGCGCCGATCCGGGGCGGATCGTTGCCGGCGTCGCCGCGGGCGATCGCGAGTCCGCCGGCCGTGCGGACGACGGTGCCGACGCGCCGCACGGTTACTCCCGGAGCACGCCGAGGTACGCGGCGATCGCCTGAACGAGGTCGTTTTTCGCGGTGTCTTCGGTGCCTTTGACGACGACGGAGCCCCGTGGCTCGAACTCCCGGGAATACGTCGCGTCGCGCTCGACGACCGCGTCGTAGCCCACCTGCTGGACGGCTTTCGCTATCTCGTCGACGGTCGGCGCTTCGACCGCCAGATCCGTCGGGACGCGGCGCCCCTCGGACCGCGACAGCTCGGCGTCGAAGTATGCGGGGTAGACGACGTTCTCGACCATACCGGATACCTTCGCGCGCGGCGTAAGGTCGTTTCGGACCGCCGCCGGGCGCGTTCAGGGGACCCGGAACTCGAAGCGCGCCCCGCCGTCCTCGGCGGCGAGCGCGTGCGCGCTCCAGCCGTGGGCCTCGGCGATGCGCTCGCTGATGGCGAGTCCCAGTCCCGTCCCCGACTCGTCGGTCGTGAACCCGCTCTCGAACACATTGTCGGCGTCGTCCGGGAGCCCGCTCCCGTCGTCTTCGACGTAGAAGCCGTCGGCCGCGGTCCCGTCGTCGCGACGCGTCAGCGCTCCGACGCGGACCGAGAGCGGCTCGTCGGGGGAGTCGCGGCCGTGGTCCGCGCTGTTCTGGTAGACGTTCTCAAGCAGCTCGCAGAGCCGCGTCCGGTTCGCGTCCAGCGTCGCGTCCGTCTCGACGTCGAGGGTCGCGTTCGCCATGTCGACGCACTCCCACGCCTCGCGCGCGACGTCCACCACCGAGACGGACTCGGTCTCTCCCACCGAGCGTCCCTCCCGGGCCAGCGACAGGAGGTCCGCGACGAGTTCGTCCATCCGCCCGAGCGCGTCCGCGGCCTTCTCTAGGGGCGCCGTGTCGTCCGTCTCGCGGGCGAGGTCGACGTACCCCTCCGCGACCGACAGCGGATTCCGGAGGTCGTGCGAGACGATGGACGCGAACTCGTCGAGTCGCTCGTTCTGCCGCCGGAGAGTCTCCTCGCGCTCCCGTCGGTCGGTGACGTCGGTGTAGATGGCGTACCCGGCCGCGTTGGCGGCGTCGAGGTGGATCGGAATGACGTGGAGGATGAAGTGACGCGGCCCCTCCGCGGTGGTCCGGGTCACCTCCCGGCGGACGTTCTCGCCGCACTGTAAGCGCTCGTTGAGGTCGTCGGCCTCCGACTCGGCGTCGGGGGGGACTATGTACTCGTCGATGGACTCGCCGAGCACGGTCTCGGCCTCGTAGCCGAACGTCGCCTCGAACGCGTCGTTCACCTGTCGGGCGATCGGCTCGCCGTCGACGTAGTCGTAGGCGACGGCGGGATCCGGTACGTTCGTGAACAGCGCGAGCAGCCTGTCGCGTTCGGTCCGGAGCGCCTCCGTGACCCCGATCCGGTCGAGCGTCTCTTCGAGGTGGGAGGCGAGCAGCTCCGCCAGCCGGCGGTCGGCGTCGTCGAACGCGTCGCCGTCATCGACTCCGTCGGCGGCGAGCTGGAAGACGACATCGTCGCCAACGGGAACGGTGAGCAGCGTACCGAACTGGCCCTCTGGGTTCGGGTTCGGGGCGATCGACGCGTCGCCCGTCTGGACGGTCCTGCCGGCCACGCCGGCGCCGACGCGGACCCGGTTACAGTCCTCGACGGGCGTCCCGCTGGAGGCGACCACGGGCTCGACCCACTCGCCGTCCCGAACGGCGACGACGGCGTGATACTCCGGAAACACCTGCTCGGTGACGGCGATGGCCGCCCGGTACGCCTCGTCGACCGACCTGACGGCGGCGAGCTCCGCCATCCCGGCGTTGAGCTGCTCGATTCGCGACGGGGTCCGGGTCGGCTTCGCCCGGACGGTCGACCGTTGATCCCGGGCGAGCAGCCACGAGACCGTCTCCGAGAGCGCCTCGGGCGTTCCGGCGACCGCGTCGACGAGCGGGTCCGTCGCGGTCCGGCCCGTCGGATCGTCGACGTACGCGATCACGTACTCGACGGCCTCGGCCGAGCGGACCCGGTCGAGCCCCGCCTCGTCGGTGACGGCCGCCACGTCGACGTCCGCGAGGCGCTCCTCGTCGACGTCGGCGGGAGCTGTCGCGTGGGTCTCGACCGCGACCGGTCCGTCGTCGCCGCGGTTCTCTGGGTCGGCCCCCGACTCGACCTCGTCGGTGAGTCGGGGGTCGTCTGCGAGCACGAGAACGGACGCGCGCTCACCCAACGCAGGAGTCACAATTGTACGAATTAGTACACGCCGAGAGCATAAAACTTCGTACCGATCTCCGCAGTCGGGCGGTTCCGGCCGTCCCGCGCTCCGCCCTCTTCGCCGGCGACGAGCGACCCCGGAACCCTTTTGGAGCAACACGGGCCACGTTCGTGTAATGAGCGATCTCGAAGCGGAGTACCGTCTCGACTACTTCGAGGAGGAGGGGTTCGAGCGCAAGGAGTGTCCCTCCTGTGGCGCGCACTTCTGGACCCGCGACGGCGACCGCGACCTGTGCGGCGAGCCGCCCTGCGAGGACTACAGCTTCATCGACGACCCGGGCTTCCCGGAGGCGCACTCGCTGTCGGAGATGCGCGAGGCGTTCCTCTCCTTCTTCGAAGACAACGGCCACGAGCGGATCGACCCGTACCCGGTCGCCGCGAACCGCTGGCGCGACGACGTGCTCCTGACGCAGGCGTCGATCTACGACTTCCAGCCGCTCGTCACCTCGGGACAGACGCCCCCGCCGGCGAACCCGCTGACCATCTCGCAGCCCTGTATCCGGATGCAGGACATCGACAACGTCGGCAAGACAGGCCGGCACACGATGGCGTTCGAGATGATGGCCCACCACGCGTTCAACACGCGCGAGGAGGTCGACGAGGACGAGTACGCCTACCACGGCGAGGTGTACTGGAAAGACGAGACGGTTCAGTACTGCGACGAGCTGTTCGAGAGTCTCGGCGCCGACCTCGAAGAGATCACTTACATCGAGGACCCGTGGGTCGGCGGCGGTAACGCCGGCCCCGCCATCGAGGTCATCTACAAGGGCGCCGAGCTGGCGACGCTCGTCTTCATGTGTATGGAGCGGGACCCCGACGGCGACTACGAGATGAAAGACGGGAACTCGTACTCGTTCATGGACACGTACATCGTCGACACCGGGTACGGGTTAGAGCGGTGGACGTGGATGAGCCAGGGGACCGCGACCGTGTACGAGGCCGTCTACCCCGACGCGATCGACTTCCTGAAAGACAACGCCGGTGTCGAGCACACCGAGGCCGAACGCGAGATCGTCCACCGCGCCGCCAAGCTCTCCGGCCGGCTCGACATCGACGACGTCGACGACGTGGAGGCCGCCCGCGGCGAGATCGCAGACCGGCTCGACGTGGACGTCGACCGACTGCGCGAGCTGGTGGAACCGCTCGAAGCGATCTACGCGATCGCCGACCACTCGCGGACGCTCGCGTACATGTTCGGCGACGAGATCGTCCCGTCGAACGTCGGCACGGGCTACCTTGCCCGGATGGTGCTCCGCCGGATGAAGCGCCTCGTCGACGAGGTCGGCGTCGACGCGCCGCTCGACGAGCTGGTCGACATGCAGGCCGAGCGGCTCGGCTACGAGAACCGCGACACGATCCGCGAGATCGTCCGCAGCGAGGAGCGGAAGTACGAGCGGACGCTGGAGCGCGGCGCCCGCAAGGTCGAACAGCTCGCCGACGAGTACGCCGGCACCGGTGAGCCGATCCCGACGGGGGAGCTACTGGAGCTGTACGACTCCCACGGGATCCAGCCCGACATGGTCGCCGACATCGCCGACGAGCGCGGCGCGACCGTCGACGTGCCCGACGACTTCTACGCGCTCGTCGCCGACCGACACGAGGAGGGCGACGCCGCGGGAGAGAGCGACGAGCGCGACGAGCGGCTCGCCGACCTCCCCGAGACGGAGAAGCTGTTCTACGACGACCAGGGACGCACGGAGTTCGAGGCGGTCGTCCTCGACGTGCTGGAGGCCGAGGGCGGGTACGACGTGGTGCTGGACCAGACGATGTTCTACCCCGAGGGCGGCGGTCAGCCGGCCGACCGCGGCCACCTCACGGTCGGAGAGACCACCGTCGACGTCGACGACGTTCAGGAGGTCGACGGGGTCGTGCTCCACCGCACGGACGCGGACCCCGGCAAAGGCGAGTTCGTCACGGGGCAGGTGGACGGCGACCGCCGCGACCGACTGCGCGCGCACCACACCGCGACGCACCTGATCGGTCACGCCGCCCGCGAGGTGCTCGGCGACCACGTCCGGCAGGCTGGCGCCCAGAAGGGAACCGACTCGGCGCGGCTCGACGTGCGCCACTTCGAGCGCATCGACCGCGAGGACGTGAAGGCGATCGAGCGCGTCGCGAACGAGTTGGTCCGCGACGACGTCCCCGTCCGCCAGGAGTGGCCCGACCGCAACGAGGCGGAGGCCGAGCACGGCTTCGACCTGTATCAGGGCGGCGTCCCGCCGGGAACGAACGTCCGGCTGATCCACGTCGGCGACGCCGACGTTCAGGCCTGCGCCGGCACGCACGTCGCCCGCACCGGCGAGATCGGCGCCGTGAAAGTGCTGAAGACGGAGCCGGTACAGGACGGCGTCGAGCGCATCGTCTTCGCGGCCGGGGCCGCGGCGGTGGAGGCGACCCAGCGCACCGAGGACGCGCTGTACGACGCGGCCGAGGTCCTGGACGTGGACCCGCTCGACGTGCCGGACACCGCCGAGCGCTTCTTCGAGGAGTGGAAGGCCCGCGGCAAGGAGATCGAGTCGCTCAAAGAGGAGCTCGCGGCCGCGCGGGCCGCCGGCGGCGCCGACGCCGAGGCGGTCGACGTCGCCGGGACGACAGCGGTGATCCAGCGGCTCGACGGCGACGCCGACGAACTGCGCGCGACCGCGAACGCCCACGTCGACGACGGGAAAGTCGCGGTGATCGGCAGCGGCGCGGACGGCTCCGCGAGCTTCGTCGTCGGCGTCCCCGATTGCGTCGACGTGAACGCGGGGCAGGTCGTCTCGGAGCTCGCCGGGCGCGTCGGCGGCGGCGGCGGCGGGCCGCCGGACTTCGCGCAGGGCGGCGGCCCGGACGCGGACGCCTTAGACGACGCCCTCGACGCGGCGCCGGACGTGCTCCGCAGCCTTCAGGAGGCCTGAACGCAGCCAGTTCGCCACTATGCCGCACGCGACCAACGCCGGGACCGAGATCCGGTACGAGGTGGACGCCCCCGACACCGGCGACGGCGACGAGGCGGTGGTGTTCTGCGGCGACGTCGGGCTCGGCGCCTGGCAGTTCGGCTGGCAGCACGCGGCGCTCGCCGGTCCACACACCGTGATCACCCCGGAGACGCGCGGTGTCGGGCGGTCCGACGCCCCGCCCGGCCCGTACGCGGTCGGGGAGCTCGCGGCCGACGTGGACGCGGTGTGTGCCGCCGAGGGGATCCGAAACGCTCACCTTGTCGGCTACGGGCTCGGCGGGATGGTCGCGCTGACGGCCGCGGCGAGTTCCTCGCGGCCGGCGAGCGTCGCGCTCGTCGGGACGCCGCCCGCGGGGGACGCCTACAACCCCGACGGCGTCT
Source organism: Halorubrum sp. CGM5_25_10-8B (assembly GCF_005435095.1). Taxonomy (NCBI): domain Archaea; kingdom Methanobacteriati; phylum Methanobacteriota; class Halobacteria; order Halobacteriales; family Haloferacaceae; genus Halorubrum; species Halorubrum sp. CGM5_25_10-8B. The sequence goes on along the minus strand of NZ_SGTY01000015.1, from coordinate 62,248 downwards.
GGGCCCCCCCGGCCGATCCGGCCGCGGTCGAGGGGTCGCTGAACGGCCTCCTCTCGCTCGACTTCTGTGAGGCCCACCCCGACGCGCTCTCTCGGATCGCGGAATGGCGCCTCGCGGAGGACGCCGACCGCGAGACGTACGAGGCGCACCGCGCCGCGATCGAGGGGTTCGACCTCACCGGTCGCCTCCACGAGATCACCACGCCCGCGCTCGTCGTCCACGGCACCGACGACACGGTCTGTCCGGCCACGGCCGTGGAGACGCTCGCGGAGGGGCTCCCTCGCGGGGAGCTCCACGGGATCGACGGGGCGCGCCACCTCGTCGGGGTCGAGGCGTCGGCCGCGGTCAACGACCTCCTCGTCGGCTGGCTCGCCGAACACGCGGCCGGCCGGTTCGAGTAGGCGCGGCGTTCGGGGCCGCGCGACGCCCGCGTCCGCGTCGTCGGCCGGGGCGTCCGGCGTCGCAACCGTTTTGTGACTCTCGCCGAACCCTTCACCTGATGACTCGCCTCCGGTTCGCCCTGCTGAACGCCGCCCACGACGGTGCGAACACCCGGCGGAACTTCCGCAGAGAACTCGACGCCGACCTCGTCGAGTTCGACGCCGTCACGGGAGACCTCCCCGATCACACCGAGTTCGACGGCGTCGTGGTGACCGGGTCGCGCTCGTCGGTCTACTGGGACGAGGCGTGGATCCCGCCGCTCGTCGACTACGTCGCCGAGGCCGCCGACGCCGGCGTCCCCATCCTCGGCGTCTGTTACGGTCACCAGGTGCTCGCGGAGGCGCTCGGCGGCCGCGTCGCGGGCATGGACGGGTTCGAGATCGGCTACAACGAGATCCGCCGACCTCGCGACGACCCGCTGTTCGAGGGGATCGACGAGACGTTCACCGCCTTCACCACCCACGGCGACGCAGTCGTCGAACTCCCGCCGTCAGCGACGCTGCTCGCGGAGAACGACCGCGGCGTCCACGCGTTCCGCGACGGCCACTGCTGGGGGGTCCAGTTCCACCCGGAGTACGACATCGACACGGCCCGCGACGTGACCGACGGTAAGCGGGATCAGATCGGTGACGCCCGCGTGGACGGCGTCCTCGAGTCGATCACGCCCGACGCCTACGACGCCGCCTGCGAGGCGAAGCAACTGTTCGAGAACTTCACCGGTTACGCCGAGCGGTTGGCAGCCGAGCGGGCGGAGCGGGCGGCCGCGGACGACTGAGCAGGTCGACCGGTTCGACGGAGGCGCGACCGCCGCGCCGCTCGACCGGCACGACCGATGCGACGACTGACCGGCGCGATTCCACGCCGTCCGCCCGCGGCCCCCGGTCGAACACCCTTATACGGTTCCCGTCCCGAACTCGGGTATGAACGTAGTACCGGACACGAGCGCGGTCGTCGACGGCCGCGTGTCCGAACGCGTCGCGGACGGGACCTACGAGTCGGTCACCGTGTTCGTCCCGGAGGCGGTCGTCGGCGAGTTGGAGTCGCAGGCGAACGACGGGCTCGAATCCGGCTGGGACGGGCTCAGCGAACTCAAGCGGCTCGCGGACTACGCCGACGACGGGACGATCGAGCTGCGGTACGTCGGCGAGCGCGCGAGCGGCGACGCCCGCTCGAACGCACACGAGGGCGACGTGGACGCGCTGATCCGCGACCTCGCCGCCGACCACGACGCGACGCTCCTCTCCAGCGACGTGGTTCAGGCCGAGGTGGCCCGCGCGAAGGGGCTCGACGTCGAGTACGTCGAGCCCGTCGCCCGCGGCGTCGTCGACGAGCTGCCGATACAGGACTTTTTCACCGACGAGACGATGTCAGTCCACCTCAAGACGGGGACCGTCCCGAAGGCGAAACGCGGGGCGCTCGGCGAGATGCGCTACGTCGAGATCGCGGACGACCCCACCGACGAGGCGCAGCTGCGCGAGTGGGCGAACTCGATCGTCGACCTGGCCCGCCAGTCGAGCGAGGGGTTCATCGAGCTCTCTGACGACGGGATGGACATCGTCCAGTTCCGCAACTACCGGATCGCGGTGGCGCGCCCGCCGTTCGCCGACGGCGTCGAGATCACCGCCGTCCGCCCCATCGCGAAGACGGACCTCGACGACTACGAGTTCGCCGACGAGCTCCGCGACCGGTTCGCGGAGCGGAAACGCGGGGTCCTCATCTCGGGCTCGCCCGGCGCCGGGAAGTCGACGTTCGCGCAGGCGGTCGCGGAGTTCCTGAACGACAGCGACTACGCGGTGAAGACGATGGAGAAGCCCCGAGACCTCCAAGTCGGTCCCGAGATCACGCAGTACGGCGCGCTCGGCGGCGAGATGGAGAACACCGCCGACTCTCTCCTCCTCGTCCGGCCGGACTACACCATCTACGACGAGGTCCGGAAGACGAACGACTTCGAGGTGTTCTCCGACATGCGTATGGCTGGCGTCGGCATGGTCGGCGTCGTCCACGCCTCCCGCGCCATCGACGCGCTCCAGCGGCTCGTCGGCCGCGTCGAACTCGGGATGATCCCGCAGATCGTCGACACCGTCGTCTACATCGAGGCCGGCGAGGTCCACACGGTCTACGACGTGACGACGGAAGTGAAGGTGCCGGCGGGGCTCACCGCCGAGGACCTCGCCCGTCCGGTCATTCAGGTGTCGAACTTCGAGACCGGTCGGCCGGAGTACGAGATATACACGTTCAACCGGCAGGTCGTCACCGTCCCGCTCGACGAGGACGGCGGCGAGGCGGGGAGCGAGACGGGCGTCGGCCGCATCGCGAAAAAGGAGATCGAACGCGAGATCCGCTCGGTCGCGCACGGCCACGTCGAGGTGGAGCTGAACGGCGACGACGAGGCGGTCGTCTACGTCACCGAGGGCGACATCGGCACGGTGATCGGGAAGGGCGGCGGCCGCATCGCCGACATCGAGAACCGCCTCGGGATCGACATCGATGTCCGCACGCACGACGAGAAGCCCGGCGGGTCCGGCGGCGGTCCCGCCGGCGGCCCCGAGAACGGGCACGGCGACGGGCAGGTCGGCGCCGAGCGCGGGACGGTGGTCGCGCCGGAGATCACCTCGCGTCACGTCGTCATCGACGTCGACGACGAGGTCGGCGAGACGGTCGAAGTGCGCGCGGACGGCGAGTACCTCTTCACCGCCACGGTCGGGCGCGGCGGTGAGGTTCAGGTCTCGCGCGGCTCGGCCATCGCCGAGGAACTGGAGGACGCGATCGACCGGAACCGGACCGTGACGGTCGTCCCGGCGCGGTGAATCCCGCAACCGGCCGTCCAGGTCGGACGTAGCCGCCCGACGGCCGTCCGATCGCCCCGCTGGCTGGCGATCGCATCCACGCCAGACTTTTTCGCTCGCTGTCACGTCGTCGTTCGACGCGGCCACATACCACGATTGTCGTAACGTATCCCTCCTGAAAGATAACGCTTTTTTGACGGCCTAGATAACTCGGGGTATGGCTGATGAGTTAAAACGCGGGCTCGAGGGCGTCCTCGTCGCGGAGTCAGATCTGAGCTACGTCGACGGCGAGGTCGGGAAGCTCGTGTATCGCGGGTACGACATCGAAGACCTGGCGCGGGGCGCGAGCTACGAGGAGGTGCTGTACCTCCTGTGGCACGGCTCGCTCCCCACCGCCGCGGAGCTCGACGCGTTCGCCGCCGACCTCGCGGCGGAGCGCGAGGTTGACGACGACGTCATCGAGACGGTCCGCGCGCTCGCGGACGCCGGCGAGCGTCCGATGGCCGCGCTCCGGACCGCGACGTCGATGCTGTCGGCGTACGACCCGGACGACGAGGCCGACGCCGGTGAGGCCACGCTTCGTCAGGGACGACGGATCACGGCGAAGATCCCGACGGTCCTCGCCGCGTTCGAGCGCGTCCGTCAGGGCGAGGAGCCGGTCGCCCCCGACCCGGACCTCTCGCACGCCGGGAACTTCCTCTACATGCTGACCGGGACCGAGCCGGACGACGTGAGCGAGGAGACGTTCGACATGGCGCTCACGCTCCACGCCGACCACGGGCTCAACGCCTCCACGTTCACCGCGATGGTGATCGGGTCGACGATGGCGGACGTTTACTCCGGCGTCACCGGGGGTATCGGCGCGCTCTCCGGCCCGCTCCACGGCGGCGCGAATCAAGACGTGATGGAGGTGCTCCACGAGGTGGACGCCTCCTCGAAGGACCCCGTCCAGTGGGTGAAAGACGCCCGAGACGACGGACGGCGCGTCCCCGGCTTCGGGCACCGCGTCTACAAGGTGAAAGACCCCCGCGCGAACATCCTCGAGGAGAAGCTCCGCGACCTCGCCGAATCGTCGGGCGACACCAAGTGGCTGGACTACACCACCGCCATCGAGGAGTACCTCACCGAACAGGGGCTCGTCGAGGAGGGGATCGCCCCGAACGTCGACTTCTACTCCGGCTCCGTCTACGACTCGCTCGGCATCCCCGTCGACATGTACACGCCCATCTTCGCGATGAGCCGCGTCGGCGGCTGGATCGCGCACGTCGCCGAGTATCAAGAGGACAACCGGCTCATCCGTCCGCGCGCCCGGTACACCGGTCCGGAAGACAGCGAGTTCATTCCCCTCGACGAACGGTAACGGTCGCGCCCGCCGCCCACCCGCCTTCTCCGAACGGCTCTTCAAACGTCGCGGCGCGTCACCCGCTCGCAGAATATGTGCGTCCGCGACCGATCGGCCCGGCTCCTCAGATTCCGAACCGCTCGCGGGCGTACTTCGCGAGCAGCGGGACATCGTCGAGGTGAAGCAGCCGCGCCATCCCCGCCTTCTCGCCGCGGTTCGCCTTCGCCAAGATGTCGTCGTCCGTCTCTTGGAGATCGCGCATCAACCGGTCGTACCGCTCGTTGGGTGCGAGGTACAGCAACTCCGTGAGCGTCAGTCGCGACTCCGCGCGCGGCGCCACGTCTCGGTGCCAGAGCGTCTCGTACACCGCGAGGCTCTCCGCGTCGATGCGCCGCTCCGAGTCGGTGAGACAGCGGTCGACGGTCGCCGCGGCGGCGCGGGCCGACTTCATGCCCTTGTGGATCCCTTCTCCCCACAGCGGGTCGATGCTCGGCACTGTGTCGCCGACGGCGAGGAACCGGTCGGTGTACATCTGCTCCGGGCGCTGAATGTGCGCGGAGCCGCGGTGGACCGTCTCGTCGATCTGTTCCGCCTCGGCGAACCGCGGGTCGCGGTCGATCCAGTCGTCGAGGTACCCGTCGACGGTCTTCCCCGCCTCGGCGAACTCGCGGTGGCGGTCGTTCTGGATGTAACAGATGCCGACCTTCGCGGTGTCCTCGCCGGTCGCGAAGATCCACGAGTAGCCGCCGGGCGCGATGTTGTGGTCCAAGCGGAGCATCATCGCCCGCCGGAGGTCCGCGTAGTCCGGGTGGTTCATCTCGACGCCCTCCATCTCGTACTCGATACCGATGGCTTGGTTCTCGCGTTCGAGGTCGACCACGTCGAGCGCGCTGGCGATCGGTGCGGCCGGACCGGTAGCGTCGATCACGATGTCGGCGTACACCGCTTCGTCGCCGTTGTACCGCACCCCCTCGATGACGCCGTCGTCGTCGAGGATCGGCCGCGAGACCCGCGCGTCGAAGCGGTACTCCGCGCCGTTGTCGCGACCGTCGGCGACGAGGAACTGCTTGAACTCCGCGAACTCCAACACCGCGCCCGGCTGGTAGCTCTCATAGTACTCGTTGGGCGACTCCAGCACAACGTCGTCGGTGTACGACATCACGACGTCGTCGGGGATTCCGAAAGAGGACATCATCGACGGGAACGTGCCCGCCGTCGACTTGTTGCTCTGTCGCGGGAACTCGTCTTCCGACTCCGTCTCTAAGACGACGACGTCGTAGTCGCGCGTCGCCAGGTCACGGGCGCACTGCGCGCCCGCCGGACCGGCGCCGGCGATGGCGACGTCGTAGCGGTCAACCATACACGACGGTTACGGACCCACCTAATTAGGCTTGCTGAAACCCACCGGAAAATACGCGCGAACCCCCTCGTTCGCCCGGTTTTGGCCGTCGAGAGAGGTCGGAATTACCGGGGTCTCATCCGGCGGTCGGACGCAGACCCGGCCCCCGAAACGGGCGTCGGATCGGGTCCGCCCGCCGGGACCGCGGCGCGGTTCAGTAGAACTCGCGGACGAGGTCGGTCGCGCCCTCGGGGGCGCCGTCCGGAAGCACCGACATGTCCTCGTCGACGCCGTGCTGCTCGTGGTACGGCACCGACGACTCGTCCTTGTAGATGACGCCCTGGTGTTCCTTCTCGTTGTCGAGGATCACGTCCTTCGCCGCCTCGCGGTCGGTCGGGTCGTGGTCCGCCTCCTTCAGGTCGACCAGCGAGTCGCGGAAGTAGTCGTACGTGTCGACGTCGTTGAAGGTGACGCAGGGGGAGTAGACGTTGACGAAGCCGAACCCGTCGTGCTCGATGGCCTCCTGGATGATCTCTTGGTGGCGGAGCGCGTCCGAGGAGAACGACTGCGCGATGAACGTCGCGCCGGAGGCGAGCGCCAGCGCGTGGGGGTTCACCGGCGGCTGTTTGGGCCCGTCGGGGCTCGTCGACGTCTCGAAGTCCTCGCGGGAGGTCGGCGACGCTTGGCCCTTCGTCAGCCCGTAGATGCGGTTGTCCATCACGACGTACGTCATGTCGACGTTGCGCCGGACGGCGTGGACGAAGTGGCCCGCGCCGATGGAGTAGCCGTCGCCGTCGCCGCCGGCCACCATCACCTCGATGTCGGGCCGCGCCATCTTGACGCCGGTGCCGACGGGGAGCGCGCGCCCGTGAACCCCGTGGAGCGCGTAGCTGTGCATGTACGTGCCGATCTTGCCGGAACAGCCGATGCCGGCGACGACGAAGGTGTTGTCGGGGTCGTTGCCCGTCTCCGCGAGGGCCTTCATCATCCCGTTCATCGTCCCGAAGTCGCCGCACCCCGGGCACCACGTCGGCTGCTTGTCGGACTTGAAATCGGTGAATCGAATGTCTGAGCTCATTGGTTACGCCTCCACCCCCGCTTCGAGGGTCGACTTGATCTCCGCTGCGAGTTCGTCGGCCTTGAACCGCACGCCGTTGTACTTGTTCACGCGGTCGACGCGTTCGAGCACGTCGTGTTCGACGAGGTCCGCGAACTGGCCCTGCTCGTTACACTCGACGACGACCGTCGTCTCGGCGGCCGCCACGTCTTCCGCGAGGTCCGGCCGCGGGAAGATGTACGGGACCGAGAGGACCCGCACGTCCAGTCCGTCCTCGTCGAGGAACTCCACTGCCTCGGCGAGCGCGCCCTCGTTCGACCCCCACGTGATGACGAGGGTGTCCGCGTCCTCGTCACCGAACTCGCGCGGGCTCCAGTCCTCGCGCTCACGGGCGGTCTCGACCTTGCGGTTGCGCTTGTCGACCTGCTCGACGCGCATCTCCGTGTCCTCTGTCCGGCGGCCCTGCTCGTCGTGTTCGAGGCCGGTGGACATGTGCGCGCCGTCGGCCGTACCGGGGAACGCCCGCGGCGAGACCCCGTCATCGGTGATCTCGTGGGGCTGGAAGCCGCCCGACTCGCTCATGTGGTCGTCGATCGCCGTCTCGTCGACGATCTTGCCGCGGTCGATCTCCACCTCGTCCATGTCGAACGTCTCCGGGGAGAACGTCTGCTCGGTGACCGCCATCGAGAGGTCGGCGGTGAGGTAGACAGGGAGCTGGTACTTCTCGGCGAGGTTGAAGGCCTCGACGGTCTTCCAGAAGCACTCCGAGATGGTGGTCGGCGCGAGGACGAACCGCGGCACCTCGCCGTGGCCGCCGTACAACATCTGGTTCAGGTCGCCCTGCTCCTGTTTCGTCGGCATCCCCGTCGAGGGGCCCGAGCGCATCACGTTACAGATGACGAGCGGCGTCTCCGAGGTGGCGATGAGCCCGAACGTCTCGGTCATCAGGTCGATCCCCGGCCCGGAGGTCGCGGTCATCGCGCGGGCGCCGCCGCGGGCCGCGCCCAGCGCCATGTTGATCGCGGAGAGTTCGTCTTCCGCCTGGACGACGTGGCCGCCGTACCGCTCGATGCGGCCAGTGAGGTACGTCATCACGTCGGTCGCGGGCGTAATCGGGTAGCCGGCGTAGAAGCGGCAGCCGGCCGCGATGGCGCCCATGCCGATCGCTTCGTCGCCGTTGAGGAGGACGTAGTCCTCGTCGGTGGTCTCCAGCGAGTAGTCGAACTCGTGGTCGTACTCGTCGGCGACGTACGACTGGCCCGCGCGGGCCGCCTCCTTGTTGTTGTCGACGAGCTTCTGGCCCTTGTCCTTGAACCGCTTCTCCAGCGCCGAGTCGAGGTTCTCGATGGGGAACTCGGCCACCTCGCAGGCCGCGCCGAGCGCGACGACGTTCCGCATAATCGCGCCGCCGGCCTCCTCGGCCAGGCTCTTCAGCGGCACGTCGAGGCCGATCATCCCCTCGGGGATCTCGACGTCCTGCATCGTCGTCCGTTCGCCGTCGTAGATGATCACCGACCCCTCGTGGAGCTCGTCGAGGTTCTCCTCGATCGTCCGGGGGGTCAACGCGATGAGCACGTCGAGTCGGTCAACGACGCTCTGTACCTTGTCGACGGAGGTTCGCACCTTGTAGGCGGTGTAGCCGCCTCGTATCCGAGATGCGAAGTCCTTCGACGTGAACACGTGTCGACCCGCGCGGGAAAGCGCCTGTGCGAAGATCTTCCCCGTCGAGTCGATGCCGTCGCCGGCCTCTCCGCCGACAGCCCAGTTGAAATCCGCAGCCATGTGCTATGGGCAAGGTTCCGGCGGACTCATCAAAAGGCTTCTGGAAGGAGCCACCGAGGTGTATCTGGACGTACGTCTTCGATATCGCGAATATTGTCAGCTTTGAGCCCTATATACCTTGTAATAACGCATATAATTAGACGTTCGTTCACCAAAATCATCACGATCGACCCTTCGCGTCGGACCCGTTTTCGACGTTTGACGAACTGCGTCGGCCCCGTGCGCGGCGGACTTGTTCACGACGAGGTAGGCCAAGGCGTCGGGTATCCTCGCATCTGGCGTCCATGTGTCGGGTCGTCCCCATGCCGAGGCGGTCGGCCCTGCGGGCCGGTCACCGCAGCGGGGATCTGGGCCTCCCGTCCGAACCGGTTTCGACATGGGCAGGACCGACGGCGACGGGAAGGCGTTTGTGTCTGCCCCGCCGATCCGACGTATGGACACGACAGCGACGGTCGAGTCGGTGGAGCCGGTCGGCTCCGACACGTACGCCCTCCGCTTCCGCGCCCCCGAGGGGTTCGCGGCCGAACCCGGACAGTTCGTGAAGCTCGGCACCGAGATCGACGGCGAGTCGGTCGCGCGGTTCTACACCCTCTCGTCGCCCCGCGTCGGCGAGACGTTCGAGGTCACGGTCGGTATCGACCCCGACGAGGGCGGCGAGTTCTCGGCGTTCCTCTCCGGCGCCGAGGCGGGCACCGAGATGACGCTCTCCGGCCCCTTCGGCGACCAGCACTACGACGGCGAGCCACGCGCGGTCGTGATCGCGGGCGGCCCCGGGGTCGGCCCCGCGGTCGCCATCGCTGAGCGCGCGCTCGACGAGGACGCCGAGGCCGCCGTCGTCTACCGCGACGACGACGTGGCCCACGCCGATCGGATCGACGCCCTCCGCGAGCGCGGCGCCGCGGTCAGGCTGCTCGACGGCGATGCCCCCCTGACCGACGCCGTCGCCGACGTCCTCACCGGCGCCGACGGCGGGACCGTGTTCGTCTACGGGTTCGCCGACCTCGTCGCCGACGCGGAGGCCGCCATCGAGGCGGCGGGCGGCGACGCGGACGCCGCGAAGGTCGAGAACTTCGGGTAGGCGCGGCCGCAGGCCGGGCCGTCCGCGCTCGCGTCGGCGCCTCGGCCGATCTTCGCGGCGTCGCCGGCCGGCGCCGCCACGCTTTACACACCTCCCCCGCGAGGACCGGGTATGGACTACCGACGGCTCGGGAACACCGGGCTCAGCGTCTCGGAGCTCTGCTTCGGCACGTGGCGGTTCGGGCGCGAGACGAACGGCGTCGTGGAGACGGGTCGCGAGGAGTCACACGAGCTCCTCGACGCGGCCGCGGACCGCGGGATCAACTTCATTGACACGGCCAACGTCTACGGGACGCCGAACGGGAAAAGCGAGACGTACATCGGCGAGTGGCTCGCGGAGCGGGACCGCGAGGACTACGTGATCGCCTCGAAGGTGTACTTCCCATTCGACGGGCGCGGCGAGCCCGGACCCAACGACTCCGGGCTCGGCCGGAAACACATCCGCGCGCAGATCGAGGGGACCCTCGACCGACTCGGCACGGACTACCTCGATATCTACTACATCCACCGCTGGGACGAGGACACCCCCATCGAGGAGACGATGCGCGCGCTCGACGAGCTGGTCGCCGAGGGAAAGGTCCACCACCTCGGCGCGTCGACGATGGCGGCGTGGCAACTGACGAAGGCGCAGTGGACCGCCGACGCCAACGGGTACGCGGGCTTCGACGTGGTCCAGCCACTCCACCACGCGGGCTACTACGAGGACGTGAAGGAGTACCTCGACGTCTGTATCGACCAAGACCTTGCGGTCTGCCCGTACTCCCCGCTCGCGGGCGGGTTCCTCACCGGGAAGTACGAGCGCGCCGACCCGGACGACCCCGAGCAGGTGATCGCGCCCGACGGCTCCCGGGCGAGCTTCGACGACCGGTTCGAGCGCTTCTATCTCTCCGAGCGCGGCTGGAAGGTGCTCGACGCGGTCCGCGATGTGGCCGACGAGTGCGACGCGACGCCCGCGCAGGTCGCGCTTGCGTGGCTCTCCGGCTGGGACGAGTTTACCTGCGTCCCCATCGTCGGCGCGCGGACGGTCGATCAGCTCGACGAGAACGTCGCGGCGGCCGACCTCCACCTCTCCGACGAGCAGTGGGACCGGATCATGGACGCGCGCTACGACCCGGACGGGAACCGCTGGGGCCACTGAGCAGTCGCCTCCCGTCCACAAGCGGCCGCTACTCGTCGAAGTCCGGCAGGTCGTCCGGCGCCTCGAAGTCGGCCTCCCAGTCGATGTACTCCTCCTTGAGCGTCTCGCAGACGATCTGCCCGAGCTCCGTGAGCCCCGCGTTGATCGCGGAGACGGTCCCCCACGAGTCGAGGTCCGGGTGGAGGTCGCGCTCCTTCCAGTCCTCTGGCAGCCCCGGCGCGTGGTAGCCGACCCGGTCGGCGAAGTCGTCCCAGAAGAAGTCGAACCGGGAGACTAACTCGAGGTCGAGCGCGATCTGCCAGTCCGCCGCGTCCATGTCGCTGCCCGCGGCCCACTGGTCGAACGCCTCCTCCCACGCGCCCTCGCGGAGGAGCGCTTCGAGGTCGTCGCGGCGGTACTCGCCGCCAGCCACCTCGGCGTCCTCGTACTCGTTCGGGTCGACGGCGGCGAGTTCGGGAGGCTCCGGCAGGTCGACGTCGAGTGACATGGTCCGTAGTGGGTGCCGACGGGCCAAAACGCTACGGGAACGGAGTGCGGCGAGGCGGCCGCCCCCCGCGTCCGCTCCGATCCGGTCCTTTTACCGCGGTTCCGTTCCGAGGTCGGGTATGAATCTCCGCGCCGTCTCGCGTCGGGTCGGGATCGCCGCCGCGGTCGTCACCGTCGTCGCGCTCGTCGCGCCGTACGCGATCATCACGGGGCCGGAGTACGCGTCGCAGCTCGCGTCCTACTACGCCTCCGGGGCCGTCGGCTGGAGCGGGATCGCGCTGTTCGCGCTGCTCGCCGCGGTCGTTATCGCCTCGGTCGAGCAGGGGAACGTCGACCCGGGGACGCTCGCGGGCGTGGCAATCGTCCTCGGGCTCGCGACGACCGCGAGCGCGGCGACGTGGGCGCTCGCGGTCCAACCGACCGCCGTGTTCCGCGACCACCTCTGGCTGGTGTGGCACGCGCCCGCCGTCGTCGCGCTCTCCGTCCCGCTGCCGCTCTCCGCGGCGGTGTACGCCCGAGCGGTGTTATCGTAGCCGAGACGCCGGAACGCGCGGGACGCCTCTTTTCCGACGCGCGCTCGCCGCCCGCGTCGCCGTCGGCCGGCGAACGAAAGGCCCTTATGCCGCACCCGAATATCGTCGAACGGACTAGGTCGGGCGGTTAGGCCCCGCTCGTTACCCGTGAGGCAGTCTTCAGCGGGGACCGAACAGCGGGCACGTCCGGTCAGACCGGCACGGGCCCCGAGAGCCAACGTGGAAGCCTCGTCCGCCGGGGACAGCGGTCCGTGGCGCCCGCTCGCAGGAGCGGTCCGTCGCGGTTCGTCGGCGATATTGGGTCAGGCGCGGAAGCGAGCAGCCCACCGCCGGACGCCAGTCGCTCGTCGGGTCGCGGGGTGGAGGAGGCAATCGGGATACCCCGTGACGGAACGCCGGGCTACCCCGCCTGTCCGCCATTCATACGCTGCTTCCTTCGACGAGTGGTGATGCTGTGACGCTACGGTCGCCGGTGTGAGCGTCGACGCCGCGAGCGTTTACTTATACGTAAAATCACCCTCATCCGGGCTCCAGTTATACGCAATTGACGCCGCCACGCTGAGCAACCTCGAACACCCAGCCGCTCGGCTGTCTGACGATACCATTTATGAATTATCGATCGAAACGACCACCACCGAAGCCCCAGCCGCGAGCCCCGCCCCGCACAGCGACCGCGCCTCACACCTCCCCAGCCTCGTCGGCGGTCCTCCGCTCCGCTCCGGACCACCGACTCCCTCGCGCGTGCTCCTCGCGTCCTTCGGACGCTCGGAGGCACGCGCCACAGCGGCCACAAAAAAACCAGTCCCGCGGCTCAGCGACCGGTGTCGTACTTGTACGTCGCCGAGTCGGGGTCGATCCCGAAGTCCTCCGCCGACTCCTCCGGCTCGTCGTCGCCCGTCGGCTCGGCGTCCTTGAACGCCCGCCGGAACCGGTCCGCCATCTCGAACGCGTCGACGGTCAGTTCGAGGCCGACGACCCCGCCGCCGAGGAACTCGCGCTTCTCGGTGAGGCGGTCCGAGAGGGCCGGCGGGAGGTCGTCGGTGTCGACGAGCTCGAAGCCGAACTGCGTCAGGTACTCCGGCTGGTCGGTGAGCACGTACACCGTCTCGAACCCGTCCGCGGCCGCGGTGTCGACGAGGCGCTCCACGACGTGCGCCCCGACGCCGCGGTCGCGCCACTCGGGGAGGACGCCGATGCCGGTGAGCTCGATCCGGTTTTCCTCGTTCTCGTCGCCGCGGTGGAGGCGGAGCCGACCGAACCCGGCCCGGTCGCCCGACTCCTCGTCGACCGCGATCACGTAGTCCCGCGACCGGAAGGCGACGTCGTCGAGCCCCAGCTGCTCGATCGCGTCCAACAACCACGCCTCGTCACGGTTTTTGGCGTCGCGGACGTACATAGACGGCTGTACGAGGGCGGAGGTGAAAAGCGGTTCCCCGGCCCGGTCGCCCGCCGTCATCGCGTCGCTTTTGCCCGCCGGCCGCCGACCCGACGCGTATGGAATTCGCCGCGCTGGCTGAGCGGGCGGAACGGGTGGCCGCGCACGACGGCGACATCGAGACGACCCTCGCGGTCGCCGACCTGCTCGCGGACGCCGGCGACGGCGGCGCGAACCACGGGTCGACCGACGACCTCCCGGTCGTCGTCCGGTTCCTCCTCGGTCGCGTCTTCCCCGCCCACGACACCCGTACGCTCGACGTCGGGCCCGCGCTCTGCCGCGAGGCGATCGCCCGCGCCGCGGGCCCGAACGTCGACGCCGCCGACGTCGAGGACCGCCTCGCCGAGCGGGGCGAGATCGGCGCGGTCGCGGCCGCGTACGACTTCGGCGGCCAGCGGGGCCTCGCCGCGTTCGGCTCCGGTCGCGACGCGCTCACGGTGGCCGCGCTCGACGAGGAACTCCGCAACCTCGCGGCCGCGAGCGGCGACGGCAGCGAGTCGCGCAAACGCGACGCCCTGTTCGGGCTGTTCACCCGCTGTTCGCCGAGCGAGGCGGCTTTCCTCGCCCGCCTTGTCCTCGGCGAGATGCGGCTCGGCGTCGGCGAGGGAACCGTCCGGGACGCGATCGCGGAGGCGTTCCTGACCTCCGAGACGGCCCACGACGGCGACGAGTCCGGGGACGACGACGATGACGGCCCCGCCGACGGCGACGGTCCCGAACTCGCCGCGCCCGACGACGCGGTCGCGGCCGTCGAGCGCGCGCTTCAGGTGACGAACGACTACGGGCGGGTCGCGGTCCGCGCCCGCGACGAGGGAATCGCGGGGCTCCGCGAGGAGTCGCTGCGCGTCGGCCGCCCGGTCCAGGCGATGCTCGCGCAGGCGGGCACCGCGACCGACGCGCTCGACGCGTTCGACGAGGTCGCCGTCGAGACGAAGTTCGACGGGGCTCGCGTTCAGGTTCACTACGCGCCGGACGGAGCCGAGGCGGACGACGGCGTGCCGGACGGCGACGCGCCGGGCGGCGAGGGCACCGCGCTCGGTCCACGGCTCTACTCGCGGAACATGGACGACGTGACGGACGCGCTCCCCGAGATCGTCGAGTTCGTCGCCGACCGCGTCGACGCGCCCGTCATCCTCGACGGCGAGGTCGTCGCGGTCGACGACGACGGCGACCCGCTCCCGTTTCAGGAGGTGCTGCGGCGGTTCCGGCGGAAGCACGACATCGACCGGATGCGCGAGACGGTCTCGCTGCGGCTCCACGCGTTCGACTGCCTCCACGCCGACGGCGACGACCTGCTCGACGAGCCACTCCGCGTCCGCCACGACCGGCTCCGCGAGGCCCTCCCGGACGCGGCCGCGGACCTCACCCTCGCCGGGGACGCGGACGCGATCGCGGCCGAAGAGCGGGCCGCGCTCGACGCGGGCCACGAGGGGGTCATGCTGAAGAACCCGGAGTCGGCGTACACCCCCGGCGACCGCGGGCGCGACTGGCTGAAGCGGAAGCCCGACGTGGAGACGCTCGACGCGGTCGTCGTCGGCGCCGAGTGGGGCGAGGGACGCCGCGCGGAGCTGTTCGGTACGTTCCTGCTCGCGGTCCGCGACGACGACGACGGTGCGAGCGACCCGGACGGACGCGACGCCGCCGGCCGCGATCCCGACGACCGCGACGCCGACGACCTCGCGCCACCGGGATACGCCACGGTCGGGAAGGTGGCGACCGGGATCACCGACGAGGCGCTCGCGGACCTCACGGAGCGGTTGGAGCCGCACGTCGTCGACGAGACGGGGACGACGGTCTCGTTCGACCCCGAACTCGTGGTCGAGGTCGGCTATGAGGAGATCCAGACCTCGCCGACGTACTCCGCAGGCTACGCGCTCCGGTTCCCCCGCTTCGTCGGCGTCCGCGAAGACAAGGGGGTCGACGACGCCGACTCGCTCGCCCGCGTCCGTCGGTTCGCCGGCGACGGCTGACGTTCCGACACGCGAAACTCCTTGACGGTCCGGTTCGTAGGGTAACACATGCCAGGCCCGCTCGGCGACGCGACGCGGCGAGACCTCACCGACGCGGCCGTCGAGCGGCTCGCGGCGGCGGGGTTCGAGGTCGACCGCCCGGAGACGGGCGCCGAGCCGCCGGCGGTCGCGACCCGCGGCGACGACCGGTTGGCGGTGGAGCCGCTCGCAGCGGACGACGCGACGCCGATCGTGATCGCCTCGCGGCTCGGCCACGCGCTCGACCGGGGCCGCCGCGCGCTGTTCGTCGCCCGCGACGCCGACACCGCGGCGGCCGTGCGCGACCTCCTCGCCGACCCGCCGCTGCTCGCCGAGCGGACCGACGGTCGACGAACCTTCCACCTCGGCCCGGACCGGGTCCCGGTCTCGGGCGGCGGCTACGCCTGCGTCCGCGCCGACGGCCTCGGCCATCCGACGTTCGGCTGGCGTGAGACGGACACGCCCCTCGGCCCGGTGACGGCCCGCTCGGACGTCGACGCCGCCGCGGTCGACGACGAAGGGCGACCCGTCGTCCCCCGGCTCCTCTGCGAGGTCGACGGCGAGGCGGTCGCCGTCCTCGCCGGCGTCGATAGCCTCCAGACCCCGCCGGACGAGGCGTTCCCGTTCGCGTACCGCCGCGATCCGGACGACAAGCGGTTCCGCGTCCGGCGGGGAGGCGACGGGACGGTCGTCGAGACGGTCAGCGGGTTCGCGGCGCTGCGCGAGGCCGGATACGTTCCGATTCCGATGCCGCTCGTTCCCGAGCACGCGCTGGGGCGGTCGATCGACGACGAGACGCTCACGGCGGCGTGGGACCTGCTCGTGATCGGTGAGGGCGAATCGGTCGACGACGGGGCGATCGGCGACACGGCCCTCGACGCCGACCGCGACCGATAGCCACCCTCAAGACGAGCGCGCCCACAAACGGTAACATGACGGTCCGCTACGAGGAGTTCTCGGTGGAGTGGCTCGGCTACGCGACGGCGCGGCTGGAGACGGACGGGGGGCCGGTGGCCTACACCGACCCCGGCCGGTACGGCGTCCTCGACGACTACTGGGCGCGCGACGGCGACCTCGTCGTCGTCACCCACGACCACCACTACGACAGCGACGGGATCCGGTCTGTCGCGAGCGAGGACGCGACGCTCGTGATCTACGACGGGGTCGACCCCGCCGGCATCGACCGCGACGTGGAGCCGATCGACGCGCTCGCGGAAGAGTACGAGGTCGTCCGCGTCGGCGAGGAAGACCGCGTCGACGTCGAGACGCCCGCCGGCGAGGTACGGGTCTGGCCCGTCCCGGCACACAACGATCCGGAGGGGCCGAACGCGGACGCCGACGGCTCGGTCGCGCACCCGCCCGGGTTCGGCTGCGGCTTCCTCCTGTCGCTCGGCGGGCGCACCGTCTTCTGGCCCGGCGACTCGGACGCGCTCGACGGGTTCGCCGAGCTCGACGTCTCCGTCTTCCTCGCGAACATCGGCGGGGGCGGCATCGTCTCGGACCCCCGCGAGGCGGCGGACCTGGCCGAGGCGATGGACCCCGACCTCGTCGTCCCGATCCACTACGACACGTTCGACCTGCTGGAAGCCGACGGCGAGGCGTTCGCCGGGGACGTGGCGAGCCGGTCGATACCGGTCGCGCTCGACGCGCGCTCGGCGAACCAGTAGTCGGACCGGGCGGACGGAGACCCGAATCTGACGGACTGATTGCCGAACCGGACGGCGCGAACCTCTCGGCCGGTGGCCTTTTTACTCCGCCGCGTCCTTCCCCGGTCGCATGACCACCGAGTCCGCGCTGGCCGACGGGGTCCGGGAGGCGCTTTCGGTCGACGCCGAGGCGTTCGCCGAGCGCGCGGCCGAGGAGGCCGAGATCGTCAAACAGGAGCTACGCGACGGCTCCTTCGACAACCACCAGTCGATCGTCGGCTTCGAGTACGAGTTCTACGCGGTCGGCGACGGCCGGTGGAGCGAGGAGTCCCGGGCCGGCGAGTACGCGCTGATGCGCGTGCCGCGCCGCCTCTTGGAGCTGATGGGCTTCGAGAAGGAGCTGGGGCTCCACAACGCCGAGATGTCCACGAGCCCGCAGCCCCTCTCCGACCACGGGCTCCGCGCCCAGCTCGCCGAGGTCCGCGCCCGACTGGAGGCCGCAGAGAACACCGCGGGCGTCGAGGGGATGCGCCTCGTCTCCGACGGCCTCTGGACTATCCCGCCGGCGGGCGAGACCGCGGAGGGATACCTCACCGACAGCGTCGCTGTCGACGGCGTGGTGGTCGCGGTCAACATGAGCGACGCGGTCCGGTACCACGCGATGGCGAACTCGCGCCGAGACGACCTGAACGCCACCGACGCGAACGGGGGCGCCGCGACCGACGCCGAGGAAGAGCCGGTCGTCACCCTCGACGCGCCGGGCGTGTCGCTGGCGGCGGAGACGGTGATGCCCGAGAGCCTCATCACGTCGATCCAGCCCCACTATCAGGTGGCGCACGCCGAGACGCTGCCGCGGCACTTCCGGTACGCGCTTCGGATCGCCGGCCCCCTGCTGGCGCTCGGCGTCAACTCGCCGTTCTTCCCGCCGGCGCTGTACGACGACGGCTGGGACGGCGAGCGTGTCCTCGCCGAGGGGGCGACGGAGAACCGGGTCCACGTCTTCGAGTCCGTCCTCAACGCGCGGACCGACGCCGACAAGGTCCGGTTCCCCCGGGAGTTCCGCGACGTCGAGACAGCGGTCGACCGCATCGCGGCCGACGAGACGCTCATCCCGATGCCGGACCCGGGCGGCAGCGATCGCTTCGACGACGACTTCGCGACGTTCCGGACGAAACACGGCAGCTACTGGCGTTGGGTTCGCCCCGTCTTCGAGGGGGCGAGCCGCTCGGCCGCGAACGCCCGGATCGAGTTCCGGCCGATCCCCGGCCAGCCCACGGTCCGCGACTCCATCGCGTTTCAGGCGGCCTTCGCCGGGCTGATGCAGGCGCTCGCCCAGCACGAACACCCCGTCATCGGCCTCGAGTGGGAGACCGCGCGCGACAACTTCTACGCCGCCGTCGCCGACGGGCTCGACGCCGACATGGAGTGGATCGACCGCGACGGCCACCGGACGACCGACTCGGACGCGATGTACGCGGACCTCCTCGATCACGCGGAGGCTGGGCTCCGGACCGCCGGCTGCGCGGACGACGAGGCCGCGAAATGGATCGCGCCACTGCGGTGGCGCGTCGCGAACCGCACGACTCCGGCGAGCTGGAAGCGGGACCGCGTCCGCGCCCGACTCGACGACGGCGACGACTTTGCGACCGCGGTGGTCGACACCCAGCGCGAGTACATCCGCCAGCAGGCCGACGCCCTCATCGACGGCGGCTTCTCGGCGTGGACGGACGGGGAGTGACCGCCCCCGTGGTCGTCCGGCGACGCGGGAGCCGGACGGCGCGACCGCGACACAGTACAGTTATCGGTCCGCCGCGTCACGCGGCCGTATGGACGAGCTGATCGCCGCGGCGCGCGAAGCCCTCGACGCCGCCCACGTCCCCTACTCCGAGTACCGCGTCGGCGCCGCGCTCCGGACCGCCGACGGCACCGTCTACACCGGCTGTAACATCGAGAACGCGAACTACTCCAACAGCCTCCACGCCGAGGAGGTTGCGCTCGCGGAGGCGGTGAAGAACGGGCACCGCGAGTTCGACCGGATCGCGGTCTCGTCGGGCGTCCGCGACGGGGTCACCCCCTGCGGGATGTGCCGGCAGACGCTCGCGGAGTTCGCGGCCGACGACCTCGTCGTCGCCTGCGACGAGGGCGACGACGCGGTCACGGAGTACACGCTCGGGGAACTGCTCCCGAACACGATCAACGAGGGCACGCTCGACGACGCGAGAGAGGACTGACGCGAGGGAGGACTGACGCGAGGGAGGACCGACGCGAGAGAGGACTAGATCGGCGGGAGACCCGTCCGGCCGAGACGGAACTACTTTTAAACGGCTCGCCGAAGGGCGGAGACATGACCGACGACAGCGAGGACCCCAACGACGAGGCCGGATACCACGTCGAGGCCGCGCCCGACGACGTCGCGGACGCGGTCCTCCTCCCCGGTAACCCCGAGCGCGTCGACAAGATCACCGCGCTGTGGGGCGACCACGAGGAGGTCGCGCGCCACCGCGAGTACCGCACCGCGACCGGCAGCTACGACGGCGCCCCGATCTCGGTCACCTCAACCGGGATCGGCTCCCCCTCGGCCGCCATCGCCGTCGAGGAGCTCGCGCGCGTCGGCGTCGACACGTTCATCCGCGTCGGCTCCTGCGGCGCGATCCAGCCGGAGATGGACGTCGGCGACCTCGTCATCACCACCGGCGGCGTCCGGCAGGAGGGGACGAGCGACGAGTACGTGCGCGAGGACTACCCAGCGAGCGCCGACGGCGAGGTGGTCTCCGCCCTGGTCGCGGCCGCCGAGCGGCTCGGTCACGACTACCACACGGGCGTCACGATGAGCGCCGACTCCTTCTACGCCGGACAGGGGCGACCCGGGTTCGAGGGGTTCGAGGCCGCCGGCTCCGACGAGCTCGTCGCGGAGCTTCAGGACGCGAACGTGAAGAACATCGAGATGGAGGCGTCGGCCATCCTCACGGTCGCGAACGTGTACGGGCTCCGCGCCGGCGCGGTCTGCTCGGTGTACGCCAACCGCGTGACCGGCGAGTTCCGGACCGAGGGCGAGTCGCGCGCGGCCGAGACCGCGAGCCTCGCGGTGAAGCTCCTCACGCGGATGGACGAGGTGAAACGCGAGGCGGGCGCGGACCGCTGGCACGCCGGCCTCTCGCTGTAGCGGGCGCTCCGGCCGTCACGCTGCTCGCTGCCGAGCGCGGGCGTTCCAAAGCGACTTTACCCACGGACCGCGGAGCGGCAGGCATGAGTACACAGGTCGTGGTCGTCGGCTCCGGGTACGCCGGCGCAGGGGCGGTGAAGGCGTTCGAAGACGAGGTCGGCGAGGGCGAGGCCGAGCTCACGTGGATCTCGGAACACGACTACCACCTCGTTCTCCACGAGGCCCACCGCGCGATCCGGAACCCCGCGGTCGAAGACAAGATCACGATCCCCGTCGACGAGATCAAGTCCCCCGAGTCCGACTTCGTCCAGGGCCGGGTCGTCGATGTCGACACCGACGAGCGCGCCGTCGAGATCGACGACGGCACGACCGTCGACTACGACTACCTCCTCCTCGCGGTCGGCTCCACGACCGCCTTCTTCGGCATCGAGGGGCTGAAGGAGAACGCCCACCAGCTGAAGGGGCTCGACGACGCGAAGGCGATCCACGAGGACGTCCGCGAGGCGGCCGCCGACGCGACCCGCTCGGACCCGGCGCAGGTCGTCGTCGGCGGCGCCGGCCTCTCCGGCATCCAGACGGCCGGTGAGATCGCCGAGTACCGCGATAAGCACCGCGCCCCGCTCGAGATCAAACTGGTCGAGGGGCTCGACGAGGTGTTCCCCGGCAACGACCCGCAGATCCAGGGGGCGCTCCGCCAGCGGCTGGAGGACGCCGACATCGAGATCCTCACCGGCGACTTCATCTCGGAGGCCGACGAGGGGGCTGTCTACCTCGGTGGCGGCGAGGACGAGGAGCCGGAAGAGCTCGGCTACGACGTGCTGATCTGGACCGGCGGCATCACGGGCCAGCCCGAACTGGGCAACGTCGAGGTCGAGAAGGACGACCGCTCGAACCGCGTCCACGCCGGCTCCGACTTCAGCACCAGCGACGACCGCGTGTTCGCCATCGGCGACACCGCCCTCGTCGAGCAGGGCGACGACGACGTGGCCCCGCCGACCGCGCAGGCCGCCTGGCAGGCCGCGGAGGTCGCGGGCGCGAACCTCGCCCGCGCCGCCCGCGGCGCGCCGCTCCGCTCGTGGACCCACGAGGACAAGGGGACGGTCATCTCGGTCGGTGAGGAGGCCGTCGCTCACGACGTGATGGGGATGCCGATCAAGACGTTCGGCGGCACGCCCGCGAAGCTGCTGAAGAAGGGCATCGCCACGCGCTGGATCGCCAAGGTCTCCTCCGCGAGCCGCGGCGTCAGCGCGTTCGGCGACATGTGAGATCGGCCGACGCGCGGTAGCGACGCGACTCTCGGCTTTCGATCCTCGGCTCGGGTCGGCGACGACTCAAACGCTGTTCTCCGTCGAACGACCTCCACGGCGCAACGAAACAGCGGCTCTCGCAGTCAGTGTTCGGCCGGCTCGTCGGGGGCTCGCATATCGTCGATCCGCAAGATGAGAATATTCGCGGTGTCGTCTTTCCCGTCGACCGTCCCGTCGATGACGAGCTTGGAGAGCGGCGTCGGCCCCACGGCGACGCTGTCGCCCTCGTGGAAGTCGCGGACCGAACCCTGAACGTGGATCTCGGCGCGGCACAGCTCGGGGTGGTGGACGCTGGAGAGGTCGATCCCGTCGACGTTGACCCCCTCGACCTCCTCGCTCTCGTGGTAGATCGGGACGTTCGCGGGCTCGTCCATGCGCTGGATGTCGAGCGCCTCGTACGCGTTCGAGGTGGGTTTGTAGCCGCCCTTCGGGCCGGGTACCCCCTCGACCAACTGGAGGGCCTTGAGGCTCTGCATCTGGTTCCGGATCGTCCCGGGGTTGCGGTCGACTTCCTCGGCAATCGCCTCGCCTTTCACGGCGTCCTCTCGTTCCCCGTACAGGTTGATGAGGGCCGAGAGGATGCTTTTCTGGCTCGAAGTGAGCTCGATCGATGACATGGTGCGGA
Organism: Halorubrum sp. CGM5_25_10-8B; assembly: GCF_005435095.1. Taxonomy (NCBI): domain Archaea; kingdom Methanobacteriati; phylum Methanobacteriota; class Halobacteria; order Halobacteriales; family Haloferacaceae; genus Halorubrum; species Halorubrum sp. CGM5_25_10-8B. The sequence continues at coordinate 40,103 of NZ_SGTY01000015.1, read as the reverse complement.
ATACACCGCGCCCCCGCTTAAATGCGGTGGAACCCATTTATAAACGATCGTGTGGAATCGTCTCGGCGGCCGGAGACCGTCGGTTCGGGCCGGTTCGGCTCACCCGCCGCGTAGCCGCTTCATCCGCACGTACGCGAGCGGGCTCGACAGCGCGACGACGACACCGACGCCGATCAGCGCGACGCCGAAGTCGACGGCGACGAACGAGACCGCGGCGCCGACGAGCCCGATCGCCGCGCCGGTGAACGCGACCGCGATGGTCGCGCCGATCGGCTCGATGTCGCCGGGGTCGACCGAGCGGGGATCGGGACTGCTCATGGGCGTCCGTGGCGGCCCGGGCGCAAAACGCTGTCCGATCCGGTCGGTCGGATTCGCTCGGACCGCGGTCGGGCGGCTCCCGCCCCGTCGGCTCGACCCGGCCGCCGATCCCCACCATTCAAGCGCCGCGGCGTCGCGTAGCCGGTATGACCACGGTCAGGATCATCGGCGCGCCGACAGACTACGGGGCGAACCGACGCGGAGTCGACATGGGACCGTCGGCGATCCGGTACGGCGGGCTCGCCGACCAGCTCGCCGGCGCCGGCGTCGAGACCGTCGACGCGGGCGACCTCCACGTCCCCCGGGCCGAGGAGCGCGACCCGGACGCGGACGCGCCGAGCGAGGGGGAAGCGAAGTTCATCCGCGAGACGGAAGCGGTCTGCCGGCGGCTCGGCGACGAGGTCGCCGCGACGCTCGCCGACGGCGAGGTGCCGCTGGCGCTCGGCGGCGACCACTCCATCGCCATCGGGAGCCTCTCCGGGTCCGCGCGCGACGCGGACGTCGGCGCCGTGTGGTTCGACGCGCACGCGGACCTCAACACGCCCGCGACGACGCCCTCTGGCAACGTCCACGGGATGCCCCTGGCGGCGGCCCTCGGGATCGGCGAGTTCGCGGACACCGAGTGGGCGAACGCGCCGGGGCTTTCGCCGGAGAACGTCGCCTTGGTCGGGCTCCGCTCGGTCGACGGGGCGGAGGCGGAGCTGATCCGCGACCGCGGCTTCGCGGCGTACACGATGTCGGACATCGACGAGCGGGGGATCACGGCGGTCACGGAGGAGGCGCTCGAGGTCGCGTCCGCGGGCGTCGACGGGATCCACGTCAGCCTCGATCTGGACTGGCTCGACCCCAACGCCGCGCCCGGCGTCGGGACGCCCGTCCGCGGCGGCGTCACCTACCGCGAGGCGCACAGCGCGATGGAGATCGTCGACGAGACTGACGCGCTCCGGTCGATGGAGATCGTCGAGGTGAACCCGACCTTGGACCAGCACAACGAGACGGCTGAGCTCGCGACTGAGCTGGCGGCGAGCGCGTTCGGGAAGCGCGTCTTGTACTGAGAGGCCGGGGTCAGACGCCTCGGTCGAGCTGTTCGACGACCTGCTGGAGGTCCGCCTCGGACTCGACCTCGCCTTTGATCTCCTCGCGGCGGCGCACCGCGGCCGAGTCGGCGTCGTACGCGCGGACGAACTCGGCGCGGGTGTGCTCGTCGAACGCGTGCCGGATCGCGAAGTAGCCGTCGGGGACGATCGTGCCGCACACCTTACACTCGTGGCGCTGGTGGTCGTTCGTCTGGTGGACGATCGCCGCCTCCACGTCGTCGAAGGCGGCGTCGCAGTCGCCGATGCCGCACGTCCAGCGAGGGGCCATACCCGGACTCTCGCCCGAGGGGGATTAACGGTTTCCCAACTCGGCGCGGGCGCGCCGGGGGGTCGACGGGGGTCGGCACCGCGGGTTCACCCCCGCGGTCGCGGCACCGTCGTCGTCGAACGATACCCATTTGCGCGGGCGCGACGACCGTGCGACCGTGACCCGATCGAGAACGCGCGTCGACGCCCACGTCAAGATACTCGACGACGAGGTCGTCGCCCGGGCGAAGGCGCGCGACATCGACGCGCTCGTGTACGCGCCGCACTTCACGCGCCTCCCGACGATCAGCGAGCGTGCGGCCCGGTACACCGACGACGAGCTGACCGTCGTCCCCGCCCGCGAGGTGTTCACCGGCGACTGGGGGAACCGGCGACACCTCCTCGTCCTCGGACTCTCCGATCCCGTCCCCGACTACATCACCTTCGAGGGAGCGATGGCCGAGTTCGAGCGGCAGGACGCGGCCGTCCTCGTCCCGCACCCCGGGTTCGCCACTATCTCGCTCACGCGACCCGAAGTCGACGCGCACGCCGCCCGGATCGACGCGGTCGAGACGTACAACACCAAGCTGCTCCCCCACCAGAACGCGCGCGCCCGCCGGACCGCGACGGAGACCGGCTGCGCCGGGTTCGGATCCTCGTACGCCCACCTCCCCGGCACGGTCGGCGAGGCGTGGACGGCCTTCGAGGGCGACCTCGACGACGCCGAGGCGGTCGCCGACGCCTTCCGCGAGCGACGCCCCCGAACGGTGATCCACCGCGGCGGACTGGGCCACCGGCTCCGCGGGCTCGTGGAGTTCGCGCACCTCGGCTACGAGAACACGTGGACGAAGCTCGACCGAATGTTCCTCTCCGGCAACGAGCCGACCCTCCCGTCGAACGTCGCATACGAGGGGCGATTCGACGACGTGAGCGTCTACGAATAGCGGCCGTGCGAGCGTCTCGGGGCGGCCCGGATCCCGATCGGCTTCCCGGTCAGAGCCCGAAGCCCGCCGCGGCCTCCGACGCCGCGGACAGGTCCAGGTCGAGGCTGACGACGTAGGTGTGAATCGCCCAGAACGCCGTCAGCTCGACCCCGGTGATGACCACCGTGACGAGGTCGGCGTACTTGCTGCTCGTCGTCACGCCGCTCGGCATTCCGAACTCACGGTCCGAGAACGGGTGGAACAGCGCGATGCCGCGTCGGCTGCCGACCACGTCGAGGACGTAGTGGGTCAACACGCCGATCCACACGTACTGGAGGTTGCCGAAGACGATCGGATACGCGAGGAACACCGCGAGCACGGGGAGGCTGTGGAGCGTCTTCCGGTGACGGCCGAAGGCGGTGTCCACGTCGGGGAACAGCGCCCCCAACACGACGGGGACGGTGATCTCGGCGACGGTCGTCGCGGTCGCCGCGTCGAGACCCGGTTCGACGATGAAGCCGAGCCCCAGGGCAAGCAGCAGGCCGTTGAGGACGTGGCCGCGTTTGTTCATGTCTCTGCGTGTGCGGGTCGGCAGGTCAAACCACCGGATCCGGGCGGCGTGCCCGGAGAGGATCGCACCGCCTCGCCGTCGACCGGGGTCCACTCACGAGCCGAAACGCTCCCGGGCCGAAAGAGCCACGGCGGGCGCGTCCGACCCGACCGTATGGAGTACGAGGAGCCGAAGTTCTTCCACGTGATGCAGTACGCCGCGGCCGCCGACGGCGACGTCATCGACATGGTGAGCGGCAACCCCGACTGGGAGCCGCCCGCCGCGCTCCGAGAGGCCCTCCGCGAGTACGCCGACCTCCCGCCCGCCGACTTCCAGTACCCGCCGAGCGACGGGCTCCGAGAGCTCCGCGGGGCGATCGCCGAGCGCCGGGGCGTCGACCCCGAGCGCGTGGTCGTCACCAACGGCACCGGCGAGGCGAACTACCTCGCGATGGCCCGGGCGCTGGACCGCGACGCTGGTGACGAGGCGCTCCTGATGGACCCGGTGTACCCGTACTACCCCGGGAAGACGCACCTGCTCGGCGGGGAGCCGACGCTCGTGCCCACGGCGCGCGACGGCGGGCTCGACGTCGACGCGATCCGCGAGGCGGCGAGCGAGGACACGGCACTCGTCGTCCTCAACACGCCGAACAACCCGACCGGCGCCGTCTACGACCTCGACGCGGTCCGCGAGGTCGTCGAAATCGCGGCGGCCGTCGACGCGCTCGTCGTCGTCGACGAGGTGTACGACCGGTTCGATCTCACCGGCTCGTTCGAGTCGGCGCTGACGCTGGACTCCGAGCGCGTCATCGTCACGAGCGGCTTCTCGAAGTCGATGGCCATCACGGGCTTCCGCGTCGGGTACGGGGTGTTCCCCGAGGCGCACGTCGGCGACGCGAGGACCCGACACATGCTCGTCAACGTCACCGGGGCGCGCCCCTCTCAGTACGCGGTGTACCACGCGCTCGAAGAGACGCCGTCCGACTACTACGCCGCGTCGCGCGACCTGCTCGCTGACCGCGTCGACGCGTTCGCCGCCGCCCTCGACGCGGCGGGCGCGGAGTACGGCCGCCCGGAGGGCGCCTTCTACGTCCTCGCGCGCTTCGACGGGTTCCCCGGCACGATGGCGAACGTCAAGCGCCTGATCGACGAGGCCGGCGTCGCCGGGATGCCGGGCGAGGCGTTCGGCACCGCCCGCGACGAGTGGATCCGGTTCGCGCTGGTGACGCCCCGAGCGACCGAGGCGGCCGAGCGGCTCGCGGACTACTTCGACGGCGGCCCCGCCGACGCGGGCTGAACCGTTCCCACGACTCCGCCGTATTCAAATACGCGCGCGCAGACCAACGCGTATGGAGCAGATCGACGACCAGTACGCGCCCGCGGACGTCGAGACCGCGGTCGACGAGTACTGGGACGACCACGACGCCTACGAGGCGGCGAAGGAGGCGCACGCCGACGATCCGCCGTTCTTCTTCGTGGACGGCCCGCCGTACACCTCCGGGCAGATGCACCTCGGGACCGCCTGGAACAAGACGCTGAAAGACGCCGTCATCCGGTACAAGCGGATGACCGGCCACCGCGTCACCGACCGCCCGGGATACGACATGCACGGGCTCCCGATCGAGGTGAAAGTCGAGGAGGAGCTCGGCTTCGAGAACAAGCGGGACATCGAGGAGTACGGCATGGAGCCGTTCATCGAGAAGTGTAAGGAGTTCGCCCTGGAGAACCGGGCGGCGATGGACGAGGACTTCAAATCCATCGGCGCGTGGATGGACTGGGACGACCCGTACGAGACCATCTCGCCGGAGTACATGGAGGCCGCCTGGTGGGCGTTCTCCGAGGTCGCCGACAACGGGCTCGTCGAGCAGGGGAAGCGGTCCATCTCGCAGTGCCCGCGCTGCGAGACCGGGCTCGCCAACAACGAGGTCGAGTACGAGGATGTCGAGGACCCCTCCATCTACGTGAAGTTCCCGCTCGCCGACCGCGAGGGGAGCCTCGTCATCTGGACGACGACGCCGTGGACCATCCCCGCGAACACCTTCGTCGCCGTCGACGAGGACCTCACCTACAACGCGGTCCGCGCGGAGAAGGACGGCGAGGAGGAGCTCCTCTACGTCGCCGCCGAGTGCGTCGAGGACGTGCTCGGGGAGGGCCGCTACGAGGAGTACGCGGTCGAGGCGGAGCTGACCGGCGACGAACTCGTCGGCTGGGCGTACGACCACCCGCTCGCCGACCACGTTGCCGACTACCCCGACTTCGAGGGCGCCGGACAGGTGTACGCGGCCGACTACGTGGAGGCCGACCGCACCGGCCTGGTCCACTCCGCGCCGGGCCACGGTGAAGAGGACTTCCACCGCGGCACCGAACTCGGGCTCGACATCCACTGTCCCGTCGGTCCGAACGGCGAGTTCGAGGCGGCGGCGGGCGAGTACGCCGGCCAGTTCGTGCGCGACGCGAACGACGACATCATCGAGGACCTCGTCGCCGACGGCCACATGCTCGCGCACGGCACCGTCGACCACAGCTACGGCCACTGCTGGCGCTGTGACACCGGGATCATCCAGCTGGTCACCGACCAGTGGTTCATCTCGATCACGGACGTGAAAGACGACCTCCTCGACAACATGGAGGAGTCGGAGTGGCACCCCGACTGGGCCCGGGACAACCGGTTCCGCGACTTCATCGAGGACGCGCCCGACTGGAACGTCTCGCGCCAGCGCTACTGGGGCGTCCCGATCCCGATCTGGGTCCCGGAGGACGCCGAGCCGGGGAACCTCGACGAGGACATGATCGTGGTCGGCACCCGCGAGGAGCTCGCCGACCGCGTCGAGGAGGATATCGATCCCGACTCGATCGACCTCCACCGCCCCGCCGTCGACGGCCTCACGATCGTCGAGGACGGGACGACCTACCGCCGCGTCGAAGACGTGTTCGACGTGTGGCTCGACTCCTCGGTCGCCTCGTGGGGCACGCTCGGCTACCCGAGCGACGAGACCGCCCACGAGGAGCTGTGGCCCGCCGACCTCATCATCGAGGCGCACGACCAGACCCGCGGCTGGTTCTGGTCGCAGCTCGGTATGGGGACGGCCGCGGTCGATCAGATCCCCTACGAGGAGGTGCTGATGCACGGCTTCGCCAACGACGAGGACGGCCGAAAGATGTCGAAGTCGGTCGGCAACATCGTCACGCCGGAGGAGGCCATCGAGCGCGCCGGCCGCGACCCGCTCCGCACCTACCTGCTCAGCCACGACCAGCAGGGCGTCGACCTCGCGTTCGAGTGGGACGGGCTCGGCGAGATCCAGGGCAAGCTCAACATCCTCTGGAACGTGTTCCGGTTCCCCCTCGAGTACATGGAGCTCGACGGCTACGACCCGGCCGACGCCGACCTCTCGGACGGCGACCTCGAACTCGTCGACGAGTGGGTGCTCTCCCGGCTCCAGTCCGTGGAGACGGAGGTCGCCGACGCGTGGGACGACTACCGCGTCAGCGACGCCGTCAACGCCGTCATCGAGTTCGTCACGCAGGACGTCTCGCGGTTCTACGTGAAGGCCGTCCGCGACCGCATGTGGGAGGAGACCGACTCCCCCTCGAAGCGCGGCGCGTACGCCACGCTCGCGACGGTCCTCGACGAGGTGATCCGGCTGCTCGCGCCGATCGCCCCGTACCTCACCGAGCGGATGTACCAGCGGCTCGACGGCGAGGCGACGACGGTCCACGCGCTGTCGTACCCCGAGCCGGACGCGGACCTGCGCGACGACGACCTCGAACGCGACGTTGCGGCCTTCCGCGACATCGAGGAGGCGGCCGCGAACGCGCGCCAGCAGGCTGGCCGCAAGCTCCGCTGGCCCGTGCCGCGCGTCGTCGTCGAGACCGACGACGAGACGGTTGCGGCCGCGGTCGACCGCCTCAAAGCGCTGATCGCTGACCGCGTCAACGCCCGCGACGTGGTCGTCACCGACGCCTTCGACGAACTGGTCGAGACCGCCGAGCCCCAGATGGCCGCCATCGGGCCGGCGTTCGGCGGGGACGCCCAGAAGGTGATGGAGGCGGTTCAGGGCGCGACCCGCGCCGAGGTCGAGGGCGGCGAGGTCGCGGTCGACGGCGAGCCCGTCGACCTCGACGACGAGATGGTCGAATACGTCGCGGAGCCGCCGGAGCACGTCTCCGGGGCCGACTTCGATGGCGGCACCGTCTACGTCGACACCTCGCTGACGCCCGACATCGAGTCCGAGGGGTACGCCCGCGACGTGATCCGCCGGGTCCAGGAGATGCGCAAGGAACTGGACCTCGACGTTGAGGCGCGGATTCGCGTCGGCGTCGCGGTCGACGACGACCGGGTCGCCGGCTTCGTGGACGAGCACGCCGACCTGATCGCCGGCGAGGTGCGCGCCGACGCGTGGCTCGACGACGCGAGCGACGCCGCCGACGCCGACGGCGGACTCGTCGAAGAGTGGGAGGTCGAAGGCGTCGCGGTCACGATCGGGGTCGAACCGGTCGCGTAACGACCCCGACGGGCCGCGGCTTTCGCTTAACGCGTCGCGATCCTCGCCCGACGAGTCGGCGCTTTCGTCGACCGATACTGTGGGAACAATTCGCATCCCGAAACCTATAGGTGCGTTCTTTACTCACGGTCGAACATGGATGTCCGGGCGGCTCGCCCCGACGACGCGGAGGACCTGCGAACGGCGGTCTCACGAGCCCGCGAGGAGACGGTGTTCGACGACATCGGCGCGCCACTGCTCGACGTGTCCGCCGCCGGCGTCCGCGAGGCCGCCGCCGAGGCGGAGTGGTCGTTCCTGATGGAACACGACGAGGAGGGGCCCGTCGGGCTCGCTATCGCGCACCCGGATCCCGACGGGACGGAGGCCGAGCTACTGGCGCTGTGGGTTCACCCGAACCGCGCGGGCGAGGGCGTCGCGGCCGAGCTGCTCGCCCGCGTGGGGAGCGCGCTCGCCGACCGCGGGGTGAAAACGCTCCGCGCGACCGTCCCCTCGGACCGCCCCAGCGCCGAGGAGTTCTTCAGCGCGCACGGGTTCGCGCCTCGCGGGACCCGGCGGAGCCCAGCGGGCGACGAATCGATCGTCGTTGCGGACCCCGACGCGCTCACCTGAGAGGCGTCGACAGTCAAAACGAGCCGCTTCTCGGCCGACTCACTTCAGCCGCTCTTGGAGGAACGAGGGGTGGGCCGCGGTGACGCCGTCGACGCCGAGCAGCTTTTCCGAGATGACGTCGCCGAGTTCGTCGCCGTCGCCGGCGCGGACCTCCGCCATCAGCATGTGATCGCCCGAGGAGGTGTACAGCGCCTGAACCTCGTCGAGCGACTTCAGATCCCGCGTGGCCTCCACGTACCGCCCCGAGTCGACATCCATGCCGACCATGGCGATCGACTGCGAAGAGAGCTTCTTCGGGTCGACCTCCGCGGAGTAGCCGACGATCACGCCGCGCTCCTCGAGGCGGTCGATGTACTTCCGCACCGTCGGTTTCGAGACGTCGGCTCGCTCGGCGATCTCCCCGCAGGACGCCTGTGCGTCCTCTTCTAACACGGAAAGGATCCGTTCCTCTGTCGATACAGTACTCATATGAGTACGTTTGTCACCAATGAAAAAAGACCTTGCGAATCAAAAAACGAACTCGCCGCGTCGTGAACGGCCGCCGGTCGGCTCAGGCGTGTTTGTCGAGGAACATGTCGTGGGAGCGTTCCCACTCGTAGTCGTCGTCCCAGTAGCGCTCGGCGAGCGGCTCCTCGGGCATCTCGCCGATCGAGCGCTTCTCCTCCCCGTAGGAGGGGCGGTCCTCGTCGACGTAGAAGCGGCCGGTGAGCACCTCGCCCTCGTAGAGGGCTTCCTCGGTCGTCCGCATCATCTCCTGGGCCTCGACGCGGTCCGTCATGTCGAACTCGTAGTCGTCGGAGTCGTTGACGTCGATGTACGGGACGTACTGGCGCGCGTCCTTGTTCCACGTCGGGCACTGCGTGAGGAAGTCGACGTGCGCGAACCCGTCGTGTTCGATCGCCTCGGCGATGATCTCCTTCGCCTGGTTCGGGTTCACCGCCGCCGTGCGGGCGACGTAGGAGGCGCCGGCGTTCAGCGACATCGAGAGCGGTTTGATCGGCTCCTTGGCGCTCCCGTGAGGCTGCGTTTTCGACTTGTGGCCCTTCGGGCTCGTCGGGGAGGTCTGCCCCTTCGTGAGCCCGAAGATCTCGTTGTTGAACACGATGTACGTCATGTCGTGGTTCTCCCGGGCCGTGTGGATGAAGTGGTTCCCGCCGATCCCGTAACCGTCGCCGTCGCCGCCGGCGGCGATCACTTCGAGGTCGGGGTTCGCGAGCTTCGCGGCGCGGGCCACGGGCAGCGAGCGCCCGTGGATCGTGTGGAACCCGTACGTGTCGAGGTAGCTGTTCAGCTTGCCCGAACAGCCGATCCCGGTACACAGCAGGGTCTCCTCGGGCGTGCGCCCGACCTCCGGCAGCGCCTGCTTGAGCGCCTTCAGGACGCTGAAGTCACCGCAGCCCGGACACCAGGTCGGCTGCGGCTCGACGCCGGGGGTGTACTCGTCGCGGTCGATCTCTCGCTCCTCTCCGATTGCTGAAAACGTGCTCATTGCTTAGTCACCTGCGGCTGGGACGAAGGTGGTCTGATGGCCGGGCGCGTCGCCGTCGCCCTCGACGATCGCGGTCTCGAACCCGTCGACGATCTCCGCCGGCTCGAACGGGTTCCCGTTGTACTTCAGCAGGCTCGACAGCTTCTCGCCGTACTGGCCCAGGTTCTTCTGGACGAGCCCGCGGAACTGTCCCGAGGCGGTCATCTCCACGACCAGCACCTCGTCGACGCTCTCGATGAACGCCCGGACCTGCTCGGTCGGGAACGGCAGCATGTCCGAGACGCCGTACGACTTCACCGAGACGCCGGCGTCGTTGAGGCGACCGACGGCCTCCTCGACGGTTCCCTGCTGGCTGCCGAACGTGAGGATGCCGTACTCGGCGTCCTCCGGGCCGGCGTACGACCCGGTGTCGACCGTGTCGAGGTCGTCGCGGATCGCCGCCAGCTTCTCGGCCCGCCGGTCGATCTGCGCGACCCGGTTGTCCGGGGACTCGCTGATGTGGCCGGTCGGGTCGTGCTCGTTGCCGGTCGCGAGGAAGCGACCGCCCTTCTGGCCGGGGATCGACCGCGGGGAGACGCCGTCGTCGACCTCGTGCTGGAAGCGGTGGAACTTCCCGTCGTCGCTGTGGGGCTGCTCCGACAGCGCGTCCTCCGAGAGCGTCTTCCCGAGGTCCGGGTTCGCCTCCCGGTCGAAGTGGCTCTTCGGGACGTTCGTCATCTCACCGCCGAGCTTCTGGTCGTACAGCAGGATCGTCGGGATCTGGTACCCGTAGGCGAGCCGGAAGGCGAGCCGGGACTGCTCGTACGCCTCCTCGACGGTGCCGGGCGCCAGCACGACGCGCTGGGAGTCCCCTTGCGAGGTGTAGAGGACGTGTTCGAGGTCGGACTGCTCCGGCTTCGTCGGCATCCCGGTCGAGGGACCGGCGCGCATGGCCTCGACGAGGACGACGGGTGTCTCCGTCATCTCCGCGAGCCCGAGCGGCTCGGACATCAGCGCGAACCCGCCACCGGAGGAGCCGGACATCGCCTTGACGCCGGCGTGGGACGCGCCGACCGCGAGCGCGGCCGCGGCGATCTCGTCTTCCACCTGCTCGGAGATCCCGCCGAGCTTCGGCAGGTTCTTCGTCATGATGGTGAACACCTCGGTCCACGGCGTCATCGGGTAGCCGGAGATGAACCGGCAGCCCTCGTCGATGGCGCCGTAGGAGATGGCGTCCGACCCGGACATGAGCAGTTGGGTCTCGTCGTGTTCGCCGGTCGGGACCGACACGTCCGGCGCGTCGACGTCGTACTCCTCTTGGACCTGTTCGTAGGCGGTCTCGAGGATCTCGAGGTTCGGGTCGAGGATCTTCTCCGGCATCGCGTCGCGCATCAGGTCCTCGACGTGGTCGAGTTCCATGCCGGTGATCGCGCAGGTCGCGCCGACGCCGGCGGTGTTGCGCATGACCTCGCGACCCATGTCGCGGGCGAGTCCGCGGAGGTCGAGGGGGAATACGTGCCAGTCGTTCTCCTCGGCGCGCTCCTCGAAGTTCGGGATCTCGGAGGCGTCGAGCAGCCCCTCGTCGTAGATGATGACCCCGCCTTCGCGGAGCTCATCCAGGTTCTCCGAGAGCGGCTTGATCTCCTCGTTGCCGTAGACGGCGCCCTCGGACGGGTTCCGAGCGAACGAGTCGCCGAGCGCTAAGAGGAAGTTGTAGCCGTCGCCCCGGGAGTTCACGGGGTCCGCCGACGCGCGGACCTCCGTGTAGGTGTGGCCGCCGCGGATTCGCGACGGGTAGTGCCGATGCGTGAAGACGTTGAGCCCCGATCGCATCAAGGCCTTCGCGAAGTTCTGGCTGGTGGAAGCGATCCCGTCACCGGATCCCCCCGATATCCGCCAGATGAGTTCGTCGTCAGTCATAATGGTATGTGAGCCCGAGTGGGCCTCGTGGCCTGAACTTGTGTTGGTTCCCTCTTATGGCTTGCTATGGAATCCCAAGGGACAATCATGAAGGTCTATTAGGGTGTCAAATGTTCTCGCGCTGCCGAGCCGATTTTCCGCGTTCTTTTCATTCGCCGCGCGCCGACTCCGGGTATGCTCACGTTCATCGGGCTCGGTCTCTACGACGAGCGCTCCGTCACCGTCGAGGGGCGGGAGGCGCTCCGCGCGGCCGACAGGGTCTTCGCGGAGTTCTACACCAGCCGACTGGTCGGCGCCGACGTCGCTGACCTCGAGGCGCACCACGGCGTCGACGTCGAGGTGCGCGACCGCGCCGGCGTCGAGCAGGACCCGGAGCCGATACTCGCGGCGGCCGAGTCCGGCGACGCCGCGTTCTGTACCGCCGGCGACACGATGATCTCGACCACCCACACCGACCTCCGCCTCCGCGCCGAGGAGCGCGGGATCGACACGCGCGTGATCCACGGCGTGACCGCCCAGTCCGCGGCGTCGAGTCTCACCGGGCTCCAGAACTACCGGTTCGGCAAGGCGACGACGCTCCCGTTCCCGTACGCTCACGGCGGCGACGACGTCCCCGGGAGCGTGGTCGAGACGATCGAGGCGAACCGGGAGCGCGGGCTCCACACCGTCGTCTACCTCGACATCAAGGTGGGAACGGGCCCCGCCGGTCCGGACCCCGACCACGAGGAGTACATGACCGCGGACGTCGCCGCCGGACTGCTGGCCGAGGAGTGGGCGGACGAGCTCGCGGTCGTCGTCGCCCGCGCCGGCTCGCCGGACGCGGTCGTCGCGGCCGATCGTCTGAGCGCGCTCGCCGACCGCGAGTTCGGTGACCCGCTCCACCTGCTCGTGATCCCGGGTGACCTCCATCACGTCGAGGCGGACGCCCTCGTCGGTCTCGCCGGCGCCCCCGAGTCGCTCGTCGACGAGTGAGGCGTCCGCGGTCGCGAGGCGAACGCCCCCGAACCGACCGCACGTTTGATTATTATGTGGGGCGTTGGCACGCACCATGAATGACGTGCCGGTAGATCGACTCATGTCGACCGACCTGACGACTATCGAACGCGGGGCCGCGGCGGCCGACGCGGCGGAGCAGATGCGCGAGTCCGGGGGTAGCTCTCTCCTCGTCCTCGACTCCGACGGGGCCCTCGCCGGGCTGATCACCGCGACGGACTTCGTCGCCCTCGTCCGGGACAACGACCCGAAAGACCGGACGCCGGTCGAGGCGTTCATGACGACCGACGTGGTCACGGTCGGCCGCGAAGACACCGTCGCGGAGCTGGCGGAGCCGACCGCACACGGCTACACCCACCTCCCGGTGACCGACGGCGACGACAGACCGATCGGCATGGTCTCCACGACGGACCTCACGGCGTACCTCTCGCGGCGAGGCTGATGGGTCGGGCGCCGGGACGGCCCGAGGCCGCATGACGGCGCCGCGTCCGAGTCGAGATCGCGTCGCGTTGTGCGTTCCGGAAGAGTAATGAAACATGGTAACACACAGCGCGGTATGGATCTCGACGACAGGACCCGCGTCGCGGACGTGATGTCGACGCCCTTGGAGACGATCGGGGCGGACGCGCCGCTCCGGGAGGCCGCCCGGCGGATGCGCGACGAGAACATCAGTGCGCTCGTCGTGACGACGGGCGGAGGATGTATCCTCACGCAGAGCGACGTCGTCGGAGCGGTCGCCGACGGGAGCGACCCGGAGGCGACGACGGTCCGCGACGTGATGACCGAAGACGTCGAGACGGTGACGCCGGACCTCATGCTGGAGGAGGTCGCCGCGATGATGACCATGTACGGCGTGAAACACCTCCCGGTCGTCGACGACGACTACGTCGGGATGATGTCGTCGACGGACATCGCCGCACACATCTCCTGAGGCCGGTCCGACGGGCTGCCTGACCCACTTCGCCCACCGGACTCAGCGGGCCCTCACAACAGCAACAGCGGCGCCCCCGCGACCACGCCCACGGCGATCAACAGGAGGTTCCACAGGAACACCGGCCTGACCAGCTCGCGCGCGATGCTCGCCGCGAACGCCGTCTTCACCAGGATGCTGGCGGCCGTCCCGGCGACCACGCCCGCGACCGCGGTGTCGACGCCGATCTGTCCGGTCCCGAGCAGCGAGACCGCCGTGGTCGTCGAGGTCCCCGACGACACCAGCCCCGCGAGGAAGGAGGTGGCGACGAACCCGCCAGCGCCGAACGTCCGCTCGGCGACCGCGGAGGCGAGCAGCACGAGCAGGAAGAGCGCGCCGAACGTGAGCGCGTTCCCGAGGCTGAACGGCGAGGTGAGCTCCGCCTCCATCGTCGTCCGCCAGTCGCTCCGCCACACGGCGACGCCGATCCCCGCGACCGTGATCGCGCCGAGCGGCGCGCCGACGACGAGCGCCGCCTCGGGGACGAAGACGGCCACGACCGCGGCGTTCCGGAACGCCATGGCGGCGTTGGCGAGCAGGATCGACCCCACCGCGATCTCGCCGAGGTCGGCGCGCCCCTTCGCGCGCTTCGCCATCTCGGCGACGACCGCCGTCGAGTTGACGAGCCCGCCGAAGAACCCGGTCACCGCGTAGCCGCGCCCCTGATACCGCTTCACCAGCACGTAGTTGACGAAGCCGATGGCGCTGACCGCGACCACAAGCGACCAGACGAGCCGCGGCTGGACCGCGTTCCACGGGTCGATCGTCTCGGCGGGGAGGAGGGGGAAGACGACGAACGCGAGGATGGTGAACTCCACCGCGCTGCGCACCTCCTCGCGCGAGAGCCCCCACGCGAACTGGTGGAGCTCCCGTTTCAACACCAAGAGCAGCGACGAGAGCACCGCCACCGTCACCGACTCGATGAACAACTCCTCGGCGACGAGCACCCCGACCCCGTACGTGACGAGCAGCGACGCCGACGTGGTCAGCGAGAGCCCGTCGACCTCGGCCTCAACGAAGCTCCGGACCGCCAGTAACACCGCGCTGGCGACCACCAGCACGCCGCCGACAACGAGCAGCCCGGGCTCGTCGACGAGCGAGAACACCGCCGCCGCGAGGCTGACGAGCGCGAACGTTCGGATCCCCGCCGACTTCTGCGACCACTCGCGCTCCAGCCCGAGGAACATGCCGAGCGCGGTCGCTAACGCCAGCTTCGCGACGTTCGTCTCGAGGTAGACGAACGGGTCGACCCCGCCTATCACCGCCGCCCACCTCCGCGCGACCGCGCTCTCGGACCGGCGCCCGACGGTCCGTCTCGCGCCCTCGTAGTCATGACCAACCGTTCCGGCCCGCTACGTCTATAGCTTGCTATATAGTAATCTATAGCATCTCCAAAGCGGGGCCGTCGCGGACCCGCCGCCCTATCGGTTCGTCGGTTCGCGCGGCAGGTCGAGCGCCTCGGTCAGGTCGTGCTCCTCGCCGGTGATGAGGTAGAGCACGTCCTCCAAGATGACCGCGAGCTCGGGTAGCTCGCGCACCGCGAGGAAGGTGATCGCGATGAGCGCCACGACCGCCAGCAGCTGGCTCATGATCCGGTCGGAGATGAGGAACGACACCCGGTACGGGTCGGTCGCGCCGAACATCGTCATCACCAGGTCCGGGTACCAGTGCATGTACTGGTTGCCAGACACCACCGAAATGAACGTCGTCCGGAAGATGTTCAGGACGTAAATGAGCGGGATCGACACCGCGAGCGCGCGGAGCTTCCGCGCGAGCGGCGCCTCGACGGCGGCGACGAGGCCGCCGAAGATGGCCATACTCCCCAGCCCCGTACACGCCAGTACGATGTGGATGATGACGGTGTGGCCGTCGTCCAGCGTCCACGAGTACGCCGCCTCGTACCCCTCCCTGCTCGTCACCGCCTCCGGCGCGTACCCGAGCAGGTCGATGAGCGCACCTGTCTGCGTCGCCACGACCTCGATGAGGATCCGGCGGGGCTCCGGGACCGCGACCCCGCCGACGGTGAACGCCGGGATCGTCTCGAACGGGAGGTAGATGAAGAGCATGATCGCGATGGCCCGCGTGAGCGTGAAAAGCGACGCGCGCCCGTCGTAGAGGAGATACCCCGCGTACACGCTGGCGGGGAAGCCGACGAGCGCGAGGATCGACTCGACGTAGCTCTGGTGTTCGAACGCGAAGTACGGCACCGTCGACAGCCAGAAGAGCCCGAACAGCGCCCACGTCCCGGCCGCGAGCGCGCGACCGGCGGCCAGCCCGCGCTCGTCGAGCAGCCACGCCGTCGCGAAGAGGATCGCGACGATCCACGCGAACGTGAACGTGTCGGGAATCACGCTCAACACCGCCGGCGCGCCGTGGCCGAACATATCGCTACGGTCCGTCGTCGTCGAATAAAGCCCTTGTCGTTGCGTGCGATCCCGGCGTCAGACGGTCGGGTCGGCTCGCGCTTCCTCGTCCGCCGCCGCGCCGATCGGCCGGCCGGAGGCCTTACCGTTCCTCGCTGTCGAGGACGCGGATCTGGTCGCCGCGGACCGTCACCGGAATCGGGACGGTCGCCTCGTACAGCTCGACGGTCACCTGGTCTTTCCCCTCGTCGATCCGCTGGACGCGCGCCTTCTCGCCCTTGAACGGGCCGGCGATCAGCTCGACGATGTCGCCCTCGGCGATCCCCTCCACGTCCGGGGTCGGCGAGAGGAAGTGCTCGACCTCGGAGAAGGGGCTCTCGGCCGGGCCGTCGCCGCCCTGAATGACGCCGCGGGCGTGCGGGATCTCGTCGAGAATCCGGCCGAACGCGGCCCCGTCGGTCGCCTCGACCATCACGTAGCTCGTGAGCTGGTCGGGGGCGATGACGGCCTGGATCTCGGGCGTCTCCTTCTCGGCGAGCATGTCGGCGACGGTGCGTTCCTGGCTCGCCGTCGTCTTGACCGAGTAGATCGGCATTACGCGCCGACCCCCGGGAGGAGGCTCATGATCGCGAACATCAGGAAGCCGATGAACCCGATGAGCAGGATCCCGGCGCCGGCGATCTTCGACACCTGGAGGAACTCGTCGGTGCTCGGCGTGCTCGCCAGCTTCAGCACCCGAATGTAGCTGTTGAGGTCGTACGGAACGTCCATGTTACCAGCAAATTCGAGACGAGACGGTTTTTACCTTTTGATGCGGCTCGGGACGGGGCGACTACTCCACGTAGTCGATGTCCTCGACGTCGGCGGAAGCGGCGCCGCCCTCCGGCGGTTCGCCGTTGCTCCCGTAGATCTGCGGCGACTCGACGCCGGTGACGACGATCATGGTTCGCATCTCGCCTTCGAGCTCGTCGTCGACGGAGGTCCCCCAGATGATCCGGGCGTCGGGGTCGATCCGGTCGTATATCTCCTCGACGACGCCCTCCGCCTCCTCGATGGACATGTCGGTGCCGCCGGTGACGTTCACCAGCGCGGAGTTCGCGCCCGAGATGTCGACGTCGAGCAGCGGCGAGCGCAGCGCGGACTTCACCGAGTCTTGCGCCTTCGAGTCGGAGTCCGACTCGCCGAGGCCGATCATCGCGACGCCGCCCTTCTCCATGACCGTGCGAACGTCGGCGAAGTCGAGGTTGACGAGCCCGGGCATCGTGATGAGCTCCGTGATCCCCTTCACCGAGCGCATCAGCACCTCGTCGGACACCTTGAACGCCTGCCGGACGGGGAGCTTCCCGACCGCGTCGAGCAGGCGGTCGTTGGGGACGACGATGACCGTGTCGCTCACGTCGCGGAGGCGTTCGAGGCCGGCCTCGGCGTTCGTGCGTCGGACCTCGCCCTCGGCCGTGAACGGGGTCGTGACGATGGCGATGGTGAGCGCGCCAGACTCGCGGGCCGCCTTCGCGACCACCGGCGCCGAGCCGGTCCCGGTGCCGCCGCCGAGCCCGGCGGTGACGAACACCATGTCGGAGCCGTCGATGGCGTCTTGGATCTCCTCTTGGGACTCGATGGCGGCCTCCTCGCCCACCTGCGGGAGGGAGCCCGCGCCGCGCCCCTGCGTCTTCTGTTGGCCCATGAGGATCTTCGTGTCGGCCTCGATGTTGACGAGGTGCTGGACGTCTGTGTTGGCGGCGACCAGCTTCGCGCCGTGGATCCCCTCCTCAGTCATGCGGTTGACCGTGTTGCCGCCGGCGCCCCCGCAGCCGACGACCGTGATGTTCGTCTGGAGGTCTTGGAGGACGTCCTGCAGCTCGTCGTCGGTCATCGTCCCGGTCTGTGGCGGCGCGCCGGCGCTCCCTCCGGCGGCGCTCTCGCCGGCTCCCCCGGCGTCCTCTGCGGGGGCCTCTTCGGCTTCGTCGATGGCGTCCTCAACGATGGAGTCCATTATGTGGTGTCGTTGCGACCCGGACGTATTTATTTTTGCCCGATCGTCTGACGCAGGTCGGACGCCGAAATCTCCGGCGTTCGCGGCCGACCCGAGCGAGTACGGCTGACGCGGTCGATCCGCCGGCCGCACGGGCTTTTATAAATTATTTGAGGGCGTCGCCGTCGATCGGGAACCGCTCCGTCCGCGCTCGCGACACGTCGTCTGGTTCGACGGTCGCGCCGTCGACCTCGACCGCCTCCCCGTCGGCGAGCCGGCCGAACGCCGGCCCCTCCGGTACGCCTCGTTCGGCCGCCAGCGACGGGTCGAACGCGGTCTCGCGGGCGACCACCGCGTTCCGGTCGGCCGCCACCTCGACCGCGTCGTACCCGGCCTCCAACACCGCCGCCAACCCGTCCACGAGGTCCGCGTACCCCGGCGTCTCCGGAGTCGTCGCGAACGCGACCCGCCCCGCCGCGCGGGTGCCGCCTTGTTCCGTGTCGAACGCGACGGCGACGCGCTCGACCGCCTCCCGCGTCGCGGCGGCGTCGAGCCCCTGCGCCCGCGAGCATAGGTCCGCCGGAAGGTCGCGGACCCGGACCGCTGCCCCGTCGCCGCCGGTGCCGTCCGCCCGGTCGCCACCGGCGTCTTCCGCCTCGGTCCCCGCCGTTTCGGGGACTTCGTCGGCGACCGCGCCGAACCGCAACCCCTCGTCGACCGGTCCGATCGCCGCCTCCAGCCGCTCGACGAGCGGGATCGGAGCATCGCCGACCTCGCGGACCCACGTCTCGCTCACGACCCGGTGACCGAGGTCCTCGACCACCGCGGCGAGGTCGGGGCGGTCACCGTCGATCACGGCCCGGTCGGCGCGGCTCCGCTCGAAGGCGGCCTCGATAACGTCGCAGTTCGCCTCGGGCGCGCCGAGGTCGGCGAGCGCCCAGTCGGCGCCGACGTGCCCAACCGCCCACTCGGTCTCGCGGACGATACGGGTGAACCGCGGCGCGTAGTGGCCGCCGCCGAAGCCGACGACGTGACGGGGGCGCGGCGCGGTCGCGGCGTCGGCGACGCCCTCGCCGACTACGTCCGCGCCGGTCCCGCGCAGGTCGAGGACTGCCCGCGCGACCGCCGCGGCCGCCTCGGGGTCCTCCCACTGCGGCTCGTCGGAGCCGAGTTCGACGAACAGCGACGGCACGGAGACGCCCGTCGGCCCGTGGTGGGTACACTCGATGCCGACCTCGTACCCCTCCGGGGCATGTCGCGCGAGCGCCTCGACGGCGCGCTTCTCCGCGCCCGGCGCGGCCCGCGCCAGCGACTCGGGGTCGCCCCCGTACTTCGCCTCGCCGAAGTTCCCGGTGACGTGCGCGGTCAGGAGTTCGCCCGTCTCCCCCGAGTGTCTGGAGACGAACGCGAGGAACTCGGGGTCGCAGTCGAACGCGGCGGCCGGGTCCGACAGGCGGATGTGGAGGTCGTCGAACTCGCGGAGCTCGAACCCCGCCGCCCGGTAGTACGTTGCGCCCCCGTCGGCGTCGGGGCGCGACTCGTCCTCGCGCGCCTCCCAGTCGCCGACCTCGAGCAGCCGCTCGCCGATGTGCGCCGAGGCGCTGTCGGCCCGGCTGACGACGATCGCTATCACGACGCCGACTCGGTCGCCCGCGACGGAATAGCCGTCGGTTCTGCTCCGACTCCGCGGGGGCGCGTCGACCGGGGTCCGGCCGTCCGCGCTACGGGAGCAACAGATAGACGAACGCCCCGTATCCGACGGTGAGGACCGCGCCGTCGACGCGGGTGATCCGCTCGCTGTACGCCATGATGCCGACGATGACGGCCGTGAACGCGAGCAGCGCGGGGAACTCGAAGCCGCGAACGCCCGGGGCGACGCCGATGGGCGTCACGACGGCCACGATGCCGATGACGGCGAGGATGTTGTAGATGTTCGAGCCGACGACGTTGCCGACGCTGAACTCCGCCTCGCCGCGCACCGCGGCCACGACGCTGGCCGCCAGCTCCGGCAGCGACGTGCCGAGCGCCAGCACGGTGAGTCCGATGAAGATGTCCGAGAAGCCGGCGGCCGCCAGCAGCGACTCGCTGCCGTCGATCAGCCACCGCGAGCCGAGGACGAGCGCCGCGATCCCGGCGACGACCATCGCGATGTCGCGGGCCCTCGCGTCCGGCATCTCGTCCCGCTCGCTGTCGGTGATCGCCGACTGGTTCTCCCGGACGCGTCGCAGCACCGCGGCGGTGAACGCCACGAGCGTCCCGAGCAGCACGACGCCGTCGAGGAACCCGATCCGCCCGTCCCAACCGAGGCCGACCAACAGCAGCGCGGCCAGCACCATGAACGGGACGTCACGGCGAAACACCGTGTCGGAGACGTTGAGCGGGCGGATCAGCGCCGATACTCCCAACACGAGCCCGATGTTCGCGATGTTCGAGCCCACGATCGCGCCGAGTCCGATGTCCGTCGACACCGTGACGGCGCCGAGCAGGGAGACGAAAAGCTCCGGGGCCGTCGTCGCGAACGCCACGACGGTGACGCCGACCGTCGACGCCTTCAGCCCCACGGCGAGCGCGAGGTCCCTCGCCCCCGCGACGAGCAGTTCGGCGCCGGCGTACAGGAGGGCGACGCCGACGGCGATCAACAGCAGTTCGAGGAGTGGCGACCCGGGCAGCACGGCTCCCGGTTCGCAACGGCGTTTCAAAAGGGTCGTGATCCGCGACCGCCCGAGGTGGCGGCCGTTACCGTTTCGCTATGAGGCGGGTCTCGGCCACCCCTTCGATCGGTTCAGGCGTGTCCCGCCCGGAACTCGCCGTGTTTCACGCCGATCGCGAACGCGAGCCCGCCGAAGACGAGCATCGACGGGACGACCATCATCAGGGTCGTCTGGAGGGGCATCATCTCCGCGCCGATGAGGCCGCCGGCGCCGACCGCGACGATCAGTACGAGGATCGCTGCCGCGCGTGGAAGGTCGAATTCCATGGTTTCGGTACGTCGCGAGCGATGCTAAACGTTCGGTCTCCGCGACGGGATCACGCCTCGATGATCTCGTCGTCCTCGCCGCCGGGGATCCGGATCTCACCGTCGAGCGCGACCGTCGCCCGACCGCCGACGCGGACGCCGTCCGCCTCTACTCGCACGCGCACGCGGCCCGGTCGGTCGAGGAAGTGGCCCTGCTCGAAGCGGAGCTCGTCCGGCTCGTCCCCGTCGAAGGCGTCGACGTGACGGAGGTATCCGCCGACCGCTCCGCTCGCGGTGCCCGTGACCGGGTCTTCGGAGATCCCCAGTGAGGGCACGAACGCCCGACCGTGGGCCGTCGAGTCGGCGTCGAGCGCGTCGAAGGAGAACGCGTACACGCCCGCGACGTCGAACTCCTCGGAGAGGCGCTCGACGGCCGCGTCGTCCGGGTCGGCCTCGCCGAGCCGCTCCAAGAAGTTCACTGGGACGACAAGGAACGGGAGGCCCGTGGACGCGACCGCGGCGGGGAGGTCCGCGCCGACGTCGCGGAGCGCGGCGGGGTCGACGCCGAGCGCGGCCGCGACCCGGTCGAGATCGACGTCGACGACCTCGACGCTCGGCGCCTGCTGTCGCATCCACACGGTGCCGTCGTCGTCGACCGCGACGCTGAGGTCGCCGACGTTCGTGCGGAGCGTGCGCTCGCCGCCGTCGATCGCTCCCTCGGCGAACAGGGCGCCGTAGATCGCGATCGTGGCGTGCCCGCAGAGGTCGACCTCCGTGGTCGGCGAGAAGTACCGGAGCCGGTCGTCGGCCGCGCCGTCGGCCCCGGTCAGGAAGGCCGTCTCCGAGGCGCCGAGCTCGGCGGCGACGGCGGCCAGCTGTTCGTCGCTCAGCCCCTCTGCGTCGGGGACGACGCCGGCGGCGTTCCCGGCCAGCGGCTCCGCGGCGAACGCGTCGACGAGCAGCGCGCGTCGGGTCTCCATGTCGAACCCCTCCGAGGTCGCGAACAAAAAGCCTCCCGAGGCGCTCCGAGGCGGACGGGGCCCTTCCCGAGCGGAGCGGCGACGCCAGTGCGCGGTCGTCGCGGGTCCAGGGTCGTCGCGGGTCCGGGGCCGTCGCGGACGCCCCGGTCGTTACCGACATGACGAACTCGACCCAACAAGCGCTTCGACTCCGAGGCCCGTCGGACCGCACTCCCCGGAGCGTCCGATGTCAATCCTTTTGCCCTCGACCGCAGATGAGTGTGTATGGGCCTCTTCGACCGGCTGCGAGGGAGCGACACGCCGCGCGTGGCGTTCATCGGGATCGACGGCCTCTCGTACCGGCTCGTCGCCGACAACCCGGAGACGTTCCCGACGCTGTCGGCGATCGCGGACGACGGTGAGGGGGGACAGATCGACAGCATCGTCCCGGCGGAGTCGAGCGCCTGCTGGCCGAGCCTCACGACGGGGACGAACCCCGGCGAGACCGGCGTGTACGGCTTTCAGGACCGAGAAGTCGGCTCCTACGACACGTACGTGCCGATGGGACGCGACGTGCAGCGCCCCCGGGTCTGGGACCGCGCGACCGACGCGGGACTCGACGCGACCGTCATGAACGTCCCCGTCACGTTCCCGCCGCAGCGGACCGTCCAGCGGATGGTCTCAGGCTACCTCTCCCCCGACCTCGACGCGGCCGCGCATCCCGACGAGTTCCGCGAGTACCTTGCCGACAGCGACTACCGCCTGTCCGTCAACGCGAAACTCGGACACAAGGCGGACAAGACCGCGTTCCTAGACCACGCCCGCGAGACACTCGACGCCCGCGCCGAGGCCTTCGAGCGGTACGTCGAGCGCGACGACTGGGACCTCTTCGTCGGCGTCTTCACCGCCCCCGACCGGGTCAACCACTTCCTGTGGGGCGACTACGAGGACGGCGGCCAGTACCGCGAGGACCTGCTCTCGTTCCACGCCGCCATGGACGAACACGTCGGCTCGATCCGCGAGGCGCTCCCCAGCGACGTCACGCTCGTTGTCGGCTCGACGCACGGGTTCAGGCGCCTGCGGTACGACGTGTACTGTAACGAGTGGCTCGAACGCGAGGGGTGGATCTCCTACGCGGACGACGACCCCGACTCGCTGGCCGACGTCGACGACGACGCCCGCGCGTACTCGCTCGTCCCCGGCCGCTTCTACCTCAACGTGGAGGGCCGCGAGCCGAACGGCGTCGTCCCCGAAGGCGAGTACGAGGCGACGCGCGCGGAGCTACGCGAGGCGCTGGAGTCGTGGACCGGGCCCGACGGGAATCCCGTCGCAGACCGCGTCGTCGACCGCGAGACGGTGTTCCGCGGCGACCATGCCGCCATCGCTCCCGACCTCGTCGTCCTCCCGAACGACGGGTTCGACCTCAAGTCCGGGTTCCGTCCCCACGACGGCGTCTTCGACCCCGACGGACCGCGGACGGGAATGCACGCCTTCGACGACGCCGCGCTGTTCGTCGACCACCCTGACGCGACGGTCGACGACGCTGACC
Organism: Halorubrum sp. CGM5_25_10-8B; assembly: GCF_005435095.1. Taxonomy (NCBI): domain Archaea; kingdom Methanobacteriati; phylum Methanobacteriota; class Halobacteria; order Halobacteriales; family Haloferacaceae; genus Halorubrum; species Halorubrum sp. CGM5_25_10-8B. The sequence continues at coordinate 16,709 of NZ_SGTY01000015.1, read as the reverse complement.
TCCTCGACGTCGCCCCCACCCTCCTCCGACTGCTCGACATCGACTACGGCCGCACGGACTTCGACGGTGCCAGCCTCGTCTGAACGGCCCCGACGCCTTCCGCAGTCTCGTCTGAACGGCCCCGACGCCTTCCGCGACGGCCGCACGCCGTGGCCGACCGAATTGAAGTGACTCCACCCCCACCGACGGGTATGGAACGCACCCCCGACGGGACGCCCGTCGGCGTCGACGACCCCTACGCGGTCGCCGGCGTCTGCGACCACCTCACCGACGACGGCCGGTGCCGCTTCGCGCTGACCCGGGCGGGCGACGATCCCGAGTTCGCGGCCGCCCGACGCGCCGACAGCTACGACTGCCACGTCGGTGCCGACGGCGAGTGGCGCGCGTGCCCCCACTATCGGTCGACGACCGACGCGAAGACGTGTGTCCGGTGCGGGCTCGAAAACGTGCGCCTGGCTCACGACGACTCCCGCCCGCTCGTCGAGGAACACCACCTCTCGTACGGCGGCGACGACTCCCACGAGATCACGGTCGGCCTGTGCCGCTGGTGTCACGCGAAAGTCCACGAGTCGATCGCCCGCATCGACGACGACGCGAGCCCGGATCCAGAAGCGATCGCCGAACGCGAGCGGCGGCGAGAACGAGAGCGCTCGGCGTCGGCGTTCGAAACGGCCAGCGAGACGTACGATTTCGACGAGTGAGGAAGCCGCACGGCCGTAGAAACGGGGCTCCCACCTCGACCGCCCGTCCGAGACACCAGTCAGGCGTCTTCGGCCGGTCGGATCAGATTCGCCAGCGCGACGAGCAGTCCGAGGAACCACCCGAGCGGAACTGAGATGCCGATCCACATCAGGACGTATCCCAGTCCCGGTAGCCCCCACTGCTCGCCGAAGGTCTCCAAGTCGAACGCGCCGCGGAGCGTCTCGTTGATCCCGCCCACCGAGAGGAACGTGTCGAGGATCCACCGCGCGAGCTCGTAGCTCGGCGGGAGGATCAGCTCCTCTAACGTCGGCGTGACGAGCGCCGCGACAACCGGCGGTAAGAACAGCGCCGTCATCGCGAACGGGTACGCGAGCAACACGCTGACGAACCGCCCGCCGAGCTTCGAGAAGCCGGCGGCGAAGGCGGCCGAGACGACGGCGACCGCGCTGGCGGCACCGACCGCGATCACGGCGTCAAAGGGTAATTGAAGGTGCGTGATTACCGTGAGCGTCCCCCAGACGACGGCGGCGACGACGACCGCGCCGGCGACGCCGATCCGGGTGACCGCCGAGTCGAGCTTCGCCGCGTAGTAGCGCGTGGCGAACCCGACGAGCAGCAGTGGGTACGCGACCGCGACGAGCGGCGCACCTAGCACGGCCCAGAGGTAGTAGCCGACCGACTGCACGGCCGTCTCGGGCTTCCACTTCCCCAGGACCGCGCTCGGGTCGAGCTGTCGCGGGAAGACGACTTCCATCCACGTCTCGTGGAGGCGGACCACGTCCAAGAAGAGCGCTTCCACCAGCCCGGTTTGTCCTCGGCGTTCCATTTGCCTCACGTCGCGCGCGGCCCGACGTGAACTTTGTGCCTTCGGCTGCGGGGTTCTCGCGACCGATACCCGCGCCGATAGGCTTAAAGAACTGCGTAGACCTACCCGAACGCATGAAACGACGTGGGCTGCTCGCGGCGCTCGCAGCGTCGACTTCGGTCGCAATCGCCGGGTGCGCCGGCGAGGACGGGAGCTACGAGTTCGACGCCGAACCGGCGCGCATCCCGGAGAGCGCGTACGCCGAGGGGTTCTCCGGTGAGGATCCGGAGTCGTTCACCATCGATCAGGAGTTCAACGCCGCGGGCGTGAACGCGGACGTGTCCGCGACGACGTGGATCGCCCGCTACACCAACCAGACGGTGGGATCAGCGCTGTTCGTGGCGAGTACCCCCAACGCTTCGATCGGCGGGCAGTCGGTCAATCCGCTCGTCCGGGCCGACGACGCGGAGCTCATCCGGCGGCTCCTCAGTCAGGTCGACCAGCAAGGGATCGGCGGCAACGGCACCGACATCCAAGCCGACGACATCGAGAAGCGCGGTGAGGAGACTCGGACGATCCTCGACGAGGAAACCTCCGTCTCGATCCTCGAAACCACCGTCAGCGCGGAGGTCAGTGGCGACGGCGGTCAGAGCGGCTCTGTCGAAGACATTCCCGTCCTCGTCTACATCGGCACCGTCCAGCACGACGACGACGTGATCGCGCTGGTGGGCGTCCATCCCGTCGAGATCGACCAGTCTGACCAACTCCTCTCGATGATGGAAGCGGTCGAGCACTGACCGCTTCTAACGACCGCTTCGCCTTCCCACCCACGTTCCACCCGTTTTCGAAACTCATCTCCGCACTCGTGGCGCCGCAGTCATGCGATTATTTTCTCGAGCGGAAGCTTTCACCTCCGTAAGTCATTTATAAACGATCGGCCGGAGTGAGAGATCCCGCGGGTACAAGACGCGCCTCGCGGTCGCCGGGTCGACTGTCGACCTCGGCCGTTCCGAGAGCTATCGCTTGGCATCCGCGGCCCGTTCGCCATGATCCGAACGCGATCGCTTCGATGGGTGTCGGTCGGAATTGTTGCCTGTCTGGTAATTGTTACTGTTGCGCTACTGCTCGGCGCAAATACCGTTACAGCCCAAAATTCTGATCAGGGCGTCTATTTAAATAAATCTGGCAGTCCAGACAGTCTTCGGGTAGGCAAATCCAGTCAAAACATTAGTAATATAAGCATTATATTAAATCAAGCAGACAGTGTTCAAAGTATCAAATTGTTTGTGAACCTGACTAGCGTTAAATCAAAAGGTGTTCGCACCTCTTCTGCTTCAATATCAATTAATAGCATTCAAAATGGATCTGTAACTAACACTTCCTACCTGAATTCTGACAATAAGTCATTTTTAACAGCAACTATTCGTCCCAATAAAACGGCTCACTCAATACAAATTGACTCTGCTCAAATATCTGGAATCGTCACAAATAACGCAAGTAAATCAGAGAAGCTAACATATAGTGTCGGTTTCACTAATAGTTCTACACATTCTTCTAGAGAAATACGAAACGTGTCAAATACAAGTCCGTTCAAAATCATTGACGGTACTATTAACGTCCCAGATCAGGCGACTGGCTCACCACAGTTACATCGAAATACACCCACAACAATTGGAATAACAGTTGACAATCTTAGTGGGAATACAAATTCTACATTATTCATCACACGTGACGATGAGAATGAAGTGATTGGACAACGAGGTGTCTCTATAAATACTTTCAATCAGAAAGAATCGATTTCTGTGGATACAGCACACCCTGGAGGTGATGTCAAGGCTTTTCTTGTTGCTAACTCCACTCTTGGTGATTCTGATTATAGCACTTTAGAACAATTACCCCCCAATATGACCTCTTCGGCATTGTCCACTGATAGTGGGCGCATTGTTACCGCAGATGTATATTTCCATAATCGATCATATAGCAGTCCACAGAGAAATAAAATTGTAGTTTCTTTCGCCAGAGTTTCTGATACAATTAATGAAAAGACCCCATTCTTTGTATCACTTCATCCAGTCAATTCAACTGGATATATTCTAAAAGATAATATAATAGCTAATTCGAAAGTCCTGACAGGATGGAATGACAATGTATCTCTCTATTTCAACACTACAACTTACAAGCGTGGTATTTTCCGCAGTAATCGTTATGCTGTTGCTATTCAACTAGCACGTGACTATAGCGGTGGTGACTGGATTTCTCCGAGGGATTCCGAGCTGCTTCGTAACTCTGATCTTAATGAGCAGTTTGTTTCCGACGGTGTTGCAGATGGCGGTGTTATTTCAATAACCACTGTCAGTACAAACGTCTCCTGCTCAGAAGGTATCCACATTAAACGTAACGAGTCGCTAAATAAACCAGTATATTCTGGCCAACCCATTTGTTATAGAAGTCCTTCAGACCCAAAAAGTGTCGAATTACACAAAATTAGTAAGGACAACACAACCCGTGTCGTTTCAGTAGGCACGCGGGAGAATAATTCATCCTACATTCAGTATAACACTTCACTGCTATCTTCAGGTACATATTATATTCACACGAATACTGGAAACACAAGAAAATTTGACATCATTGGGCGAGAGAAAAAAGACATCAGTTTGAATGATTCCCCCAGCCGAGTTGCTTATGCGGACTCTATCAAGACTTCTTTGTCTCATAGTGTCCCAGATTTGGAACTTGTTCTTGCCAATACGACAGGTAACAGTACAACAGCACTCGAAATGACAACTACTGATACGGGACCCACTCCCGTATCGGTCAACACGTATGCGTCGCCGAACTCTTCAGCGTTCGTCACGACGGGGTCCGGAGTTGACATCGAGTCGGTCACGGGCCATACTGACCCGCTCTCGCCCGGAACGTATAATCTCACGCTGCGGTCGGAACACGGCACCGAGACCGCCACAGATACCGCCACGGTCACGGTCGGACCCCGCTCGACTGGCGACCTGACCGCGTACACGACGCGGGCGGCCTCGGCGGGCGACTTCGCGAACGCGACCGAGATACGCGAGGCGATCGCCGACGGAACGCTCGCACCCGCCGCGACTGCGACCGCGAACGACACGGTCGTGTACGGGGTGAATGCGTCCGGACTCACCGGCCTTCCTGCGGCCGCGAACGCGTCGCTGGAACGCGGGGAGGACCTCGCTCGTCTCGACGGCCTGTCGTTCGGAGTGGCACCGGCAGACGCGGACGACGCGAACGGTTCGACCGAGGGCGAGGCAGTGGGCCGGATGCCGAACGAATCCGCGGTCCACCTCGACCGAGACGGCCTGTTCCTCGTTGCCGACGGAGAGCACGCGTTCGGCACCGAGACACCGCCCGATCCGGGCGAGACGTTCGAGGGCACGTTCCGAGTCGACGACGATCGGTTGCGCGAGACCGCGGCGAACGACCGTCACCGCGTGACGACCAACCTGACCTACGGTGCTCTCGATCCGGCCGACTCCCTCGCGGAGAACGCGACGCCCGAGGGAACGGCCGGAACGAATCAATCGCTCAGTAGCAACGAGACGGCCAGAACGAACCAATCGATTAGTGGCAACGAAACGGCTGGAACAAACCGATCGCTCAGTGGCAACGAGACGGTCGGAACAAATCAATCGATTAGTGGCAACGAGACGGCCGGAACGAACCGATCGCCCAGTGGTAACGAAACGGTCGGAACGAACCAATCGCTCAGCGACAACGAGACCGCCGGAACAGATCAATCGCGTAGTGCCAACGCAACTGTCGAGACGGACCGAGCGTTCGGCGGCAACGGATCGACGGCCGTGAGCGCGCCGGGCGGCCCGACGGCGGCGAACCCGTCCGGGGCGACGGCGGGCACTAGCGCGTCTGGCGGCGGGCCGGCCAGCGGCGGCGGGTCGGCGGCCCCCGGTGGCGGGCCGGTCGCCGGGGGTGGTTCGACAGGTAGGGAGTCGGACGGGAGCGACGGTCCGGGTAGTGCCCCCGCTAACGCCGGAAGTGGTGCTGATCCCGCCGTTCCGTCGGACACTACTACTCCACCAGACTCCGCCGACGCCGCTGCCAGCAACCGTTCGGACCCCACGGGAGGGTCGACCGGCGTGGACGCGAATCGCTCGACGCGTCCCCCCGACGTAGGGATCTCGGTCGCTCCGGGTCGCACCGATATCCCGTCGTCTGCGGGGCCGTCCGAGGCCTTCGGTACCGGCGGCCTCACCGGTGGTGACGGACCCGGCCCTGCGGACCCCTCGGGCGGCGAGCAGTCGACCGCGAACCGCGCCGACGAGCGCGTGGACGCGCAGTCGACCGATTCGGCCGAGTCGTCGACGTCGTCCGAGGCGAGCGGTTCATCTTCCGACGCGGTCGCCCCGAGCGACCTCGGATACGACGACGCGCCGATACGCTCGACCGCGTACGACCTCCCCGGGTTCGGTGCCGTCGCGTCGGCCGCGGCGATCGCGGGCGCGTCGCTGCTCGCTCGGCGCCGCGGCCGCAACTCGTGAACTGCGACGGGGCGGTCGCCACCTCGGAGTGGCCTCTTCACTCGCGCGGTTCACCGCTGGTCCTCGGCCGCCACCCATCGTCGATATGCTTTTGCTCGGCGGTGCCGTTCTCTCGCGCATGAGCGTGACCATCACACCGCCGGAGGAGCGCACCTGCGAACTGTGCGGGCGCGAAGAGCGGTGGGACGATGAGGCCGACGGGTGGCGGATCGCGGCGGAGCCCGGAAACGTCTACTGTATCCACGAGTGGGACATCAACGGCTCGTTCGTTCCCCTCGAAGAGTAGCTTCCGACTGGACGATCTGCCACTTCTGTCGCCCTAGCAAAGTCGCACGTATCATATAAGTAGATATAATATTATTCCGGGAGCTAGCAACCGAGATACTTGATCGATTCTGGTCCGTGTTAATTGTTCACCACCCGTGATGAATAATTACCTTATATTCCCTAATGTGTGTACGATGGATCCTACCCCTATCAGGGTCATGCCTTTACCTGTTCATTCGAAGCGAGACGTATGACCAAGTCACGTAGTACCACCCGGGGCGTACGCGACTCGGAGCCCTCGGGTCAGGAGGGGGGACTCGCGGATCCGACGGACGACCGGTCGAACTGCGGGATCGGCGGCGTCGTCGACCTTGACGGCGCGCCCACGCACGAGACCGTCACGGACGCGGTCTCTCTGCTCGAAAACCTCGAACACCGCGGGACGACGGGTGCCGAGGAAAACACCGGCGACGGCGCGGGGATCATGGTCGCACGGCCGGACGCGTTATTCCGCGACGTCGTCGAGGCGGACCTCCCCGAAGAGTACGCGGTCGGCTCCGTGTTCATGCCCCCGGAGCCGAGCGTTCAGGCGGAGATCCACGACGTCATCGCCGAGGTGTGCGCCGTCTACGGGCTGGAGGTGCTCGCGTGGCGGTCGGTTCCGACTGACAACTCCGACCTCGGCGCGACGGCCCTCGACTCGGAGCCCGAGGTGTCGCAGGTGTTCGTCGCCCCCGTCGAGGGCGCGGGGCTCGCCCAGCGGTTCACCAGCGAGGAGGACCGGGCCGACGACGCCGATCCCGACCTGCTCGGCTTCGACCGCGCGCTGTACGCCGCCCGGCGCGAGATCGAGAACGCGGTGTCCGAGGTCGACGGCGCCGGCCGCTTCTACGTCTGCTCGCTCGACCGGCAACGCGTCGTCTACAAGGGGCTGTTGAAGGGGTCGCAGCTCGCCGACTACTACCCGGACCTGACCGACGAGCGGTTCGCGAGCCACGTCGCATTAGTCCACGCGCGGTTCTCGACGAACACGCTGGGCGCGTGGCACCTCGCGCACCCGTACCGCAACATCGTCCACAACGGCGAGTTCAACACGATCCGCGGGAACGTCAACTGGATGCGGGCCCGCGAGACCGACCTCGACCACCCGGCGTTCGGGGCCGAGCTAGACACGATCAAGCCGGTGATCGACGACCCGAACCAGTCCGACACTGCGAGCGTCGACAACGCGCTCGAACTCCTCCTCCAGACCGACCGCGACCTCCCGCACGCGCTGCGGATGCTGATCCCCGAGGCGTTCCGCGACGACGACCTGATGAACGACGACCGCGCCGACTTTTACGACTACCACGCGTCGCTCGTCGAGCCGTGGGACGGGCCGGCTCTCGTCATCGGCTTCGACGGCGAGCAGGTCGCCGGCGTCCTAGACCGCAACGGTCTCCGCCCGTGCCGCTACGAGGTGACGACTGACGACCGCCTCGTCGTCGGCAGCGAGGTGGGCGCGCTCCCGACCGAGCCCGCCGACGTGCGCCGCCGCGGGCGGCTCCGGCCGGGTGAGATCTTCGTCGCCGACCCCGAGGCGGGCCGGATCGTCCCCGACGACGAGGTGTTCGAAGAGCTCACCGACGAGAAGTACGGCGAGTGGGTCGCGGACGGGCAGGTCGACCTCGACGCGCTTACCGACGAGGACGGCGCCGCGGCGGGGATCGACGCCGACTCCACCACCGAGGGCGACGGGGAAGAGTCGAGGCCGACCGTCCGCGCCCACCAGGCCGCGTTCGGCTACACGACCGACTCGCTGAACCACCTCGTCGAACCGATGGCGACCGAGGGGAAGGACCCGGTCGGCTCGATGGGCGACGACACGCCGCTGTCCGTGCTGGCAGACGTCGACCGCCCCCTGTTCACCTACTTCAAGCAGCTGTTTGCGCAGGTGTCGAACCCCCCGATCGACTACATCCGCGAGGAGCTCGTCACCTCGCTGGAGACCCGGATCGGGAACCAGCGCAACCTCCTCGCCGAGACGCCGGCCCACGCCGAGCAGATCGTCGCCGACACGCCGGTTCTGACGGACGCCGAGACCGGAGCGCTTCGCGACCTGCCCGGACCGGGCGAACGGACCCCCGGGGACGAGGGCGCGTCCGACGGCCCCGCGTTCGCCTCCGTCACCGTCGACGTCACCTACGACCGCGACGGCTCGCTGGTCGACGCCGTGAGCCGCGTCCGCGAGGACGCCGCGGCCGCCATCGAGGACGGGGCCGACGTGGTCGTCCTCTCCGACCGCGCCGTCGGGCCGGACCGGCTCGCGGTGCCGAGCCTGCTCGCGACCGGCGCGGTCCACCACCACCTCGTGCGCAAGGGGCTTCGCAACCGCGCGGGCGTCGTCGTCGAGTCCGGCGAGCCGCACGAGGTCCACCACCTCGCGACGCTCGTCGGCTACGGCGCCGACGCGGTCGACCCGTACCTCGCGTACGCCTCGATCGCCGACGTGGTCGCCGGCCCAGACGGCGCGGACGAGGACGAGGCGCTCGGGGCGTACCGGCACGCGCTGGAGGACGGGCTCCTCAAGACGATGGCGAAGATGGGCATCTCGACGATGGAGTCGTACCAGGGGGCCCAGATCTTCGAGGCGGTCGGGCTCGACTCCGACTTCGTCGCCGAGTACTTCGAGGGGACCGAGATCCGCACCGAGGGGATCGGGATCGAGCAGATCGAAGACGACCTCCGCACGCGCCACGCGATGGCTTTCGGCGCTGACCCCGAGCTGGAGACCGTCGGCGAGTACGAACACCGCTCCTCGGGCGTGAAACACGGCTGGAACCCCCAGACGGTCGGCACGCTCCAGCAGGCGGTCCGCGGGGGCGACTACGAGCAGTATCAGGAGTTCGCCGAACTGGTGAACGACCAGACTGAGGAGCTCCAGTCGCTGCGCGGCCTCCTTGAGTTCGACTCCGACCGCGACCCCGTGCCGGTCGAGCAGGTCGAGCCGGTCGAGTCGATCGTCGAGCGCTTCTCGACGGCCGCGATGAGCCTCGGGAGCCTCTCGCCGGAGGCCCACGAGAACAACGCCATCGCGATGAACCGCCTGGGCGCGAAATCAAACACGGGCGAGGGCGGCGAACCGCCGGAGCGGTTCGACACCGAGAAGGAGTGTACGGTCAAGCAGGTCGCCTCCGGTCGGTTCGGCGTCACCTCGGAGTACCTCGCGAACGCCGAGGAGCTCCAGATCAAGATGGCGCAGGGGTCGAAGCCGGGCGAGGGCGGCCACCTCCCCGGCGAGAAGGTGAACGAGATGATCGCGCACGTCCGGTGTTCCACCCCCGGCGTCGGGCTCATCTCGCCGCCGCCCCAACACGACATCTACTCGATCGAGGACCTCAAGCAGCTCATCTTCGACCTGAAGGCCGCCAGTCCCGAGGCCGACGTCAACGTCAAGCTGGTCTCGGAGGCCGGCATCGGCACCATCGCGGCCGGCGTCGCGAAGGCGAACGCGGACGTCGTCCACGTCTCCGGCCACGACGGCGGGACGGGGGCGTCGCCGAAGACCTCGATCAAGAACGCCGGGCTCCCGTGGGAGCTCGGGCTCGCGGAGGCGAACCAGATGCTGCGCGCCACCGGCCTGCGCGACCGCATTCGCGTCTCGGCCGACGGCGGACTGCGGACCGGCCGCGACGTGGCGGTCGCGGCCGCCCTCGGCGCGGAGGAGTACATCTTCGGCACCGCCTCGCTCGTCACGTCGGGCTGCGTGATGGCCCGGCAGTGCCACGAGAACACCTGTCCGGTCGGCGTCGCGACCCAGCGCGAGGACCTCCGCCAGCGGTTCCCCGGCCAGCCGGATCACGTCATCAACTACATGACGTTCATCGCGCAGGAGCTGCGCGAGATCATGGCCGAGCAGGGGTACACCGAGCTGGCGGAGTTCATCGGTCGGCCCGGGCTGCTCGCCCAACGCGACACCGACCACGAGAAGGCGAAGCACCTCGACCTGTCGGCGGTCATCGCCGAGCCCGCCGGCGAGTCCCGCACGAAGGTCCGAGAGCAGGCGCACGGCGGCATCGACGACCTGCTCGACTGGGACCTCATCGACGAGGCCGCGCCCGCCATCGATGACGGTGCGCCGGTCGCGCTCACCCGCGACATCCGCAACGTCGACCGCGCGGTCGGCGCGACGCTCTCGAACCGCATCGTCTCCGAACACGGCGGCGAGGGGCTCCCGGACGACACGGTCTCGTGCCGCTTCGACGGCGAGGCGGGCCAGAGCTTCGGCGCGTTCCTCGCGCCGGGGATCACGCTGGAGCTGTCCGGCGCCGCCAACGACTACGTCGGCAAGGGGCTCTCCGGCGGCCGGATCGTGATCGACACGCCCGCGGAGGCGTCGTACGATCCGACCGAGAACGTCGTCGCGGGGAACGTCTGTCTGTACGGCGCCACGTCGGGCGAGATGTACGTCAACGGCGTCGCCGGCGAGCGGTTCGGAGTCCGCAACTCCGGCGTCAGAGCCGTCGTCGAGGGCGTCGGCGACCACGGCTGCGAGTACATGACCGGCGGCGTCGTCGCCGTCCTCGGCGACACCGGCCGCAACTTCGCGGCCGGGATGTCCGGCGGCATCGCGTACGTGTACGACCCCGACGACCGGTTCGCCGACCGGGTGAACCGCGGGATGGTGTCGGTCTCCGAGACGCTGGAGGGGTCCGACGAGCGGATGCTCCGCCGCCTCGTCGAGAACCACCGCGAGTACACCGACAGCGAGCGCGCGGCCGAACTGCTCGACGACTGGGAGGCCGCGCTCGACGACTTCGTCCGCGTCTTCCCCGACGCGTACGCCGAGGTCATCGCGGAGGGCAAGGGCGCCGACGTGCGCGAGGAGCCGCCCGCGCCCGCCGCCGCGGTGCCGGACGCCGACGCCGACGCGGCCGGGCAAATCTCCGGCGACGACTGATTCGCACCGCCTCTCACGGCACCGTCGAAGCCCGGGGTCGGCGATGGATTTCGACAGCTTGGAGGCGTACGGAACGCGTCTCTCGCACCGAGCGATTCCCAGGTCAGTCGCCACAGGATTATTATCGCCTTCGTTACTGGTCGGACCTGTGTCCGTGGGCGAACACGGTCGCGACAGCACCGAGCCCTCACCGTCTCTCGATCCCGTCTCCCACCGGTTCAGCGTATGACCTCAAAATCGCGGGACCGGCCGGCCGGACTCGTACCGGTGGCCCTTCTCATCGCGCTCGCAGGTGAACTCCTCGGCGTGCTCCTCCTCGTCAAGACCGCCGTACCTACTCTCTTCCTCGCTGCGGCGAGTCTGCTCGCGCTCATAGCCGTTAATACGATCCGATCATCCGAACCGGACACGCACGAGCCGATCCGAAGCGACGAGACGAAGTGATCGACGGCGCCGGTTCAGGCCACTCGCCCGTCTCGACGGGACGCCGGTGAATATTTCACCGGCCACCGAGGCCGACCGGTCTCCCGATCAGTCGTCGAGCGACTCCGCGTCGACCTCGCTCTCCGTCGCCCGCTCGACCGCGCGGTCGACGTGGCGCTCGCGGGCGCGCTCGACGAACTCCTCCGGAAGCTCGTCTATCTCGCCGGCCTGAACGCCCCAGAGCTTCGCGTAGAGGCCGTCCGCGGCGAGCAGTTCGTCGTGGCTCCCCCGCTCGACGACCTCGCCGTCCTCCAACACCAGGGCGGTGTCGGCGTCGGTCACCGTCGAGAGCCGGTGCGCGATGACGAACGTGGTGCGGTCGGCCGCGAGGCGGTCGAGCGAGCGCTGGATCAGCATCTCCGTCTCGGTGTCGACCGCCGAGGTCGCCTCGTCGAGAATCAAGATCGCGGGGTCCTGAAGCACGACTCGGGCGATCGCGAGTCGCTGGCGCTGGCCGCCCGAGAGCTTCACGCCGCGCTCGCCGATCCGCGTCTCGTAGCCGTTCGGGAGTGAGGCGATGAACTCGTGGGCCTCCGCGGCCTTCGCGGCCTCGACGACCCGCTCGCGCACCTCGCTCTCCTCGGCGTCCGCTTCATCGATCCGCGTGAACCGCCCGTAGCGGATGTTCTCGGCGATGGTGCCGTCGAACAGCGTGGTGTCCTGCGCGACGTAGCCGACCGACGAGCGGAGGCTCTCGACGGTCACGTCGCGGACGTCGTGACCGTCGACGCGGATCGCGCCGTCGGTCACGTCGTACAGCCGGAGGAGGAGCTTGAGCAGCGTCGACTTCCCCGCGCCGGTCGGTCCGACCAGCGCGACGGTGTCGCCCGGATCGGCCGAGAAGGAGACGCCGCTGAGAACCTCCTCGTCGGCGTCCTCGGGGTCGACGAGGGCGTTCCCGGGGTACGCGAAGGAGACCTCGTCGTACTCGACGGCGCCCGCCACGCCGCCGTGGTCGGCCGCGTCGCCGGTCGCGTCGTCAACTGCGTCCTCCGTCGCGTCGTCGACCGTGCCGTCGACGCTGCGGCCGCGCTTACTTCCGCCGTCGCTCCGGGTCTGGCCGCCGAGTTCGATCGCGTCGTCGTCGTCCTCGATGCGGACCGGGATGTCGCGCAGGCCGAACACGCGCTCGCAGGAGGCCTTCGCGTTCTCGTACTGGTCGATGATGTTCGACACCTCCGCGAGCGGGGCGACGAACTGCTGGGTGAGGAGGACGAACGTGACGAACGTCCCGACGGTCAGCTTCGTCGAGAAGGGGCCCGGCGGGCCGTTCGCGAGCCAGAAGCCGCCGACCGCGAAGGTGGCGGCGAACGCCAGCCCGGCGAGCAGCTCCATCCCGGGGCGGTAGACGTAGTTGAGCCGGAGGATCGACATCGTGCGCCGGAAGTACGAGAAGGAGGCGTCCTCGACGCGCTCGCTCTCGTGGGCCTCCGTGTTGGAGGTCTTCACCAGCTCGACGCCCGAGAGCGCGTTCTCGAGGGCGGTGTTGAGGTCGCCGACGACCGAGCGCTGCGCGACGTACCGGGGTTCGACGGCGCGCATGAACCACAGCGTGAAGAGGAACATCAGCGGGATGGCGGCGAGGGTGATCACGGCCAGCTCGTAGTTGTAGTAGACGAGGACGGTCGCGATCCCGACCACCATCACGCCGAGGCGCGCGGAGTTCTGGAGGGCGTTGTCTAAGAACACCTCCAGGTTCGAGGCGTCGTTGTTGAGGACGGACATGACCTCGCCGGTCTGCTTGTCGTCGAAGAAGGTCATGTCGAGCCGCTGCATCTGGTCGAAGGAGTCGGTGCGGACCGCGTGCATCACGCGGTGCGCGAAGTTGTTCGCCGCGATGCCGTAGACGTACGTGAACACGCCCGTCACGATGAACGACCCGAAGATGAGGATCACTGAGAGGCGGAACTGGGCGGCCTCCGCGGTCGGCAGCCACGCGTCGGGAACGATCGGGAGCGTGTAGGGGCCGGAGCCGGTGAAGACGGCGTCGATGGCGACGCCCAGCACCACCGGCGGGATCAGCCCCGCGACCCGGGCGACGACGTTGGCGACCATCCCGATCACGAGCCAGTGCGCCTCGGACGCCCCGTACTCGCGGAACAACCGCCCGAGCGGTCGGTCCACCCGGTCGCGGTACACTTCGAAGGCGTTGCGCTCGTCGGCAGCCATAGCCGTATGAGCGCCGGAAGCCCCATGTATCCGGCGGCTTCGGCGGCCCGTTCCGGGTTCCGACGACGCGAATCCTGGCCCCCGAGGAGGCGAACAAACCCGCCTGAATACAGCGGCGCGCGCCTCCGAGCGCCCGAGGGGGGCGCGAGGAGCGCGACGAGGCCGGGGAGGTGTGTGGAGCGGTGCCGTGCGGGGCGGGGCTTCGACGGTGTTCGCCGTCACTCCGCAATCGGCCGCGACTGTGACGGGAATCACCCCAGAGCCGTCGGTCGGGTTCGGTCGCCGGACCGTTTAATAAGCGTCACGCGAACCCACGTACGTGGACGAACTCGTCGTGAGCACGGAGGTGTACGCCGACCCCGAAGACGTGTACGCGTTCCTGCTCGACTTCCCGCAGTACGCGAACTACTCCGAGTACCTCCGAGAGGTCGAAACGGTCACCGGCGACGGCGGCCCCGGCACCAGGTACGCGCTCACGTTCGCGTGGTGGAAGATCTCCTACACCGCCCGCTCCGAGGTGACCGGCGTCGAGCCGCCCGAGCGGATCGACTGGGAGATAACGAAGGATATCGACGCCGGTGGCTGCTGGCGGGTGACGCCGACGTCGACCGACGGGGGCGGAGCGGTCGCCGAGGAGACTGACGACGCGCCCTGCGAGGTCGCGCTCGAAGTCGAGTTCGACCCCGGCTCCGCCAGTCCGGACGCACTCGACCTGCCGCGGCTCGTCTCGTTCGACTGGGTGTTGAAGAAGGCGATCCCGCTGATCCGAAGCGAGGCCGAGCGCGTCGTCGAGCGCGCCGTCCGCGACTTGGAGGGATCGCGACGCGACGTGGACCTCGACGTGTACGTCGACTCCGACCGGATCTGAGCGTGGGCGGCGCGCGGTCCAGTCGGTCCACGATTCGAAGCCCTTAAGATATTCACCGCGGAACGAACGAATGCGTTCGAGGGCTCGTAGATCAGTGGTAGATCATCCCCCTGGCACGGGGAAGGCCCGGGGTTCAAATCCCCGCGAGTCCATCCTTTTCCTCACTTCGTTCGCTTAGTCATTCCCTCGTGTGGTCCCACTCGCTCGCTGTGCTCGCTCGCGGGACCCCCGCGAGTCCGTATTTTTGCCCCGCGAGAAACGCTGCGAGCGACGTAGACCTGTAACGAACGGTGACTTCTCCTGATTTGCCATTCTAAATATCAGCAAGTTTGAATAATATTCATACGGCGGATCAGAAAGATAAAACCGCTATATGGCGGCTTCGAGCTACCCTGATGATTGGGACGAGAGGCGCAGAAAAGTTTATTCACGTGACAATTATACCTGCCAACAATGTGGTGCCCGGGGTGGGTCCTCCGGAGATACTGAACTCCACGCGCATCATCTTACGCCACGATCTGAGGGTGGTTCTGATTCGTTAGATAATCTTCAGACGCTCTGCGTTAACTGTCATAATAGTCAACACAAGCACGACATCACACGGGATACAACTCAGAACGACCAACAGGATACAGTGAATAACTACTTGTCTCGTGTATACACAATTTTACCGTTTTTCTTCTTCGTTGTAATTAAGCACCTGATAGCTCCGCTCGCTGCTGGCTATGGTTATTTCTACATTTTGAGTGAAGCATCATCCACTGCGGGAAGTATACACTGGCTTCTCACACCTATTGTGCTGCTCGTACTCGGAACTACTGGTGGGATCCTCGGCCTTCGTTTCCAATCTATTGTCTTCAAGTCGTATCTCCTTGTGTTCGGGATCCTCGCTTGGTACGTTTCCGGCCAAGATCCGACATTCATTGAGAGATTAGGTAGGATTATGACAGACGCTCACTGGCTTGAAGCTCTTATCGCAATTCCCACGGTTCTGTTCGGTCTGTTCGGACCTTTGCTAATTACTCTCGGCACACGGATAACGGGGACTACAGAAAGCAATCGGATTAATTGAAAGCCGTGAGGACGGCGACGGTCTCCCGGACGGAGAAGTTTCGCGGCAGGTCGCTCATCGCTTGAACCACGAGGCGTCCGGTTCGGGCGCGTCGATGTCCGGCTCTCGGGCCTCTTCGACCCGCCGCCAGCGAGCAGGCTTCAGCAGTTGGCCGCGGGCGACGACCCCGCGGCAGCACGCGCCGATTCGGTCGGGCCGCCGCACCGCGCTCGGCGGCCGGACGTGGAGACACACCGCCATCGCGACCGGGAGCCAGAGGAGCGCCGCGACCGCCGCGCCGAGCGCGAC
Organism: Halorubrum sp. CGM5_25_10-8B; assembly: GCF_005435095.1. Lineage (NCBI taxonomy): Archaea > Methanobacteriati > Methanobacteriota > Halobacteria > Halobacteriales > Haloferacaceae > Halorubrum > Halorubrum sp. CGM5_25_10-8B. The sequence continues at coordinate 587 of NZ_SGTY01000015.1, read as the reverse complement.
GCCGACGACGCCGAGCGCCGCCAACGCCGCCGTCCCCGTCACGAGTTCGGTGACCGCGTCGACGCCCTCCCCGTACCCTTTCCGACCGCCCTCGGGCGGAACGTCGACGGCGAAGGCGGGCACGCGGTCGCCGTCGAGGTTCGCGTCCAAGAGCGCGCCGTACTGCGCCTGCCGCCGGCGGTCGTCGAGCAGCAGGCTCTCGTAGCGCGTTCCCGCCTCCTCGACGACCACGCCGTTGACGGGGCCGAGCGCGCGGTCCGGCAGCGTCGTCGCCTCACCGTGGTACCCCGGCGCGAGGTGGCAGGTGCCGCCCGCGGTCCGCGCGGTCAGGAGCCCGGGATAGGTCGCGGACTCGGACCGCTGGCCGTCGGGATCGGCGGCCGCGTCGGTCGCGTTCGAGGATCGCTCCGCCCCGATGTATCTCGTCGTGAGCCGTGCTGCGCGCTCCGGTACGGAAACGGGTCGCGTTAAGTTTGGCGTGAATTGTGGTAGACAGCAACGGCTTCGAGCCAATTTTGAGCTGTCTCGAGTGCGACATTGCTAAAACTATTCGCAAACGAGGATGTTCGTCGTTCTATTTCCCAAAA
>NZ_SGTY01000014.1:0-85773 GCF_005435095.1 Halorubrum sp. CGM5_25_10-8B | reverse complement strand
CCTCGCCACCGACGAGGGGGCGGCGGGGAGAAGGCGGAGCGCGGTTCAGTCGATGAAGCCGAGCGTCTCCTCGATGCGGCCGAGCTCCGGTCCGGTCGTGTCGTCACCGACGACGTACCCCTCGTCGGTGGCGAGGAGGCCGGAGCCGACGAGCGGCGCGCCGTAGTTGATGGTGCCGAGGTCGGCGCGGACGTCGAGCGCCTCCTCGACCGCTTGAAGCTCCGACTCCGTCGACTGTGGATGACACAGCACGCCCGTGTCGTTGGCGACCGCCGCGGTTCCGACCGTCCGGACGTCCCCGAGATCGCCCCGGGTCACGGGAACGTCGAGCGCGTCTTTGATCGTCCGGATCGATTCGCGCGAGAGGTCCGGGTGGACGTACGCGCCGTAGTCGTTCGCGAGGACGACGTTCCCGGCGGCGTTGATCTCGCCCGGGAGTTCGCGCACCGGGACGCCGGCGGCGTCCGCGATCCGCTCCTTCTCGCGCTCGGTCGCGCGCGAGGAGACGAGGATCCCGTTCTCGTTGCCCGTCGCGAGGGATCCGACCGTGTTGGACCTCCCAACCGTCGTCAGCAGCGGCTCCGCGCCGAGTTCCGCCCCGAGGTCCTCGGCGAGCGCCTCGTCGACGTCCGGTCGGATCAACAGGAGGTCGTCGACGGCGCGGGCGAACACGCCCACGTACGACGAGCCGGTGAAGGTCGCCCGTAACACGTTACTCGGCGTGCTCGGCCTCGACGACCGGTTCGCCGTCCTCGACGAACCGAGCCGCGCGGACCCGCACCGTGCTGGGCGGGTTCTGGCGCCCGTTCGCCCAGACGGCCTCGTTGACGGAGCCGTCGATGATCACGTCGCCCTCGTCGACGGAGAAGTGCTTCGCGAGGTGCTGCCGCGTGATCTTCATCGCGTAGTCGGCGCGCTGCTGGACGGGCTTCTCCTTGGCGTCGCGGAGCGGGACGGTGACGACGCGCTCCTCGAAGTCGTTCGTCGACATTTACTCGTCCAGGTCGTTCCGGCGCCAGTTGCGCCGCTTGGGGTTTCGCGTCACGTTCATGTCCGTCTTCATCATGACCCACGCGGGGACGCGGGTGTTCTGGCGCTCCGCCTTCGCCAGACGCTTCTTTTGAGCCTTCGACTTGTCTCCCATAGTGGCGCACACTTTCCGCGGGGCGCATAAAACCCCTTCCATACGGGTCGCGCGAGGCGCCCGTGAGTCCCCGCTCCGTCCGGGGCCTCCCCCTCGCGGCCACTACAGTTCCCGTTCGGCGACCCCCATGTAGATCCGACGACAGCGGTCGAGGGCTTCCAGGCTCGCGCTCTCAGTGTCGGTGTGTGCCTCGCCCGGCTCGGAGGCCCCGCAGACGAGACAGTCGGTCCCCGCCCCCGCGAGCCAGCCGGCGTCGGTCGCGTGCGGCTTGGTGACGTGTTCGGGCGCGTCGAAGCCCGACTCATCGTGGACTGCGCGGGCGACGTCGAGGGCGGCGTCCGCGAACGCCGCGTCGCCGCAGGCCATCGGCGGGAGGTCCTGATCGACGACGAGCTCGACCCCGGCCGTCGCGTCGGCGACGCCAGCCAGATCGGCTCGGTCGCCCGGAACGGTACGCTCGTCGACGGTCGCCTCGCAGCGCTCCGGGATCACGTTCCACGTCTCGCCGCCGTCGACGATCGTGACCGCCAGCGACCCCGACACGTCGTTCCCGAGGACCGTCGCCTCCGGGGCGTCGAGCCCGCGGACCGCGTCGATCGCGTCGCAGGCGCGGTAGATCGCGTTCTCGCCCGCCTCCGGCTCCGAGGCGTGGGCCGCCTCCCCGTGCGCGACGAGCCGCGACCCGCGGCGGCCGCGGTGGGCGACGGCGACGTCCGTCACGCCCGGCTTCGAGTAGTTCGTCGACCCCTCGGCGACGACCGCGCGTTCCGGGGCGAACCCCGCGTCGATCGCGTGGCGAGCCCCGTCGCCGCCGACCTCCTCGCCGACGAAGGAGGCGAAGATCAGCTCCCTGCCCTCCGGCGGCGTCGCGTTCCGGAACGCGAGCATCGCGGCCGCGACCGACCCCTTCATGTCGGCCGTGCCGCGGCCGTAGATCCGACCGTCGCGCCGCTCGACGACGTACTCGCCCTCCGTCCCCTCGCCGGCCGTCTGTTCGGGCGCGGGCGGAACGACGTCGTGGTGGCCGACGAGCGCGAGCGAGTCGGCATCGGGGTCGTCGGTCGCGCCCCTGACCGCGAGCACGTTGCCGGCGTCGTCGCGCTCGATGCTCGCGTCCGTCTCCGCGCGCAGCCACTCCTCGATCGCGTCGCCCGCTGCCGTCTCGTCCTCGTGCGATGGGATCGAGACGAGCCGCTCGGTGAGGTCCGCGAGTTCGTCCATGGACTCAGTGACGGCCGTCGCCGCATAAGCGCGTCCCTCACGTCGGGCGCGGCGAGCGCGGGCCCCGGAGCGGGCCGGCGCTCAGGTCGTGAACAGCTCCGTGTCGTCGGGCACCGCGAACAGCCCGAGCCGGACCCCGGCGTCGAGCCAGCCGTAGCCGTACGAGTAGGAGGCGAGCGCGTTCACCGGGTCGCCGTCGTCGCGGAAGTGGCGGCCGTCGTCGAGGTACGACTCCGCCATCTCGGTCACGTCCGCCGCGGCCTCGCCCAGCGGCGTGTCCGCCGGCGGGCGCGGCTCCGCGACGGCCAGCGCGTCCGCGAGCATCCGCTCGTAGCGGTCCGTCTTCTCCTCAAGATCGGCGGGCATGTCAGAGCGTTCCGTCGGGCGGACAAAAGCGGTCGGGTATTTTTGCGCTCGCGACCCGTTACACTGGACTGATGAAGTCCCGCCCTCCCGCAGGGGGCCGATCGGCCCTCGCCCTCGTGGTCGCGACGAACCTCCTCCCGCTCGCCGGCGTCGTCGGGTTCGGCTGGCGCGTCGGTGAACTGCTCGCGGTGTATTGGATAGAGGTCGCCGCCCTCGTGATCGCCCACGCCGCCGCCGCGATGTTCGCCGAGCGACCGATCCGGCTCGAAGACCGCTCGTTCTACATCACCGGCTACGACGAGGACGCCGAGCGAGACGAGGTGTGGGAGACCGACGCGGAGCCGGTTCACCTCGTCTCGTGGCTCCCGCCGATCTACCGGCGGAACTTCCGCGTCGTCCGCCGGTCGCTCGGGGTGTTCGCGTTCATGATGTTTCCGCTCTTGGCGGTCGGCTGGGAGGCGCTCTCGTACCTCACGCCCACGGTCGGAGTGGCGACGCTCGGCGTCTGCGGCGCGCAGGTCGGGGAGGTGCGTCGGGAGTTCTTCGCCGAGCGCGCCTACGAGGACCAGTCGCCGTACATGGTGGTCGAGGCCGCCCAGCGCGTCGTCTTCTTCTACTTCGTCGTCGCGATACTGACGGTCGTTTCGGTGACATTCGGAATCGCCGTGATCGATGTGGTCCTGGCTCCCGGGCTGCTCGACGGCGTCGCCGACGCGGTCCTCCTCGTTCCGTACCTCCTCCCGATCGCGCTCGGGAAGGCGACCGTCGAATGGAGCCGGCGGCGCGCCTTCCAGGAGGACGACCCGGACGGGATCGCGACGTGGTTTACCGGCGAGGACGCCAGGCGCGACTGGAAGAAGGACGAAGAGTCCGTCGGAGACGCCTGACGACGCGGGGCGCGGTCGCGTCGGCGATGGGAGGGAAGCGAACGCGGCGAGGAGACAGGACGCGGCCGGCGTCGCGGTGCCGAAAGCGCAACGCCGATACGCTCGGCCGCGAAACGGCGGGGCATGTACGAGGCCGTTCACGCCTATCCCGACGGGGAGGCAACCGTCGCGCGCCACGCCGCCACCGCGGCCCGGCACGGGTACGACGGGATCGTGGTGCGGACGCGCGACGCGCTGACGGCGGCCGGGGACGGCGGTCTGAGCGCTGCGGACCGCGGCGAGAGCCCGGCTCGCGACCCGGAGGCGCTCCGCGAGGAGTACGGGATCGACGTCGTCGACGCGGTCGAGATCGGCGCCGACGATCCGACGAGCGCCTCGGGCGCGGTCGGAAACTACCGGTCCGACCGAACCGTGGTCTGCGTGGTCGGCGGCGACGACGCGCTGAACCGGTTCGCGGTCGAGCAGGCCCGCGTCGACGTCCTCGTCCGGCCGATGGCGGGCGGCGGCGACTTCAACCACGTCCTCGCGAAGGCGGCACGGGACAACGGCGTCCGGGTCGAGTTCGACTTCGGCCCCGCGCTCCGCGAGACCGGCGGGAAGCGGGTTCGGGCGCTCGCCGACCTCCGGAAGCTCCGGGAGATCGTCGCCCACTACGACGCGCCGTACGTCGTGAGCGCGAACGCGCGGTCGCACCTCGGACTCCGCGCGCCCCGCGAGTTGGTCGCGGTCAGCGAGGCGATCGGCTTCGACGCCGAGGCCGTTCGCGCGGGGCTCCGGGCGTGGGGCGACCTCGTCGAGCGTAACCGGGAGCGGCGCTCCGAGGGCTTCATAGAGCCGGGGGTCCGACGTGGCAGGTATGAAGAAGACGGTCGCTGAACACGCCGAACGGTTCTCCGAGAAGGCCGCGTCGTACGACGACTCGAAGAGCGACGAGTACCAGGCCTGCGCGAGCCTCGTGATCGACCACGCGTCGCCGGGGGCGGACGACGTGGTCCTCGATCTGGGAGCCGGGACCGGGGCCATCGCGCTGGCGCTCGCCGAGGACGCCGAGCGCGTCCTCGCCCGCGACATCAGCGAGGGGATGATGGACGAGGGGCGGCGGAAGGCGGCCGACCGCGGCCTCGGAAACGTCGAGTTCGCGTACGGCGAGTTCCGCGACCCCGGGATCGACGCCGACCGACCGGTCGACGTGGTCACCTCGAACTTCGCGCTCCACCACCTCGCGGACGACGAGAAGCGCGAGGCGATCCGCGTGATGAGCGAGACGGGCGCTCGGCGGATCGTCCTCGGCGACGTCGCCTTCTTCGAGGAGCCGGACCCCGAGGCTCCGTTCTACAGCCCCGAGGTCGACGACCCCGCGACGGTCGGCACGCTGGTCGAGGCGTTCACCGACGAGGGGTTCGCGGTGACGGTCGTCGAGCGCATTCACGACCAGGTCGCGGTGATCGTCGCGGAGCGCGTCCGCGAACTCCCGGCGTGATCTCGCCGTGAAGCACCTCCCCAAACACCTCCGGCCGCGGTGGCGGTACCTCGCCGTCGGGATCGAGACGTGGCCCGACGCCGAGGTCGGGCGGCGCGCGTTCCAGCGCGCGCTGTGGTACAGCGCCGGCAACCTCCTCGGGGACGCCGGCAGCGCCGACGCGGACCTCACGCTGCTGTCGTTCGCGCACGCCGACGGGACCGGGGAGGCGGTCGTCCGGGTCAGACACGGCCACGTCGACGAGGCGCGCGCGGCGGTGGCCTGCGTGAGCGAGGTCGACGGCGAGCCGGTCGGAATCCGCGTGCGGGGGATTTCGGGGACGGTACGTGCCTGTGAGGAAAGATATATGGGTCGCGCGACCGCCAGTTCAACACAGCGAGACGTCGCGTTCGAGGGGTCCGAGCGGCCCGCGGTCGTGCGCGGAGACGCGTGCGACGTGGAGACCGAGTCGGACCGCGTCGGCGCGACGACGTTCGACACCGAGTGATATCATGCAGGGCCAATCCCAACAGCAGGCGTACGACCGCGGCATCACAATCTTCTCTCCGGACGGCCGACTCTACCAGGTCGAGTACGCCCGGGAGGCGGTGAAACGAGGGACGGCGAGCGTCGGGATCCGCGCCGAGGACGGCGTCGTCCTCGCGGCCGACAAGCGCGCCCGCTCCCCGCTGATGGAGCCGGAGAGCATCGAGAAGCTCCACAAGGCCGACGACCACGTCGGCGTCGCGAGCGCGGGCCACGTCGCCGACGCGCGCCAGCTCATCGACTTCGCTCGCCGGCAGGCGCAGGTGAACCGCCTCCGCTACGGCGAGCCCGTCGGCATCGAGACGCTGACGAAGAACATCACCGACCACATCCAGCAGTACACGCAGGTCGGCGGCGCGCGCCCGTTCGGCGTCGCGCTCATCGTCGGCGGCATCGAGAACGGCGAGCCGCGCCTGTTCGAGACGGACCCGTCGGGCACGCCGTACGAGTGGCAGGCGCTCTCGATCGGCTCCGACCGCAGCGACCTCCGCGACTACCTGGAGACGGAGTACGAGGAGGGCATCTCGACGGACGAGGCGGTCGGGCTCGCGCTCGACACCCTCGCGCAGTCGAACGACGGCGAGCTGTCCCCGGACGGCGTCGGCGTCGCGACGATCACCGTCGACGACCCCGAGTACGCCGAGCGGCCGGTCGACGAGATCGAGTCGATCCTCGACGAGCGCGACCTGCTCGCGACCGACGAGGACGAGGCCGACGACGAGGAGTAGCGCGGGCCAGCGCGGCACCGAAGCGACTACTTTTGCGGCCGCGAACGCCGACACATGAGCGACGACGCGGTCGATGTTGCCGACGCCGACCGGGGACTCGGCGAGTCACCGCTTTCGGACGGGTACGAGCTCCGCGAGACGACCCCCTCCGTCGAGGCGTTCCGCCGGCTCCGGCGGGAGGCGGGCATGACAGACCGGTCCCGGGAGGCCGTCGAGCGCGGGCTCCCGAACACGACGTTCGGCGTCCACGTCGTCGAGACGGCGTCCGGGTCGACGGTCGGAATGGCGCGGCTCGTCGGCGACGGCGGGTCGGTGTTCCACCTCTCGGACACGGCGGTCGCGCCGCCGCATCAGGGCCGGGGGATCGGGACGGCGATGGTCGGCGCGCTCGTCGCGTGGCTCCGCGCGAACGCCCCCGACGGCGCGTACGTCAACCGCTTCGCGGACGTCGACGGATTCTACGAGCGGTGGGGGTTCGAGCGGACCGCGCCGGCGTCGAAGGCGATGGGGATCCGGACCGAGGAGCTGTAGCCGACCGGGACGCGGCGGGTCGGCCGCGCCCGCGTCGGGAGAGTTATTGCGTCGGAGACAGACCGGAAACGCGTGCAGAAGACGGCACTCATCACCGGCTGTTCCTCGGGCATCGGTCGCGCCGCGGCGCACGCGTTCCTCGACGAGGGATGGACCGTGTACGCCACCGCGCGGAACCCGGCGGACATCGAAGCGCTCGGCGAGGCGGGCTGCGAGCTCGCCACGCTCGACGTCACCGATCAGGACGACATCGACCGCGTGGTCGAGCGGATCTTAGACGAGGAGGGCGCGATCGACGCCCTGATCAACAACGCCGGCTACGGCCAGTTCGGCCCGGTCGAGGACGTGACCACGGAGCGGGTCCACGAGCAGTTCGACGTGAACGTGTACGGGCCGCACCGACTGATCCGGGCGGTCCTCCCGTCGATGCGCCGCGAGCGCGACGGGACCATCGTCAACGTCTCCTCCGTCGCGGGGCGGGTGTCGATCCCCGGCGGCGGCGTGTACTGCGGGTCGAAGTTCGCCCTGGAGGCGATGTCGGACGCGCTCCGCAACGAGGTCGACGACCTCGGCATCGACGTGGTCGTCGTCGAGCCGGGGCCCGTGCGGACGAACTTCTCGAAGCGCGCGGAGTCGGAAGCCGACCCCGAGGAGCGCGAGGGGATCGAGCGGACCGAGGCGTACGACGAGTTCTACGCGATGTTCGAGGACGCGCAGCTGATCGGCGGCGACGGCCCCGGCTCGGTCGAGCCGGAACTCGTCGCGAACGCCATCTACGACGCCGCGAGCGCGACGCAGCCGCCCACGCGGGTCCAGCCGGGCACCGTCGCGAGCGTCGGCGTCCTCGCGCGGTTCCTCCCCGACGCCCTGATCGACAAGGCCTACGGGTTCATTCGGAGCTTCACCTCGTAGCGCGGGCGCGCTCCGGTCGAGCGGCGGCGGCGGGTCACCCGTCCGCGTCGACCGCGAACGGGCTCTCCCCCTCCCGCCAGTTCCAGCCGGGGAGCCGCGTCTGGAACCCCGCCGCGAGCGCGGCGTCGAGGTCGTCGGCGCCGGCCGTTCCGGCGCCGGCCCCGTCCGCCTCGGCCGCCGCGTCGCGGTCCACGTGCGTGTCCGCGACGTGGAACGTCGCCTGCGCGAGCAGCGAGAGGGGACGGCCGCCGGCGATCGTCGCCGCCAGCTCGCGCCCGAGGACCTCGTCGACGACGAAGCCCGGGTAGTCGCCCGCCACGTCGAGGTCGCGGAGGAGCCCGACGCAGGCCGCGACGTTGACCGCGACCTCGCCGTCGGCGAAGACGGCGTCGACCTCGCGGCGGTAGGCGTCTGGCGCCACCTCGTCCACCGTCGTCTCGAACCGTCGACCGAGGCGGTCGCGGGTGTCGTTGAGGACCGGGACGACGACGTCGGCGCGGTCGCGGACCCAGGCGTGTTCGTCGCGGACCGTCTGCGGCGTGACGCGCATGGGCGGCGTTCGGCCGCCCGGGGCTTGCCCTTTGCGAAGGCTTTTATAACGGCGGGGCAGTAGCCTGAGACAAGCGGGTTTTCGCTGGCTGTTCCCGCACGGAACACTACGGACAGTACTTCCACTATGCCTACCCGTCACGGTCGACCGATCGGCGGCGTGTCGCGGCGCGACCCGCGGCGCGATTCGACGACGGCGGCCCCGACGACCCGCAGTGAGATATGAGTCAAGTCGACAAGCAACTCGATACGTTGAAATCAGAGATCGAACAGGAGATTCCGAACGACATCACGGTCACCGACGTGAAATACGAGGGACCGGAGCTGGTCGTGTACACGCGCGACCCCAAGCGGTTCGCCGGCGACGGCGACCTGATCCGACGGCTGGCCTCGAAGCTCCGAAAGCGGATCACGGTCCGCCCGGACCCGAGCGCCCTCTCGCCGCCGGCGCGGGCAGAAGACGAGGTCCGGGACGTGATCCCGGAAGAGGCCGGCGTGACAGACCTCGACTTCCACGAGGACACCGGCGAGGTCGTCATCGAGGCCGAGAAGCCCGGCATGGTGATCGGCCGCCGGGGCTCGACGCTCCGCGAGATCACCCAGGAGGTTGGGTGGACCCCAGAGGTCGTTCGGACGCCGCCGATAGAGTCCTCGACCGTCTCGAACGTCCGCGGCTTCCTGAAGAACGAGCGCGAGGAGCGCCGCGACATCCTCGAACGGGTCGGCCGGCAGATCCACCGCGAGGAGATGTCCGACGACGAGTGGGTCCGGATCACGACGCTCGGCTGCTGCCGCGAGGTCGGCCGGGCGGCATTCATCCTTTCGACGCCCGAGACCCGGATCCTCATCGATTGCGGCGACAAGCCCGGCGCGGAGGGCGAGGTGCCGTACCTCCAAGTGCCCGAGGCGCTCGGCGCGGGCGCGGCGACCCTCGACGCGGTCATCCTGACCCACGCCCACCTCGACCACTCCGCGCTGGTCCCGCTCCTGTTCAAGTACGGCTACGACGGCCCCATCTACACGACGGAGCCGACCCGCGACCTGATGGGGCTGCTCACGCTCGATTACCTCGACGTCGCCGCGAAGGACGGGCGGACGCCGCCGTACGAGTCCGCACAGGTCCGCGACGCGATCAAACACACCATCCCGCTGGAGTACGGCGACGTGACGGATGTCGCCCCGGACGTGAAGCTCACGTTCCACAACGCGGGCCACATCCTCGGCAGCGCGGTCACCCACTTCCACATCGGCGACGGCCTCTACAACGTCGCGTTCTCGGGCGACATCCACTACGAGGATACCCGCCTGTTCAACGGCGCGGTCAACGATTTCCCACGCGTGGAGACGCTCGTGCTTGAGTCCACCTACGGCGGCCGCAACGACTACCAGACCGACCAGGAGGACTCCGAGGAGGCGCTCAAGGAGGTCATCAACGAGACGTACGAGCAGGGCGGGAAGGTCGTCATCCCCGCCTTCGCGGTCGGGCGCTCACAGGAGATCATGCTCGTCTTAGAGGAGGCGATGCGCGAGGGTGAGATCCCCGAGATGCCCGTCCACCTCGACGGGATGATCTGGGAGGCGACCGCGATCCACACCACCTACCCCGAGTACCTCCGCGACGACCTCCGAGACCGCATCTTCCACGAGGACGAGAACCCGTTCCTCGCCGACCAGTTCAACCACATCGACGCTGGTGAGGAGGAGCGGCAGGAGGTCGCCGACGGGGACGAGTGTATCGTCATCTCCACCTCGGGGATGATCGAGGGCGGGCCCATCATGTCGTGGCTCCGCCACATCGGCCCCGACCCGGACTCGAACCTCGTCTTCGTCGGCTACCAGGCGCAGGGAACGCTCGGGCGCCGGATCCAGAACGGCTGGGACGAGATCCCGGTCGACGGCTGGGGCGGCGGGAGCCGCGGCGACACGCTCACGCTGGAGATGGGCACCGAGGTCGTCGACGGCTTCTCCGGCCACGCCGACCGGCAGGGGTTAGAGAACTTCGTGAAGACGATGAACCCCCGCCCGGAGAAGGTGCTGTGCGTCCACGGCGACGAGAGTTCCGTCCAGGACCTCTCCTCGTCGCTGTACCACGACTACAACATGCGGACGTTCGCGCCGAAGAACCTGGAGACGTTCCGGTTCAAGTAGGCGCGCGGCGAGGGGCGCGAGCGTCTTCGGGGACAGCCGGAGGGCGGACGCGCTCCGCCTCCCGCGTATGGGAGTAGTTCCGGGCGACATCGACGCGGCGCCGGGACTCGGCGGTCTCGTCCACCTGCTGTTGATCGCGTGGGTGTGCGTGACGATCGCGGGCGCGATGCCGCAGTTCGTCCCGGTGTGGTCGGGGACGACGCTCGCGGACGGAGCGCCGGTCCCGGCGGTCGCCGGCGCGTAGCCGGTGACGCTCGGTCGCTCCGGCGCGGGTCGGACGGCCCGCGGCGGGGACGGCCCGCGGCGGCGACGGTTCGGGCGACGAGGCCAGCGCTTAAGCGACGCCCCCGCGACTCCCCTGTATGCGCCTCGCGCTCATCGCTCACGACGAGCTGAAAGACGAGATGGTCGCGTTCGTCGAGTCGCACACCGACGCCCTCGGCGAGTGCGAACTGGTGACCACCGGGACGACCGGAAAGCGGATCGCGGAGGCCACGGGCCTCTCCGTGAACCGGCAGGCCTCCGGTCCCTTCGGCGGCGACCTCCAGATCGGCGGGATGATAGCGGGCGACCAGATCGACGGGGTCGTCTTCCTCCGCGACCCGCTGACCGCGCAGGCGCACGAGCCGGACATCTCGGCGCTGCTGCGGGTCTGCGACGTGAAGGACGTACCGCTGGCGACGAACGTCGCGTCCGCGGAGATGCTCGTCGACGGGCTGCTCGGCGGCGATTCTCTCGACTGATACCGCCGACCGCGGAGATTTAACCCGGCCGAACCAAGGGTCGACAGATGACTCGCCCCGCAGGAACCCGCGTCCGCGCCCTCGCGTTCGCGTTGCTGCTCCTCCTCGCGACCGTCGGCGCCGGCGCGGCCGCGGGCCAGCCCGCGGTGTCGGAGCACGCCGCAGGGTCGGAAACGGTCGTTCGCTTGGCGGCGGCGGGCGCCCACGCGTCGGTCGCGGGGGCCGCGGGCGGTCCGGGGACCGTCGGCGCCGAAGCAAACGCGAGCGGGAGTCGGGTCGGCCCGATCACGCGGTGTTTCGCCGGAACAGGGTACCCGATCGCGATCGGCGGCGACGAGGGGAGCGCGACGATGGAGACGGTGATCCACCTCTCCGTACTCACCGACCCCGCCGCGGGCAACGAGTTCGGCGTCGAGACAGTCGGGCGACTCGGCGGCGAACCGATCGTGACGCTCGCCGCGGGCGTGCGACTGACCGCGCGGCAGGCGATCGCTGACGGAGACCCGTTCGCGGCGTTCGACGTGCTGTACACCTACGAGCTACGGTTCCCGATGTTCACCGGGTCGGTGGGCGACGCCGACTACGAGGACGACGGATCGCCGATCGGTTCGAGCGCCGGCGCGGTCGACTGCTGACGGGTCCCTACCGCTCGACCGCGTCGTCGTCCGGGGGACGAACCCCGCGGACGAGCGACAACACCTCCCGTCGGGTCGCCTCGAAGTCGTCACCGCTCGGGTACGCGCCGCCCGCCAGCAGGTACTCTCCGGCCTCCCACACCGCGAGCAGCGCCTCCACCGAGACGCGTTCGCCGTCGACCTCGCAGCGCCCGTGGGACACGGTGAGCGTCGCGCGCGACGCGTCCGGATCGTCGACATCGATGCGTCGCTCGTCGCGCCGCGCGAGGCCGGTGATGTCCCGCTCGGCGAGGCGGTCGCGGAACCCCTCGCGGGCCCGCGACTCGACGAGCCGCGTGAGCGCCGGGTTCGGTCCGGTCTCCGGCGAGACGCGGAGTCGACTCGCGAAGAAGAACGGCCGCGGCGGCGGGGTCTCGCGCTCGTAGCGCGCCGTGCCCGCGGTGACCGAGACCGGTCCCGCCTCGAAGGGGCGCTCCGTCGTCTCCGCGACGAGCGTCCAGCCGTCGAGGCGGTCGCGGGGGACGACCGGTGGCTCCATGGACTCGTATCTCTCCGGACGGGAATAAAACGGACGGGCAGCGGGAGGCGGTCAGAGGGTCGAAGAGCCGGTCAGTGGTCGTCTTCGCGCCACTTGTGTTCGCACTCGGTACAGACGAAGAACCGGGTCTCCGACTCGTCGGCCGCGCGGATCTGCTGCATGTACCAGTACGCCTGATCGTTGTCGCACTCGGGACACTGCGCGGTCGTCGTCGGGAGCCCCTTGTCCTCGGCGTCGCTCACGTCGACGATCTCGGACTCGACCTGCGACTGGGTCGTCCACTCGTCGTCGCCGTCCTCGCGCCCGATCTCGTACCCGCAGGAGTCGCACACCCAGTGGTCCTCGCCCGCGCCGGATTTCATCATGGATCCGCACTCGTCGCAGAACTTCATGCCCGAACCTACCGCGGATCGTATATAAACGGCGGGATCGCAGACGGACGCCGGGTGGAGGCGTTGGCGAGCGCCGGGGAGAGTCGCGGGCGGACGCCGACCGGGCCGCCGGCGTCTCCCCCGTCATTCCACGTCGACGTGTTCGGCGAGCGCGAAGCGGACGCGCTCCTCCTCGGGCCCCTTCGTCTCTCGACCGGTGACGACGACCTCGCCGATGTCGGACGTGTTCGCGACGTGCGTCCCCGCGCAGGCGGTGCGGTCGTACGGCTCGTCGCCCTCGTCCGCGCCAGCTATCTCGACGATCCGGAGCTCCTCGATCGAGTCGGGGAGGAGGTCGATCCGCGTCCGGTCGGTGTCGAGCGTCGCCTCCGCGGTCTCGCGGTCCATCGTGTAGCTCGACACCGGTCGCGCGTCGGCGACGAGCTCGTTGAGCCGCGCCTCGATCCGGTCGAGGTCGTCGTCGGTGAACCGCTCGTAGGCCGCGTCGAGACGCGCCCGGTCGGCGTACAGCTGGTTCCCGGTCGTCTGCGCGTCGAACTCGTCGAGCAGCAGCGCCGACAGCAGGTGCTGTGCGGTGTGGTACCGCGAGTGCGCCACGCGGCGGTCGGCGTCGATCTCGCAGATTACGTCGGTTCCCGGCTCCGGGAGCGCGGGTGCCTCGTCCGAACTACCAGCGTCTCCGGTCGGTTCGACCTCGTGGTGGACCGTGTCCGCCATCTCGGTGTCGACGACGCGCCATGGAGCGTCCCCGTCGCCGTCGGTCGCCCGGATCGTCCCGGTGTCGTGCGGTTGCCCGCCGCCGGTCGGGTAGAAGTGGGTCCGGTCGAGGACGATCCGGGCCGGGTCCGAGAGGACGCGCTCGACGGTCGCCTCGAACGTCGTCACCGCGTCGTCCGCGAGGTAGAGTCGCTCGGTCACGGATACAGGAAGGGTCGCCGCCGAGATATATCCACGGCTCTCCGCGGCGGCCACCGAGCGGGACCGCGGGGCGTCCGCGGACGCCCCCGTCTCGGCTATCGAGACTGATAGCCGAGAGTCCACGCTTATGCGTGCGCGAGTGCGAGGGCCGAGTATGAACGGGGGAGCGGGCGGCGCAGCGGCCGAGCGCGCGCAGAGCGAGGTGCTCGGCACCGTGTTGCTGTTGGGACTGACCGTCGCGGTCGTCGGCACCACGGTCGCGCTCGGCGGCGCCGCGCTCGACGACTCCCAACAGACCGCAGACCTCCAGCGCGTCGAGGGCGCGATGACGCAGTTAGACTCCAAGGCGAGCCTCGTCGCGCACGGCGGGTCGCCGTCGCAGCGCGCACGGGTGGATGTCGGCCGGGGCGCGGACCTCCGCGTCGACGAGGACGCAGGGTGGTTAGAGATCGAGGTGAGCGGCGGGGCGAACGGGACGTACACCAACCGGACGTCGCTCGGCGCGATCGTCTACGAGCGCGGCGGCGAGACCGTCGCGTACCAGGGCGGCGGCGTGTGGCGCTCGACCGGTGGCCGCTCCGAGATGGTGTCGCCGCCCGAGTTCCACTACCGCGGAACCGACGGGCCGGAGACGCTCACGCTCCCACTGGTGACGATCGAGAAGGGTTCGGCGGGGCTGAGCGAGACGGTTCAGATCAGCGAGAGCGCGACCGACGCCCGGCCGGTGTTCCCGAACGCCGACTACGGGAACCCGCTCGCCGACAGCAACGTGACCGTCGAGATCACGGTTCAAAGCGAGTACGCCGACGCGTGGGGTCGGTTCTTCGAGTCGCGGACGAGCGCGTCGGTGACTGATCTCACGGACGACCGGGTGCGGATCGAGCTGCGGACGGCGACCGTCCACCCGACGCTCAGCGCGAGCGTCTCGGCGACGGGGCGTGCGGAGCTCCGGATGGGCGACATCGACTGGTTCTACGCCGACAGCTACAACTCGACGAACGGGACCTACAGCTCCCAGCCGCCCGGCGAGAACGCGAGCGTCCAGACCCGCGGCGAATTCGCGCTCACGAGGGGGGGTGGCGGGAACACGGAGAGGATCAAGATTCGCGGGAACCTCACGGCCGAGTCGTTCAACATCCCGCCCGGTCAGTCTGACAAGCTGAACGTTACCAATAAAAGTACGGAGACGGCGTTCGACGAGCTCGCGCCGGTCGAAGGCGGGATCAGACAGCGCATCGCCGGCGTGCGAAACCGAAGCCTCGCTGACACCGCGCCGAAACAGTCGACCGGCATCGATCTGTCCGGCGACGAGACGGCGGTGATAGACGAGACCACGTACGTCGACGGCGACGTCTCCCTCTCCGATCGGGCGACGCTCAGCGTCACCGACGGCGCGACGCTCCACGTCGCCGGGGAGCTGACCGGCGACGGGTCAGAGAGCCGGATCGAGCTCGACACGTCGAGCGGGAACATCACCGTCTTGGTGGACGAAGCGGTCGACCTCAGCGGAAACAACACGATCAGGGCCGCCGGGAACGGTCGAGCGACGCTGTACGTCGACGACTCGATCAGCCTTCGGGACACGGCCGCGGTGACGACGGTAAACGACACCCGGATCGACATCCACAACACCGGCAGGATCGATCTGACCGGGAGCGTGAACATCGCCGCCGACCGCGACGTGGCGAGCAACCTCTGGCTGTATTCGAGCGGGGACGATGTCGACATGGAGGGCGGCCAAAACGACGCCGAGCGTATCCGGTTCACCGGCGTCTTCTACGCCCCGCAAAGCGAAGTGACGCTGAAAGACCGGATGGAAATCAACGGTTCGTTCACCTTTAGGCGGTTCTCCTTCGAGGATGGCTACATCGAGATCCACTACGACGAGGCGCTGCGCACGCGGCGACCGTTCAACGGGGAGACGGTCCCCGTCGTGAGCTACCTCCACGTCTCCAGGCACGGCGTGGTCGTCGAGTCCGGCTGAGTCCCGCGACCGCTGTCCGGCGCGCTCAACGCCCGGTCAGTCGGAGAACTCGACGCGGGCGGTCGTTCGGTGAACGACGAACCGATCGTAGTCGTCTGCCGCGAACGTCACGGTGAGGTCTGCGGGGCCGCTCATGTTCGTCGTCACCCCGTCGAAGCCGTCGTAGTACCGCTTCCAGACCGTCGCCTGCGTGGAGTTGATAGCGAGCGTGACGTTCTGGTCGGCGGTCCGATCGTCTATCGCCACCTCGCGGTCCGTGCGTTCGGCGACGACGAGGACCGTCCGGTCGCCGCTCACCGACTCCGCCGGGGGGCTGAGCCCGTACAGCGAGTAGACAATCGTGTCCCCGACAAGCAGGTCCGGTTCCTTAACCATCACGCCGTCGTTGCCCTCCATCCGGAAGACCGCGCCGTTCTCGTAGACGATCCGGGTGTCGCCGGCACCGTAGTACGTGATCGATCCGCCCTCGACTATCGCCGTCTCCGTGCCGGTGTCGTTGAGCCGGAACTCTGAGACCCGGTCGAACGCGAGCCGCCCACCGCCGAGCCGGAGTTCGGTCGCCCGGCTCGGTACGCCGTCCCGGCCGATGTCGTTGAAGTTGTCGTGGAGGACGTCGAACGCGCGCTCGACGTTGTCGTCGCGCTCCGCGAGCTGGGCGTCCTCCAGCCCCCCGAGGCCGACGGTGAACGTGACGGCGATGGTGGACGTGATCAGCGCGAACACAAGCACGAACCCGACGGTCTCGCTGACGCCGCGGTCGGCGGTCAGGAAGGCCGCCCCGCGATCTGCCCCCGTCATCGCTCGCTCACCACCACTTCGCCGTTGTCGCCGCCGGCTGGGTCCCACCAGATGCGGAGATCGCCGCCGGCGACGGTCGTGTTCCGGACGTCGACGGTATCGCTCGTGCGGAACGGGACCTCGACGGTCGCGTCGGTGCGGTCGCTTTCGAGCGCGAGCGTCCCCCGGGTGTCGCCGGCGCGCACGCGTATCCGATAGACGGTGCCGGCCGCCCTGTCGGGAAGCGTCAGCGATCGGTTGACCGTGAGTTCTCCCCGGGCCGACGCGCTCGCCGCGAGCCGGTCGACGGTGCCCAAGTCGGCCGCGACTCGCTCGCCGACGACCGTGAGTTCGCCCTGCGCCGCGCGCTCGCGCTGCGTCTCGACGAACGAGCCGCCCGCGACGAACAGGCCCGAGAGCAGCAGCGTCGATATGGCGAGCGTCATGACGTATCCGACGGTGACGGACACGGCGCGGTCCGTCCCGCCCGGGCCCTCACGCATCGCGCTCACCCGGCGCGAGCCGGACCTCCTCGCCGTAGGTCAATTCGGGCGTCCGGTGACGGATCTCGACGTCGACCCTGTAGAGCGCGTCGGCGACGTACGGCCGCGAGGACCAGTCCGAGGCCGTGTCGTCGGGGTCGTCGATGACGAAGCTGTACGTTCCGAACGCTTCGTCGCCGTTCCGGTATCGGATGTCATAGGTATCGTTCCCGTTCTGTACCCCCTCGGCCCAGACGAGTTGGGAGAATCGATCGCCGTCGACCGTCCCGGCGGTCAGGTCGATCGTGACGTTCGCCCCCGTTTCGTGCGGGAACCGCTTCGAGACGCTTGTGGTGCCGTTGCCGGTCCCGTTGCTCACCGTGACGTTGATGGCGTCGGGCGCGTCGTTCGACAGCGTCACCGACCAGTTCGCGCCGGGCCGCTCGGTCACGACCGCGAACGCGCCGGACTCGTCGTTCGAGACGCGCGTCGAGTCAACCGTCAACTGGTAGTCTCGGGTTTGGTTGACGTCGCTGGCGACGGTCCAGTCCGGGGTCGTCCCGCTGCGGTTAGTCATGTTGCGGAGTCCGGTGCTCGTTTCGTTCTGAAAAATCAGGGTACCGGGTTTCGTGCCCGTGACGGTCACGTCGGCTATCACCCCGTCACGGGCGCGGAGGTCGGCGACCGTTCGGGCATACGTCGCGACGCGCGCGTCGAACTCGTCGCCAACGTCGCCGGCGCTCGCGTTGCGGTGCTCGCGGTGCATGATCTCGATGAGATCCTCGGTGACCCCGTCGCGGAACTCGATCGCCTCCGCGCCGCCGGCGTCGGCGCCACGGGTCGCGAGGTTCTCGGTGTAGATGACGGTGTTCAACAGGAGGACGACGGCGACGAACAGGACCGCGAGCGTCAGCCCCGTGATGAGGATGATCTGCGCCCGGTCCTCGACGCTGTCGGCGTCCTCGCGGCCGTCGCGGCGGAAGAGACTCACATCTGCCATGCGGTGATTCGCACCTCCACGACCGTGTACAGGACCTCACCGGTCCCGTCCGCCGGGGCGGCGAAGTACCCCTCGTTGGAGCCGTTCTTCGCGAGTTCGTACTGGTCGTCGGCGCCGAACCGATCGTCGCCGTACAGCGCCACGCGGATGCTGGCCGTCGCCGCGTTGTCGGTCGGCGACCCCATGTCGACCATCTCGACGTCCGTCGTCCTGTTGCCGCCGTCTGCTGGATAGTACACGTCGATGTCGAACGCGACCTGGCGCTCGCCGAACGCCTCCGTCAGCGGGTCGTGGAGCGGGTGCGTCTCCGGCGGCACGCCCGCGTAGATACCGTCGTCGCCCCCGCCGACGAAGCTCCCGTTGTCGTAGTAGAGCAGCGCGGCCGTCAGGTTCCCGCTCTCCTCGGTCGTCGCCAACAGGTCCTGAGCGGCGATCGACGCCTGGTTCTCGACGTGCTGGTTCGACGTGCTCGCCGACAGCGGCGTGACGGCGGTCGCCTGCGTCGCGAAGATGAGGCCGGTGACCAACAGCAGCGCCGCCGTGAACGCCTCCAGCGTATGGGCCTGCCCGCGGTCGTCCGGGAAGTGTTCAACGAACATCTCACCAAACCCGGAGCGTGAGCCGGTAGGTCTGCGCCCCCTCCGGATCGTTGGGGTCGTCAATGGCGACGATACGGCTCGCGGCGGAGACGCTCTCGCCCCGCGGCGGCGCGGGGCCGGCGCGCATGTGGGCGCTCGCGGCGCCCGATCCGATCGACTCCACGGTCCCGTTCCGCGTCACGGTGAGGTTGAGCCCGCGGACCTCGTCGACGCCGAGTTCGGCGTGGAGGTCGTCCGCGTTCGCCGTCCAGTCGCAGCCGAACGTATCCGCCGCCGTCGCCGGGTCCGTCCCGTTGAAGAACGCGACCGTACAGGCGTGCGACAGCGTCGCCGTCGACCCGGCGCCGACGAGCGACGACTCCGCGAGCCGCGCGGCGCCGCGCTCGGCGACGATGACGGTCGCGCCCTCACCGACGGCGTACGGCTCCAGAAGCGACGGGACGAACGCGAACGTGAACCCGACCGCGACGAGGAACACCGACATCCCGACGACGAAGTCGAGGACCGTCTGCGCGCGGTCATCCGACATAGATCCACACCCCCAGCGCCAGCGTCATCAGGACCACGGCGTACTTGACGCCGGAGACGAGCTCCGCGTCGCGGATGTAGCCGCTGATGAACCCCGAGAGGATCGCCTGGATCGTCACCGCGTGGAAGAAGAGCATCGAGAGCACGTCCGGGTCGACGCCGCCGCCGCCGCCGAACCCCGCCCCGCCGGCGCTCCCGCCGCCGTCGCTCTGGGAGACCAGATCGCCCATCACGTCGATGAACTGGGTCTGGAGAATGGCCATCACGCCGAGCAGGGTGATGTACGTCATCACGATGATCGCCACCTGCATCCGGGTGCGCGACTTGCGCTCGCGCTCGATATCGTCCTGGTTCTCCGAGGCCTGCGCGGCCGTCGTCAGCACGTCCGTGATCTGCGAGGAGGCCTCCTGCGCCTCGGCGATCAGCTTCACCGTCCGGGCGAGTCGGGGCACCGCGTACGAGTTGTTGAACTCCACTAAGGCGTCGCGCAGGCTCATACCGTAGTTCACCTTCGCGTGGATCACCTCGAACTCCTCCGCGAGCTTCCCGGTCGACGTGTCCGAGACCGTGCGCACGGATTCGAGCAGCGTCTGCCCGGTGTCGTTCGCGGAAGAGAGCTTCCGGAGCGTCTCCGAGAGCTTCCCGGTCACCGCCCGCCGCGAGCGCTGGTGCCACTCGTAGAATACCCCGAGCGGGATCATCACGACGTAGGCGGGCACGTAGAGCCAGACGAACGCCGACCACACCGGCCGGGCGATCCAACCGTCGACCGTCGTCGGCGCCGAGCCGGCGGCGACCGCGACGCCGACCAATGCGAGCGCCGCCGGCACGGTCAACGCGAGGGTGTACAGCGGGTTCTCGCGCAGAAAGATGTGCGGCGCCGAGAGGATCTCCCTCGTCTTGTGGGTCCCCTCGCGGTCGCGGATGCGGTCGAAGACCCCGAAGCTCCCGACGAACGACTCCACGAGCCCGAAGTGGAGCAGCCCCTCCCGACTCGTCTGCCGGAGCCGCTCGCTCCCGCCGTCGGGCTGGAGGTAACCGTCGCCCGGGTCGTCCTGTTTCACCGTCGAGACCAAGACGAGGAAGCCGACGCCGACGAGCGGGATGAGCAGGTACACCGTGACGTACAGGAGCCGGTCGTCGGCCTCGCCCATCATCCCCATGATGACGAGGATGATGATGAGGAGGAGCGGGAACAGGGAGAGCGTCATGTACATCTCGCCGAACAGCTCCAGTGTCTCTAAGGTCATCTCGCGCTCCTGTTTCGACGTGCGGAGGTGTTTCTCCTTTTTGTCCTTCAGGAAGCCCTCCATGTCGCCGCCGGAGTTGACGATAGAGAGCATGTCGGCGAGGAACTGCGAGAGCTCGTCGGAGGGGGTCTCCAGCGACTGCTGGCGGATCGCGTTTCGGTAGTCGGTCCCGAAGTACTCCGTCTCGTTGACGATGCTCTGGAACTCGCGGGACACCTCCCCGTAGGTGTCCTCGGCGGTCGCCATCGCGCGGAGGATCTCGAGCTGGTTGAGCCCGCCGACCGATAGCGCGTACATGAACGACACCGAGTCCGCGAGCAGGAGGTTGATCTCGCGCTTCCGCGAGGAGGCCCGCGAGTACGGGACCGCGACGAGTCCCCCGAATCCCACCGCGAAGCCGATCGAGCCGAAGACGAGCCCGCTGAGAAGCACGGCCGTCGGCACGACGAGCGAGCGCAGCGTCGCCTGAACGCCCGGCGTCGGCGCGGGGATCCCGAGCGAGAGCGCCTCCGGATCGATCAGCCCGAGCGAGAACACGCCGTAGCCGACCAGCGTGCCGAGCGCCCAGAGCGCCCCGCCGACGAGGAGGCCGACGGCCAGCGCCAGCGAGACGTACATCTCGACCTGGTCCGGCATCCGCGCCTCCGCCAGCTTGCGCTCCACGTCCGCGACGAAGTCGCCGTCGGCGTCGAACAGCAGCTCGAATATCGGGTAACACAGCTCTGCGAGCACGTTCGCGTCCACGCCGCCGTCGCCCGCGTCCACGTCGAGGCTCACGGCTCGGCCCTCGCGACGGACACGGCGCTACCCCTCCTCCGCGGGCTCGACGGCGCCGAACCCCCAGTCGTCGATGTCGTCGGTCGCCGCGCCGTCGGCGTCGTCGGTCGAGGCGCTCTCCGCGTCGTCGGACTCCGACTCACGGTCATCGGAGTCCGCCTCGCCGCCGGAACCGACCGCGCCGCCGTCGGCCTCCGCGTCGGCGGTCTCGTCCGTTTCGGGGTCGGCGGCGCTGAACCCCTCGCCCACGTCGGCCGACGCGTCCCCCTCGGACCGCGCCGACGGGGCCGAGAGTACGTCGACCCCGTCATCGAACGGCTCGCCGAAGTCGATGTCCCCCGGCGCGCCGGAGCCGTCGTCGGCGGGAGCGGCGCTCGCTTCTGGAGTCCGTTCGAAATCGGCGTGACTCGGGTCGGTAGGCGGCTCCGGCGAGGAGTCGGCGGCGGGGTCGGGGTCCGTCTCCACGGGATCGCTTCGGCCCGAGTCCGAGCCGCTCGGCGCTCCGTCGGCCGCGGTCGCCTCCGTGGCCGCCTCGGCGAGCGCCTCGCGGTCGCCCGTCGACTCTGCCTCGATGTCGCGGGCGTGGTCCATCTCGAGGAGCGCGTCCGCGACGGAGTCCGGCACGTCGCCCCGATAGGTCTCGAACAGGTCCTCGGCCGCGTCGAGTATCTCCGCGGCCTCCTTCTCGCCGGCCGCGTCCGGCGTCGGACGGGGGACCAGCTTCTCCTTCTCGCGGTCGACGTTGATGAGCACCGACTCCATCTCGCGGAGGTCCTCCAGCGACCGCTCCAGCTCGTCGTTGGCCATCAGCGCCAGCACCGTCTCCGGGTCGTTGATGAACGCCTGAAACGTCGCCGCCACCTGCGCGTAGCTGTTGAGTCCGCGGTCGATGAGGTACGCCAACACGACCCGACGTTTGCGAAGCTCCTCGTCTAGCATCGCCCGACTCCAACCGCGGTCGAACATGATGTCTTCGAGCGTGTTCGAGTCGCCCATCTGGAGGAACTCGTCCGTCTCTGCCTGCCACTGGAACACGTCTTGGACGTTGATCTCGTCGTTTTCGGCGTCGTAGTGGTTGATCTCGGTGATCGACTTGTTCCGGCGCACCTTCTTGCCCTGAACGCGGGTGGAGGTCTGGATGGAGACCAGGTCCAGCGCCGTGAACATCGTCTTCGAGACGTTGATCGGGTCGGTGGTGAACCGCTTGAGCACCTCGCCCACGGAGTCGGCGTGGAACGTCGTGTAGGTGGTGTGCCCCGTGGACATCACCTGGAAGGCGGTCCGCCCCTCTTCGCCGCGGATCTCGCCCATCACGATGTAGTCCGGTCGCTGCCGGAGCGCGGCCTCCAGCAGGTCGAACTCGTCGATGTCGCCCTTGTCGTCGTCGGAGAAGGAGGGACGGGTGACGGAGGCGATCCAGTTGCGCTGGGGGAGCTCTACCTCGCGAGTGTCCTCGATGGAGACGATCTTCGCGTTCGAGGGGATAAAGAGGGAGACGGCGTTCAGACTCGTCGTCTTCCCGGAGGCGGTACCGCCGGCGAAGATCAGGCTCTTGTGGTTCTCGATCGAGAGCCAGAGGAACGCCATCTCGTCGAGCGAGAAGGTCTTCCAGTTGATCAGGTCGATCGGGGTGAACGGGACGTCGTTGAACTGGCGGATCGTGTAGTTGGTCCCGTGGTCGGAGACTTCGCTCCCGAGCGTGAGCTGCGCGCGCGAGCCGTCCGGGAGGGTGGCGTCTACCTGTGGCCGGCGCTTCGAGATCCCCTTTCCTGACCGCTGGGCGAGCTTCACCACGAAGTCGTCCAGCTCGTCGGTGCCGTGGTGGACGTTCGAGATGATCTGCTCGTACTCGGAGTGGTAGACGAAGACGGGGGAGTTGTAACCGTCACAGGAGATGTCCTCGACGTTGATGTCGTACTTGATCGGGTCGATGCGCTCGTAGCCGACGAAGTCCCGCTTGAGGTAGTACAACAGCTTCTCGACCTGGTGCGCCGAGAGGGTCCGGGCGTCCTCCGCGAGGACGGCCGGCTCGGGGCGGGCGCTGATCTCCGGCGGGTTCGCCGGCGACTCGACCGGGGGCTCGTACCCTAGTGACTCCGCGATCCGCCCGGCGATCCCCTCTGTCGGGTCGATGCCGAACCGGTCGACCAGCGTGTCCGCGATCCCCCGCTCGTCGCCTTCGTCCTCGTAGAGCCCGTAGCGGTCGAGCAGCGTGCGCGCCTCCTCGACTATCACCTCCTCGCGGAACGACTCGTCGCCGCCGGCGATCGACTCGTCGGCGTACTTGATCGAGGTCCGGAGCTTGCCGGTGAGGAACTCCGTGAGGTCCGCCTCGATCTCGGTCCGGTACGGCTGGACGACGTAGTACTTCGCCTCGTTCTCCTTCCGCGACCGGAAGACGATGACGAACGCGTACGGCTTGTTCACCCAGTAGCGCTCCTCCTCGCGGAAGTGCGTCTTCTTCTGCATCGGCACCGCCTTCTCCAGGTCGTACCGGTTCGTCAGGGTGGTGTGACCCCCGTCGGTCGAGAAGAAGGCGTCCTCGTCGAGATCCGGGTTGACGTCGACGGTGCGCTCGTCGACGAGGTCCGCGAGGTCGGCCGCGGCCTCGCCGCCCGCGCCGAGTAGCTCCTCCGTGCGGTCGGGGTCGAAACCCAAGGCCTCCGTCTTGTCCTCGTGGGTGAACGACAGCGGCTCGTCTTCTCCCTCCTCGTTCTCCTCGGTCGGCCGGTTCCCGTCCTCGTCGAGGAAGAACTCCTCGCGGTAGTCGTCCCAGGTGTAGTACCCTTTCAACACGGGGACGGAGTAGGGGTCGTAACGGGCCGCGCACAGGTCCCAGAGGGCGTCGCCGACCGCCGCGGCGGCGCGGAAGCGGTAGTCCGTCTCACTCGGGTCGAAGCCGAGCAGCGTCGCCGGATCGAACGCGACTCGGTCCCACTCCTCGGGGGTCGGCGGGCGGGACGGGACCGACTCGACATCGGCTCCATGCGCAACGACGACGCCGGAGACGCCCTCGCGACCGACCGACCGGTCGAAGACGGTTCGTGGGATCGGTTCCGCGGCCGCTGCGGTCTCGGCACCGGGACTCGATGTCGCCTCCACGCCGTCGCGTTCGTCCTCGAAGGAGAACGTCGCGTCGTCCGGGTCGGCGTCGGCATCGACCCCCTCTCTTTCTGCGTCGTCGGTGCCGTCGCCGCCCCTCCCGTCGCCGTTGGCACCGTCTCTCTCGCCTTCGGTCTCGTCCTCACCCGCGGCGGCTGCGGGCGGGGTCACCCGCCGATCGCCGGTCGGCACGACGGCGGCACCGGTAAGAACGACCGCGTCGGGACCGACGACGAGCGTCCCTCGATCCGGAGTGCCGTGTCCGGGAACGGCCGTCTCGCCGTCCGCCGCGAACGGCTCGTCGACCCCGGCGGTTCGGATAACCCCGTCGACGCCGTCCGGCAGGTGGAGGGCGACGGCGTCCGCCGGGACTACCGGCGCGTCCGGCACGTCCGCGTACACCCGCGCCGCTGCGTCCTCGTCCCCGCGATCAGCGAGTAGCGTCCGCCACGTGTACCGGTCGGTGACGACCGGCGAGCAGTCGTTCGGTCCGTCCCCCTCCTCGAAAATCACGTTCTCGAACGCTCGGTCGTCCGTTTCGTCTGTTTCGTCCGCCTCGCCCGTCTCGTCCGTCGATACCTCCTCAGCGCCTCGCGTCTCCGGTTCGGCAGGGTCCGCGTCCGAATCGGCTGACCCGGACCCGTCGGACGCCGATCGACCGCCCCCGGTGTCGGATTGGAGGGCGGATCGTTCGACATCCTCGTCGCTCATAGTTCCGGGAACGCGCGGTCCGTTGAAAAAGGTGTCTCGCAAAACACCGCGATTGATAATCGACCGCGGACGGGCGGATTTTAGTCCCCCGCGCGCCGACCCTCCGTCGTGTCACGCTCCGACAGGTTCCCGCGACTCCGCCGACTGCGTCAGCGCGCGGTCAGGCGGCGCGTCCGGGCGGCGATCGCCGAGGAACTGCTCGGAACCCCGCGGAGCCTCGCCGTCGTCTGCGCGTTTACCGCGTTCATGTTCGCGGTGGGAGTCGGGTACTACGCGCCGACCGCGGACGAGGTGCCGGTCGTCCTCTGGCCGCTGTACGCGGACTCCGCGGTCGCGGTCGCGCTCGGCGGCGGCGTCCTCGCCAGCGTCGTCCCGACCGTCCGACGCGGCGGCAGCGTCACCGCGGACGCGCCCACCTCTCGCGGACTCGCGTACCTCCACACGGTCGCGTTCGTCTGGCTGGTCCAGTTCGGGCTCTGGCCGCTGGTGTCGCTCAACCTCGCAGTCGGTCAGTACGTCTCCGCGCCCGACGCGCTGATCTACTACTGGGGCGTGATCGGGACGCACCTGTTGTTCGTCGGGCTCGCGCTCCTGTTCCCTGCGTTCGGCCGCACGACCCGCGGGGCGCTCGCGACCGCGCTGGGGCTCGGCGTCGCGAACGCCGTCGTCGACTACGGACTCGGATATCACCCGCCCCTGTTGTACGAGCCCGGCCCGGGCCTCACCGCCGCGACGCTCGCAATCGCGGTCGGTGCCGTCACGCTCGCGGCGCGCTCGTTCTGTCGGGTGGGTAAGGGACCGGCGTAGTACATCGTCTGAAACGGTAGATCCCCTACACGGTGTTAAATCACAAACAGGATACGCTGATCCGAGCGCAAGCGGTACGAAAGGGCGCGGCGGGATCCACGCGAGCGAACGCAGTGGGCAAGCGTGGAGCCAGTCGCGCCCGTAGCCGAGCGAGGCGAAGGAACGGGCGCGACGGGATTCGAACCCGCGATCGAGAGGTTAGGAACCTCTCGCCCTGTCCGCTAGGCCACGCGCCCAAGACGGGAGGAGAAAACGGGACCGCGGTGATCGGTCGGCGTCGGGGACGACTTACGCGCTGGTTTCTTTGTCGGTCTCGGTCTCGAGGTCGTCGAACTCGTCGTCCTCGTCGTCGAGCGTCGAGTCCGCCTGCTCGCCATCTTGCATGTCTTTCAGCTCCTCTTCGACCTGTTCGCGCCCCTTCCGGAACTCGCCCATCGCCTGGCCGGTCGACCGCGCGAGCTTCGGGATCTTGTTCGCCCCGAACAGCAGGACCAGAACGAGCAGGATGATGAGGAGCTCCGGGCCCGCCGGAATGCCGCCGATCAGTGGAATCGCACTTATCATCTCTACTCCGCTCTAGCCCTGTGGCGACTATAGTCTTTTTGCCTTATCGGGTCGGCGCGGGCGCCGCGCACGGCCGCAGCGAACGCGAGCGAACGGCGCCGCCGCTCGGTAAGCGAATGGCTGAGATCTGTCGTCAGCACCCGGGAGGACCGAATCAGTCGGAACGCGCGAGCCGTGCGAAGTACCAGTCGCCGTCGTAGCGGACGAGCGGAGCGACGCCCTCCTCCGTCGCGATCGCGTCGATGACGGCCGCGAACGCGTCGGAGTGCGGCGGGGCCTCCGCGTGCTCCGAGTCGATCGCCGCGTCGAGGACCGCGCGTTGGTCCGCGGTCGGGTCGTCGATCGATCGGCCGCGCTCCTCGCCGACGGCCCGGCGGAAGTCGCGCTGCGACGAGGCGACGCGGTCGGCGCGGACGGCGACGGTCCGCACCTCGACCGACCGCTCCCCGTCGAACGCGAACCGCAGCAGCTCGCCGTCCCACTCGACCCGCTGGTCGTCGTTCCCGGGGACGAACAGCGAGCGCTCTCGCCGCTCGGCGGACGCGTACGCGAACTTGACCCCGAATGGCGGGTAGTGCGGGGCGTGGACGAGCGACGCGTCCCCGAGCGCGTCGAGGACCGTGTCCCGGTCGTGGTCCGGGAGATCCGCGAAGGGGACGCTCGACGGGGGACCGAGGAAGAAGGAGTCGACGGCGTCGACCTCCACCGTGTACGCGTAGCCCGGTGCCGCGACGGAATCGACCGTCTCGGTTTCGATCCGGTAGTACTCGGGGCCGTCGGTGACGACGTACGGTGCCGAGACGCCGGGCCCGTAGTACCCGTCGACGGTCCCTTCTCCGCCGTCGATCGCGGTCCGGACGGCCGTCCGTCCCGCGTGTCCGACGAAGTCGACTGGGGTGCTAAACTCGTTTGAGACGCCGACCAGCGAGGCCTCGTCGAGCCTGAGCACCGTCTCCGCGCGGGGGGCGTCTCCGCTGTCGTCCGTGAAACAGCCCGACAGCGTCGTCAGCGATGCGGTCGCCGTGAGCAGTGCCACCGTTCGACGTGAGAGGCGGCGTGGAGGGCCGGACATCACCTGTCCTGCGTCGGTGGTACACTTAATTCTCCCCCCGGCTCGCCGATCTGGCGCCCTCCGGCGTCACACGACGCGAGTCGGTACCCGAGCCGGCGGCCGAGTGCCGCCGCCGAAACGGTGATACGCCCGGCCGACGACGACCCGGTATGCCAGACGTCGGCGACGACGCCCCAGACTTCACCGGATCGGTCGTGGACGGCGACATCGAGCCGTTCGAACTCTCCGAGCACGTCGGCGACGAGCCGGTCGTGCTCGCCTTCTTCCCCGCCGCCTTCTCGAACACCTGTACCGACGAGATGGAGGCGCTACGGGACGGGTTCGACCGCGACGACTGTACGCTGTTCGGCGTGAGCACCGACCTCCCGCACGCGCTCGTCGCCTACCGCGTTCAGTACGACCTCCCGTTCGCGCTCGTCGCCGACCCGGACCACCGCGCGGTCGAGGCGTACGACGTCGTCGAGGACTTCGCACACTACGGCGTGGAGACCGTCGCGCAGCGCGCGGTCTTCGTGATCGACGCCGACGGGACTGTGACGTATCGCTGGCTCGCGGACAACGCCGGGCAGGAGCCGGACTACGACGCGCTCGCCGAGGCGGTGGCGGACGCGGCCGCCTGACCGGAGGGCGAACCGAGCGGTCGGGCGGGTCGCGCTCAGGCCGGGTCGCGCAGCGAGTCGAGCGCCTCGGGGTTCTCCATCGACGAGAGGTCGCCCGGGTCCTCGTCGTTGTACACCGACTCGATCGCGCGACGGATGATCTTCCCCGACTGCGTCTTCGGGAAGGCCTCGACGAACAGGAGTTCGCGCGGCCGGAACGGCTTGCCGTGTTCGTCGCCGACCAGCGCCCGGAGCTCCTCGCGGAGGTCGTCGCTCGGGTCGGCGCCCGGTTCGAGGACGACGTACGCGACGACCGCGGTCCCGGTGGTGTCGTCGGGGACGCCGACGGCCGCGGCCTGATTGACCGCGTCGTGGTCGATGAGGACGCCCTCGATCTCGGCCGGGCCGACCTTCCGCCCCGCGACGTTGAGCGCGTCGTCGGCGCGGCCGTGGAGGAACCAGAAGCCGTCCTCGTCCTTCTGCGCGAAGTCGCCGTGGTCCCACAGGTCGGGCCACGTCGACCAGTACTCGTTCAGGTAGCGCTCGTCGCCCGACCACAGCGACTTCGTCATCGACGGGCAGGAGTCGCGCGCGACGAGATAGCCGCGCTCGCCCGACTCCCGCACCGACTCGCCCGACTCGTCGACGATGTCGATGTCCATCCCGAGTCCCGGCCCGCCGAGGGTACAGGGCTTGAGGGGTTGGTTCGGCATCGGCATCAGGAAGCAGCCGCAGATCTCCGTCCCGCCGGAGATGTTGATTATCGGGCAGTCGCCCCCGCCGACCGCGTCGTGGAACCAACGCCACGACTCTGGGTCCCACGGTTCGCCGGTAGAGCCGAGGATACGGAGCGAGGAGAGGTCGTGCTCGTCGACCCACTCGTCCCCGTGCTTTCGGAGCGCGCGGATCGCGGTCGGCGAGATGCCGAACTGCGTGATCCCGTGCCGGTCGATCAGCTCCCAGAAGCGGTCGGGCTCCGGGTGGTCGGGCGCGCCCTCGTACATCACCACCGTGCCGCCGAACGCGTGGTTGCCGATCAGCGTCCACGGCCCCATCATCCAGCCGATGTCGGAGACCCAGAAGAACCGGTCCGCGGGCTTCTGGTCGAAGCCGAAGTGGATCTCCTTCGCGCACTGCGTGAGGACGCCGGCGTGGGTGTGGACGATCCCCTTCGGCTCGCCCGTCGTCCCCGAGGAGTACAGCAGCATGGACTCCTGGTCGCTCGGGAGCCGCTTCGTCTCGAACGACGACGGCTGCGAGCCGACCGCCTCGTCCCAAGTTCGGTCGCGCTCGTCGTTCCACGGGACCGGGTCGACGTCGCTCCCGCTGTCAGCGGAGTCGGCCGCGGGCGTCGCCCCCAGCCGGTCGTACACGACCACGTCCTCGACGTGACCCGCGTCGGCGACAGCCTCGTCGGCGGTCCCCTTCAGCCGGACGCCGTCGCCCCGGCGGTAGAACCCGTCGCCGGTGAACAGGACGGACGGCTCCGCGTCGTCGATCCGCGTCGCGGTCGCCTCGCGGCCGAACCCGGAGAAGATCGGCACGGCGATCGCACCGACCTTCAGGCAGCCGTAGAGGATCGAGACGACCTCGGGCACCATCGGCATATACAGCCCGACGGTGTCGCCGGTCTCGATCCCCGCCTCGGTCAGGTAGTTCGCGACGCGGTCGCTCTGCCGGCGGAGCTCGTGGAACGTGATCTCCCGGACGTCTCCGGGCTCGCCCTCCCAGATCAGCGCGACGCGGTTGCGGTTCGGCGAGTCGACGGCAGCGTGGCGGTCGACGACGTTGTGCGCGACGTTGACCTCGCCGCCGAGGTACCAGTCCGAGAACTGCGGCCCGTCGGCGTCGTCCCGGACCGCGTCGTAGTCGGTGAAGAACTCGATGTCGAGATAGTCGACGATCTCGTCCCAGAACCAGTCGACGCCCGACGCGGGCTCGCCCGGGACCTCCGAGGTGGTGCGCTCGATGAGCTCCTCGTAGTCGTCGATCCCGTACTCGCGCATGAACGCGGCGACGTTCGTCGACTCGGCGAACGCCTCGCTCGGTTCGTGTACGACCTCGTCTATCCCCTCGTACTCGTCCATCTCGCTCGGTGATTTTCGCGGCGACAGTAAGTAACTTTCCTGAAGGACTCGCCGGAGGTGTGCGTACTCGCCCGCGACCTCGACGGTCCCGCCACGTCCACCGGTGCGTCGCCGTCGTCGCGGACCGGCAGGTCGAGGCGGCTCGGCTCGGCACTGTTCCGTCCGAGGCAGCCGGCAGTCGCGCCGGCGAGCGCACCGATTCCCGCGGCGAGGCCGCTGCGTCGTTCCGTGGGCATCGCTCGTCGCGACGGAAGTTCAAGCCCGCACAGAGGACCGGTGGCGCCTGGAAAGCGAACGGACGCCGCCGAGCGCGGTGCCTACTCGTCGTCCGTCTCCGCCTCGTCGTCGCCGTCCGCGGCGGCGTGGATCGACTCGGGGACGATGTCGACGGAGGCGACCTCGTCGTCGGGGTCGAGGTTCATCACGATGACGCCCTTCGTGTTGCGACTCACCGTCGATACCTCCTCGACGCGGGTCCGCATGATCTGACCGTCGGCGCTCATGGCGATCAGGTGGTCGCCGTGGGTCACCGCCTCGATGGCGACGACCTCGCCGTTCCGGTCGCCGGTCTTGATGTCGACGAGCCCCTTCCCGTTCCGCGACTGCGGGCGGTACTCGTCGAGGTCGGAGCGCTTCCCGTAGCCGTTCTCGGTGACGGTGAGCACCCAGTTGTGGTACTCGTCGTCGATGGCGGCGACGCCCGCGACGGCGTCGCCCTCGCGGAGGTCGATGCCGATCACGCCGCGGGCCGTCCGACCCATGGCGCGCGCCTCGGACTCCTCGAACCGGATCGCCATCCCGTCCCGGCTGCCGATGACGATGTCCGTGTCGCCGTCGGTCACCTCGACGTCGACGAGTTCGTCGCCGTCCTCCAGCCGGATCGCCCGGATCCCGGTCGAGCGGATGTTCCCGAACTCGTCGACCGCGGTCCGCTTGATGTAGCCGCCGCGGGTGACCATCGTGAGGTACTCGTCGTCGTCCAAGTCCTCGGTGTTGACGACCGACTCGATCTCCTCGCCGTCGTCGAGGTCGAGGAGGTTGACCGCGGACTTCCCGCGCGCCGTGCGGGACATCTCCGGGATCTCGTAGGTCTTCAGCTCGTAGATCTGACCGTGGTTCGTGAACACGAGGAGGTAGTCGTGGGAGTTGGCCGCGAACACCGAGGAGACGCGGTCGCCCTCTTTGAGCCCCGTGCCGATGATCCCCTTGCCGCCGCGGTTCTGCGCGCGGAACGTGTCGAGCGACATCCGCTTGATGTAGTCGTCCTCGCTCATCACGACGACGCACTCCTCCTCCGGGATGAGGTCCTCGTGGGTCACGTCGCCCGCGTCCTCGATGAAGCTCGTCCGGCGCTCGTCGTCGTACTCGGCTTTGATCTCCTGAAGCTCGTCGACGATCACCTGATCGAGCTCGGCGGGGTCGGCGAGGATCGTCTCCAGCCGCTCGATACGCGCCTTCACCTCCTCGTACTCCGACTCGATCTCCGCCGTCTCCATCGACGTGAGCGAGCCGAGCTGCATCCGGACGATGTGGGCCGCCTGCGCCTCGGTGAAGTCGAACGCCGACTCCAGCGCGGCCTTCGCGGCGTCGCGGTCGTCGGAGTCCTGGATCGTCTCGACGACGCTGTCGACGTTGTCGAGGGCCTTCAGCCGCCCTTCGAGGATGTGTGCGCGGTCCTCGCGCTCGGCGAGCTCGTGTTCGGAGCGCCGGCGCACCACCTCGCGGCGGTGGTCGACGTAGTGTTCGAGCGTCTGCTTGAGGTCCAGCACCTGCGGCGAGCCGTCGACCAGAGCGAGGTTGATGACGCCGAACGTGCGTTCGAGGTGGCTCTCCAGCAGCTGGTTCTTGACGACTTCCGCCATCGCGTCGCGCTTGAGCTCGACGACGATCCGGATCCCGTCGCGGTCCGACTCGTCGCGCAGGTCGCGGATCCCTTCGATCGCGCCCTCGTTGACGTCCTCGGCGATGCGCTCGACGAGCCGCGACTTGTTCTGCTGGAAGGGGAGCTCGCTGATGACGATCCGTCCCTCCTCCTCGTGGACCTCGAACTCCGCGCGGACGCGGATCCGTCCGCGACCCGTCTTGTACGCCTTGTGGACCGCGTTCCGCCCGACGATGTTCGCGCCGGTCGGGAAGTCCGGCCCCTTGACGTGTTCCATCAGATCCTCGACGGTCGCGTCGGGGGTCTCTATCAGCTCGACGGTGGCGTCGATCACCTCGCCGAGGTTGTGGGGCGGGATGTTCGTCGACATTCCGACGGCGATACCCGACGAGCCGTTGACGAGCAGGTTCGGGAACGCCGCGGGCAGCACCTCCGGCTCCTCGAGGCGGTCGTCGTAGTTCGCCTGGAAGTCGACGGTGTCGCGCTCGATGTCCGCCATGAGCTCCTCGGCGATGGGGGCCATCCGGGCCTCCGTGTACCGCATCGCGGCCGGCGGGTCGCCGTCGACGGAGCCGAAGTTCCCCTGCCCGTCGACCAAGGGGTAGCGCATCGAGAAGTCCTGCGCCATCCGGGCGAGGGTGTCGTAGATGGCGCTGTCGCCGTGCGGGTGGTAATCGCCCATCGTCTCGCCGACGACGGAGGAGGACTTGCGGTGCGCGGAGTTGCTCGTCACGCCCGCCTCGTTCATCGCGAAGAGGATCCGGCGGTGGACGGGTTTGAGCCCGTCGCGCACGTCGGGGAGCGCGCGACCCGCGATGACGGACATCGCGTAGTCGATGTACGACTGCTCCATCTCGTCTTCGATGCGGGCGTTCGTCACCTGTGCTGCGCGGACGTCGCCGGGGTCGGCGTCGGGAGTCTCCGAGCTCATATGTCCACCCACTCCGCTTCGGTCGCGTGCTCCTTGATGAACTGCTTGCGCGGCTCGACCGCGTCACCCATCAGCACGTTGAACATGCGGTCCGCGGCGGCCGCGTCGTCGATGGTGATGCGCTTGAGCCGGCGGTTCGTCGGGTCCATCGTGGTGTCCCACAGCTGGTCGGGGTTCATCTCGCCGAGCCCCTTGAACCGCTGGACCTGCGTGGGGTTGCCGTCGCACTCCTCCTCGACGATGCGGTCGCGCTCCGCCTCGGTCATGGCGTCGTACGTCTCGCCGCGGTACCGGACGCGGTACAGCGGGGGCTGGGCCGCGTACACGTAGCCGGCCTCCAGAAGTGGCTTCATGTGCCGATAGAGGAGCGTGAGGAGCAGCGTCCGGATGTGGGCGCCGTCGACGTCGGCGTCAGTCATCAGGATGATCTTGTTGTACCGGACGTCGTCGAGGTCGAACTCCTCGCCGATGCCCGCGCCGATCGCGGTGATCAGCGCGCGGATCTCGTCGTTCTCTAGGATGCGGTCGAGGCGGTGTTTCTCGACGTTGAGGATTTTCCCCTTCAGCGGGAGGATCGCCTGGTTCTCGCGGTTCCGGCCCTGCTTGGCCGAGCCGCCCGCAGAGTCGCCCTCGACGACGAACAGCTCCGCCTCGGTCGGGTCGCGGGTCTGGCAGTCCGCCAGCTTACCGGGGAGCGCGGTCGACTCCAGCGCCGACTTGCGGCGGGTGAGCTCCTCGGCCTTCTTCGCGGCCTTCCGCGCGCGCGCCGCCTCCGCGGCCTTGTGGACGACCTTCTCGGCGGTGTCGGGGTTCTCCTCGAAGAAGGTGCCGAGCTTCTCGTGGGTCGCGGACTCGACGACGCCGCGGACCTCGCTGTTGCCGAGTTTCGTCTTCGTCTGCCCCTCGAACTGCGGGTCCGGGTGTTTCACCGAGACGACCGCCGTGAGCCCCTCACGGACGTCTTCGCCCTTGAGGTTGGCGTCGAGGTCGTTGACGAGTCCCTGTTCGTTGGCGTAGTCGTTGACGGTCCGCGTGAGGGCGGTCTTGAAGCCGGTGAGGTGGGTGCCGCCCTCGCGGGTGTTGATGTTGTTGGCGAACGCGTGGACGGAGCCCTGGAGCTCCTCGGTCGCCTGCATCGCGACCTCGACGTGGACGCCGTCGGTCTCGCCCTCGAAGTAGATGACCTCCTCGTGGATCGGCGAGCGCGTCTCGTTGAGGTACTCGACGAACTCGCGGATGCCGCCGTCGTAGCGGAACGTCTCCTCGCTGTCGTCGCGGTCGTCGGCCAGGCGGATCTCGACACCGGAGTTGAGGAAGGCGAGCTCGCGGAGTCGGTTCGCGAGCGTGGAGGTCTGGAACTCCGTCGTCTCGAATATCTTCTCGTCGGGCCAGAACCGGATCTCGGTCCCGGTCGACTCGCCGGCGTCCATGTCGCGGACGCGCTCGAAGCCGTCCTCGTCGGGTTCGCCGCGCGCGAACCGGTGGCGGAAGACGCCGCCGTCACGTTTGACCTCGACCTCGAGCCGCTCGGAGAGGGCGTTGACGACGCTGACGCCGACGCCGTGGAGCCCGCCGGAGACCTGGTACGACTTGGAGTCGAACTTCCCGCCGGCGTGGAGGACCGTCAGGATGACCTCGAGCGCGGGGCGGTCGTACTCCTCATGAGTGTCGACGGGGATGCCGCGCCCGTCGTCGCTGACGGAGACGGAGCCGTCGTCGTGGATCCGTACCTCGATCTCCTCGCAGTAGCCCGCGAGGGCCTCGTCGATGGAGTTGTCGACGACCTCGTAGACGAGATGGTGGAGCCCCCGACCGTCCGTGGACCCGATGTACATCGCCGGTCGCTTACGGACGGCCTGCAGGCCTTCGAGGACCTGAATTTGGCCGGCTCCGTATTCGCTCTGCTCTGACATAGGAACTTACACTCGCTAGTCGCTGTCGGGTTATAAACCCGGCGCACGCGCGCGTGTGAGCCCCCGACGGCGACGTGTGCCTAGCTCTCCCACAGCTACAAACCGCGCCCTCGCGTACCCGTCGCCGATGCTACCGATCGCGGACTCCTTCGACCACGTTCACCGCGGCTGCGAGATCCGGTACGGGCGGGGACGAGTCGCCGACCTCGGCGCCTGGCTCGGCGATCGCGGCCTCGACGGCGCGCTCGTCGTCTGCGGCTCGAACACCGGCGCGAACGACGCCCTGATGGATCCGGTCCGAGACGGCCTCGGCGACCGACTCGTCGGCGTCTTCGACGGGACAACGCCAGACAAGCGGGTCGAGACCGCCTACGACCTCCTCGACGCGCGGGCCGAGGCGGACGCGGACGTCCTCGTCGCGGTCGGCGGCGGCGCCAGCCTCGACGTCGCGAGACAGGCGACGCTGCTCGCGGCCGACGGCCGGGATCTCGACGCCCTCCGCGGCGACGCGGAGGCCGGCGCAGACGCGCTCGGCGACCTGGCGCCTGAGAGCGGCCCCGCCCTCCCGGCTGTCGTCGTGCCGACGACATTCGCGGGCGCGGACGTCTCGACAGGCGGCTCGCTGGAGGTCCTCTCGGCCGACGAGTCGCCGACCGGACAGCCGGTGACCGTCAGCGGGAGCGGCGCGTGGCCGATCGTCGACGTGGCCGACCCGGCGCTGTTCGAGACGACGCCGGCCTCGGTGCTGGCCGGGTCGGCGATGAACGGGTTCGACAAGGGGATCGAGACGCCGTACGCCCGCGACGCCTCCCCGGTGAGCGACGCGGCCGCGGTCCACGGACTCCGCCTCCTCTCGGACGCGCTCCCCCGCGTGGCCGGCGACCGACCGGGCGGCGAGGACGCGATGGACCGCGCGGTCGTGGGGTCGCTGCTCGTCCAGCTCGACTCCAAGATCAGCGTGATCCACGCGTTCGGCCACGGGTTCGCGCGGCGATATGAGGTTCAGCAGGGCGCGATCCACGCCGTCGTCGCGCCGCACGCGCTGGCGTACCTCTTCGACGAGGTCGACGCGAGCCGGCGGGCGCTGGCCGCCGGGCTCGGGATCCGGACCGGCGGCCGCGACGACGCAGCGATCGCCGAGGATGTTGTCGCGGCCGTCGCCGAGGTCCGGAACGCGCTCGATGTCCCGAGCCGCCTCCGGGATCTCCCCGAGACCGACGAGGACGACCTCCCGGCGATCGCCGAGTTCGTCGCCGAGGACCCGCCGATGGAGCGCGCGCCGGCCGACCTCGACGCGACTCCCGAGGAGATCCTCGGCGTGTTGCGGGCGGCGTGGTAAGGCCGGGGAGACGGCCTATCCGTCGGACGACTCGGCCCCGTACGTCTCAAGCGAGGTCAACCGCCCGGCCTCGGTCTCGAACACGTCGACGAACGCGAACAGCACGTCGCCGTCAGCGTCACGGAGGCGGCCGCGGACCGCGACGCCGGGACCCGACGGATAGACGCGGTCGACCGCGTGGGTCGTGTCGGTGTTCGGCCGCCCGTCTCGCATGAACGCGACGAACCGGTCGCGTCCCTCGAACGTCCTGTCGCCGCGCCGCTGGACGAATTCGGGGTCGAGCAGCGACGCGAGCCGCTCGTACTCGCCGGCGTCGATCGCGTCGTAGTAGGCCCGGGCGAGCGCGGCGGGGTCGGCGCTTTCGCCCGCCGGATCTCCGCTGTCCGCGTCGGCGTTCGCTCTGCTGTCCGCGTCGGCGTTCGCTCTGCTGTCCGCGTCGGCGTTCGCTCTGCTGTCCGCGTCGGCGTTCGCTCTGCTGTCCGCGTCGGCGTTCGCTCTGCTGTCCGCGTCAGCGTTCGCTCCGCTGTCGGGGGCGTTCGCTCCGCGCTCTGCGTCGTCCGCCTCACGCCGCGAGGGCATCGAACTCCTCGGCTGAGGTCCGGGTTCCCTTCGAGATGATCACGTCGCCGCCTCGCAGCGTGGTGTCGATGTCGTGGCCGACCAGCCACCCCTCGTCCGGGCGGCGGATCGCGAGGACGCTCGTCGAGATGTCGGTCGCGGGCACGCCGTCGGCGACGGCGGTCCCGTCGAGTTCGCTCCCCTCGACGACGACGGTCCGGGTGATTATCTCGTCGGACTCCTGGACCGCCATCTCCACGACCGGGTGGACGTCGAGGTCGCGGAGGACTCCCTCGGTGATCGCCAGCGCGGCGTCGGATATCTCCTCGGTCGCGACGCCGAGGTGGATGAGTCCCCGCAGCGACACCGGGTCGTCGGCCTCGGCCGCGGCGCGGAGCGTCCACGCCTCGAACCGCGACTGGAGCGCGTCCACCTCGATCTCGAGGTTGCTCACCTCCTCGGCCAGCTCCTCGTTGTCGAAGAGGACCGACCCGTACGCGAGGTCGACGGCGAGCTCGGAGAGGTTCTTCATCAACACGATCGAGTCGACCGCGCGCTCCAAGTCGTCGATCGCCGGCTCGGGCGCGGGCTCGGGCTCGAACGGGTCGCCGCTCAGCGCGGGGTACACGTCCTCGACGCCCGCTTCGGGCCCCCGAAGCAGAGTCACGTCGCCGGGCGCTAACCGGGTGGTCGGTCCGGGGTTGAGGATCCAGTCCTCGTCGCGCCGGACCGCGATGACGCGGACGCCGGTCTCTGATTCAAGATCGATATCGTCCAGCGTCCGGCCGGCGTACGCGGACTCGCCCCGCACGGTCCCGCGGACGAGCGTCTCCACGCCCGCGGAGAGCGCGCCCCGCATCGCCTCGGGGAGCCCGATCTCCTCGGTGACGATCTTGGCGATGTCGCCCGCGGCGTCGGCGACCTTGTCGGCGGCCGCGATGACGCCGAGCACGGGCGCGAGCGTCTCCGCCTCGTTCGGGTTCCGCGCGGCGAGCATCAGGCTCATCCGGGCGCGCATCTGGAGCACGTCCATCCGGTGTTCCAGCTCGACGACCTCGTGCGCGACCGTCGGGCTCGCGTGGAGAACCGCCGAATAAGACAGATCGATCAACAGCTCCGCGGTGTCCTTCATCTCGACGAGCAGGTCCTTGACGCTCGTCGGCTCGTAGCGGACCGTGCGCTCGTCGAATCGTCCCATGTGACTCCCTCTCCGGCACCGAGTAAAAGGCTTGTTGCGGGAGTTCGAACGGTCGGAGCGGAGGAGACGACCGCCGCGTCAGAGCGCGTCGCCGGCGACGTAGCCCGGCGCATCCTCTGGCGATTCCGTGCCGTCGCCGACGGGCGCGGCGAGGTCGACGAGCGCGAGCCATCCCAGCAGCCGGGCCGCGCGGCCCCGCCACGTCGCCTCCCAGTCGGGATCGCGGGCCCTGTCGTGCCGCGGAACTCGGTCGCGGGTCGCGGCGAAGAGGTCGGGGGCGGTCAGCGGGTCGTCGGTCGAGGCCTCCCGCAGCGCCGCGAGCGCCTCGGGGCCGAACAGGACCTCCTCTCGGAGCCCCTCGCGGACGCGTTCCGGCGTCGGCTCGGCGTCGGCGCGGACGAACCCCCGAGAGGTGTCCTCGGCGAGGTCGAGCGCGCGCAGGAACGCGAGCCAGTCGTTCGCGGTCTGACGGTCGGGGAGGTCGCGTCGCCGCCGGAGGCGGGCGCAGCAGTCGTCGGCGGTACCCGGGACGAGCGGGACCGCGCGCTGGTACTCGCGGAGGGCGTCGAGGTCGGCCGGGGGTTCGGGGACGGGTTTGAGTCGCATCAGTCGGGGACGCTCGCGGCGTCAGCGGTAGCCGAACGACTCGGCGAGCAGCTCCTCGTCGGTCTCACCGACGGTGTAGACGGGGCCGTCGACGACGTCGACGGTGACCCGCGCCGGGGCGAACACGCTCTCGGGCACGTCGTAGAAGTCCCAGTCGGCGTCCTCGAACACCTCAACGAAGGGGGTGCCGTACTCCTCGCCCGCGGTCGAGACGATCTCGCCGAAGCGGTCGTCGTCGCGCGCGACCTGGAGGTGGACCTCGCCGCCGTACGCCAAGGCGTCGTTGGTCCGGCCCATCGCCTCGGTCTCGTCGCGGGTCGGGGGCGCGAGCGGCGCGGAGCCGGAGGCGTGGAGCACGTCCGTGGGCTCGTATCCGACCTCCAACAGGCGGAAGACGGCGAGTTCAGCGGCGCGGGCCGCGGTGGTGACGGAGCCCGCGGTCGAGCCGGTGGCGAACGTCGGGAGGAACACGCCGTCGGTGTCGACCTCGGCCAGCTCGGCGACCTGTTCGGCGACCTCCTCGTCGGGGAGCGCCGTCGACTCGACCGCCAGCGTGGCGAACTCGGAGGAGTCGTAGTAGCCGACGCGCTCGAACTCGGTCTCGCGGCCGACGAGCGCGCGGGCGGGGCCGGAACCCAGCCCCTCGAAGCCGCCCTCGGTCGTCAGCTCCCAGCCGGCCTTCTGCGAGCAGAGCAGCGCGACCGCGGGGTGGTCCGTCGACAGCTCGACGTACTGGCGCGGCGCGCCGGCGAGCCGGCCCATTCGCGTCTGGAGGTTCGCGAGCCCGGCGGTCTGGATCTCCGCGAGCAGTAGTCCCGCCTCGACGCCGCCGGCCGCGTCGACGCCGAAGTCGACGACGGTGGCGCCGTTGTCCAGCTCGTAGCCGACGACGTCCAGCTCGCCGGCGAAGTCGAGCGCCTCGTCGACCAGCTCGATCGCAGTCCGATTGATGCTTTCCATAAACGAGCGTACTCGCTCCCCGTTTAAGGGGTTTGGCTGTTCGACTCGGGGCGTCGCAAGAGATCCGGTGGACGTTACTTATAAACAACCGAGGCGGTGGCGCGTGCCTCCGAACGCCCGCAGGGCGTGAGGAACACGCGCGAGGGAGTCGCTCGCCCGCGGCGAGCGACGCGGCTGGGGAGGTGTGAGGCTGCGGTGCTGCGCGTTCCCGCGAGCGAAGCGAGCGGGAGCACGGAAGTCGCAGCCCGCGCAGCAAAGCGAGCAGGAACGTCTTCCGGTGGGGCTTTGCCGGTGTCCGTCGCCGGTCCACCAGCGACTATTTAGAATTGAGCGAGCGCGATTTCGGGAGCGTTCGACCGAAATGCTTCGTGAGCCGGATGTAAGCGAGCGTTCCGAGTCGTCACCAGAAGCCGTCGGAGTCGCTCGGGCCGCCGGCCTCGCCGGGGCCGCTCGGACCGCGGGGCCCGCTCGGTCTCGGATCGGGGTTGATCTCGACGGGGGCAGACTCAGCCCGCGGGTCGATCTCGCGCCCCTCGTCGTAGCGGACGAACGAGAGGTAGAACGCCTCGCCGCAGCCGACGCCCTCGGCGTCCGGCTCGCGGTACGGCTCGTCGCCGCCGACGTCGGTGCCGCGCACGCCGTCGTGCGGGTCCCACTCGACGCCGTCGCTCTCGCCGCAGACGAACCGGACGCCGTCGGCGTCGGCGGTGTCGCCGTCTTCGGTCGCCTCGTCGGCGTCGAACGGCTCGGTCGGCGCGACGTACGTCCACCCCTCTAGCGGGTACGGCGTCACCGACTTGTCCGCGAGGTACCCCTCGCGTTCGAGCGCGACGAGCGTCCCGCAGTGGG
Organism: Halorubrum sp. CGM5_25_10-8B; assembly: GCF_005435095.1. NCBI lineage: Archaea > Methanobacteriati > Methanobacteriota > Halobacteria > Halobacteriales > Haloferacaceae > Halorubrum > Halorubrum sp. CGM5_25_10-8B. Next base: position 45,481 of record NZ_SGTY01000014.1, on the reverse strand, counting down.
GACAGTAGTACGTGACCGGGTAGCTCATACGTCTCGTAGGGGACCCGTTTATAAACAGCCGTCGCCGCCGCGTCAGCTATTTGATCGCTCGGGCCGACGATTCGACATCTCATCCGATACCACTCCTGACAGCTCGGACGCATCGGACGACTCGTCCGGCCCCGTTACCCGCCGCCGGCTCCTCTACGGCGTCGCGGGCGGCGTCGGTCTCCTCGGGGGCGGCGGACTGTACGTCGCCAACGCGCTCGACGGCGACTTCGGCGGGTACGAGGCGCCCGAGTCACAGCCGATGGTCTCCACCCGACGGCGGCTCGACGCCGACGAGCCGACGACGCGCTCGGGGTCGTGGGAGTTCGGCGGCAGCGACGCGGTGGTCCTGTACGTCCACGGCCTCGGCGCGGACGCAGAGTCGGCCCGCGATCAGGCGTACGCGGCGCGACTGGGGCTGGCGGCGGCGTCGGATTCGGCGGGCGGCGACGACGCGGCGGCGAGCGTCCCGCCCGTGATCGGCTACTCGTGGTCGTCGAACGACGACTGGGGACCGGCGAAGCGCACCGCCGACGCCAACGCCGCCCCGCTCGCCGACTGGCTGACGGCGTGGGCGGACGAGGACGGCCGTCCGGTCCACCTGTTCGCGCACTCGCTCGGCGCTCGCGTGACCGGAGCGGCGCTGCGCGAACTCGCGGACAGGGGGCGGACGGACGCCCTCGCGTCGGTGTCGCTGTTCGGCGGGGCGATCCCGCACGACAGCGTCGGGACCGACGGGGCGTACGGGGCGGCAATTGGGGCGCTCGACGCGCCCCTCTACAACTTCCACAGCCGGAACGACCGCGTCCTCGGGTGGGTGTACCGCGCCTCCGACCGGACCCGGGCGGTCGGCCACGGCGGGCTGTCCGGCGCCGCGACCGCGCCGGACGGCTACGCCGACATCGACGTCAGCGATCTGGTGGCGGACCACTACTCGTACCTCGAACCGGACGCGGGCTGTCTGTCGCGCGCGATCGGCCGGATCGGGTTCGAGTAGTGCGACGGCGCACTCCGGGGCGCCTCGCCGCCGACTCGCCCCCGGAACCCCTTTTACCGGCGCGGTCGACCCTTCGGGCATGATCGACGAGACCGTCGCCGAGATCCGGGCGATGCGGACCCACAGCACGTCCGCGGTGGCCGTGAAGGCGACGCGGTCGCTCGCGGACCTGTTAGACCGGGAGTACGTGACCGTCGACGAGTTCGAGCGCGACCTCGAACACAACGCGGGCGTGCTGCGCCGGTCGAACCCCTCCCACGCCGCGCTCCACAACGCGATGCGCGAGGTCGAGCGATCCATCGTCGGCGAGGCGACGAGCGTCGAGGGCGCGAAGCAGCTGTTGGAGGACGTGATCGCCCGCGTCGTCGACGACATCGAGACGGCGAAGGGCGAGGCGGCCGCCAACGCGGCCGAGCACATCGAGGACGGCGACACGCTGCTCGTCCACGACTACTCCACGACGGTGCTGGAGGCGATCGAGAACGCCGCGCGCGACGGGGCGCACCTGACCGTCTACGTCACCGAGGCGCGCCCGCGGACGCTCGGCCGCAAGACCGCGCGGATTCTCGCCGGGGTGTCCCGCGTCGACGTCCGCATGGTCGTCGACAGCGCGATGGGGTACGCGCTCCGCGACTGCGACCGCGTCCTGCTCGGTATCACCTGTATTACCGGGGGAACCTACTACAACCGGATCGGCACGTTCCCCCTCGTCGTCACGGCGCGCGAGCTCGGCGTCCCAGTCACCGCGGTCGGCTCGGGCGCGAAGACGATCGAGGAGTTCCGGTTCGAGAACGAGTTCCGCGACGCCGTCGAGGTGATGCGCGAACCCGTCGAGGACGTCGAGATCGAGAACCCGAGCTACGACGCCACCCCGATCGGGATGATCGACACCGTGATCACCGACGACGGCGTCCGGGACTGAGGGCCCGACGAGGCGAGAAGACGAGCGCTGCCGGCGAACCCCGTCGAGCGGACAAAAGCGCTTTGTGTGTGTACCGTGTTAACAGGCGTAATGAGCGTTCGTACGGGTTCGACGACGGTGTTTCAGATCCCCGATCAGGGGGTGACGGCGGCGGGGTGTTCGAGCGGCTGGTGCGACCTGTGGGCGGTCGCGACCGATCCGGGCGTGCTGACGGCGGTCGCGATCGTCGGTCTCGCCGCGCTGGTCGCGTTCGCGTACGTCCGGGACGCCGAGGCGGCCTGTCACCGCGAGCGACGCCGCGTCCTCGACGAGCGGGACGCGTTCGAGTCGTTCGCCGACCGCGTGGCCGACATCGACACCATCTCGGCCGCGACGGACTCGACGCCGTCCGGCGTGCCGGCCGGCTCGCTCCGCGGAATGGGCGCTCCCGGCGACGGGGCGCGCGGCCCCGGCGGCGGATCGCCCGGGAGCAGCGTCAGCCTCAGACGGTTGATGGCCGCGTACAACGACACCGTGCTGTCGCTCCCCCACTACCGGGCCGAGTACGACGAGACGCCCGCGGAGAGCCTGGCGGCCGAACTCGGTCCGGACGCCGTGACCGCGCTGGCGTCGGACGGGGGGCTCTCGGGCGCCGCGCAGTCGGCGCTCGTCGACCGGAGCCGCCGCGCCGTCGACGCACGCGAACGCCTCGCCGACGCGATCGACGAAGAGATCGACGCGATCGGCGACAGGGAGTCAGCGCTGTCGGCGATCGACCGCCGTCGCCGCCGGCTGCTCGGTCACTTAGACGGGGTCCGACCCGGCTGCGAGGCCGAGGCCGCCGTCGATGTCTGGAGCCGGCTGACGGAACTCGAAGGGGAGTGCGACGACCTCGCCGCCGACCGACAGCGCTCGTTGGACGATCCCCCGTTGACGCCGCGCACGCCGCTCGACGCTGACCGCGAACGGCCGTTTTACGCCTACCTCTACGGCCCGACCGACGGGCCGCGGTACCCGGTGTTGGCCCAGATCGCGGAGGTCGCAGACCGGATCCGCGCCGATAAGGACCGCGTCGGGGGACGAATCGCCCGCGGCCGCTGACTCTCCCGGGCGCCCCGGACCGGCGGAAACTCCAAACTACCGGATTGTTTATGAAGGTAGGGCGGGTCTGGGGGGGTATGAGTTGGCAGGAGGCGGAACGAGCGTTCACGGACGACGCCATCGCCCGAGAGACGCTCCCCGCGACGTTCGAACGCACCGCGGAGCGGCACGCTGACCGGATCGCACAGCGGTACAAGGGGGGAGTCCACGACCGGTCGCTCGTCGCGTCCGGGGTGGTTCCGGAGGCCCCCGCGGGCGAGTACGCCGACGTGACGTACGCGGAGATGCGGGGGATCGTCCGGAACCTCGCGACCGGGCTGCGCGAGCTGGGCGTCGACGACGACACGCGACTGGCGATGTACTCGCAGACCCGCATGGAGTGGGCTCAGACCGACTTCGCGGCGCTGGCCGCTGGCGCCGTCGTGACGACCGTGTACGCCTCGTCGTCCCCGAGCCAGCTGCGCTACCTGCTGGAGGACCCCGAGGCGACCGTGGTCGTGGCCGAGAACCGCGAGATGCTCCGCGAGGTCCTCGCGGTGCGCGGCGACCTCGAACACGACCTCGACGCGATCGTGACCCTCGACGAGGTCGACACCGACGACCTCGGGGACGATGCCGACGCTGACGTGGACGACGTGTACACCCTCGGCGAGGTCCACGAGCGCGGCGCCGCGGCGTTCGACGAGGCGGCCTACGAGGGATGGCTCGACGCGGTCGGCGTCGACGACCTCGCCAGCCTGATCTACACCTCCGGGACCACCGGGAAGCCGAAGGGGGTCAGGCTCACCCACGGCAACTTCCGGGACAACGTCTCCCAGTGTTACCGGCGGTTCGCGGACCGACCCGACCGCGACCCGGAGGTGCCCGGCATCTCCGCCGAGTCGACGACGCTGTCGTTCCTCCCGCTCGCGCACGTCTTCGAGCGGATGGCCGGCCACTACATGATGTTCGCGGCGGGGGCGACGGTCGCGTACGCGGAGAGCCCCGACACGCTCCGCGAGGACTTCGGGCTCGTCCGCCCGACGACGACCACCAGCGTCCCGCGCGTCTACGAGAAGCTGTACGACGCGATCCGGGAGCAGGCGAGCGAGTCGCCGGTGAAGGAGCGCATCTTCGAGTGGGCGGTCGACGTGGGCCGCGACCACCACGAGGCCGACGCCCCCGGTCCGCTACTCGACGCCAAGCGGGCGGTGGCCGATCGGCTCGTCTTCTCGTCGGTCCGGGAGGCGATCGGCGGGAACATCGACTTCTTCATCTCGGGCGGCGGGTCGCTGTCGGCGGAGCTGTGCGCGCTGTACCACGCGATGGACCTGCCGATACTGGAGGGATACGGCCTGACGGAGACGTCGCCCGTCATCTGCGTCAACCCGCCCGAGAAGCCGAAGGTCGGCACCATCGGGCCGCCGGTGGTCGACACCGAGATCGCGATCGACGGCTCCGTGGTGGGACAAGAGGTCGCGGACCTGGCCGGCGACGTCGGCGAACTGCTCGTCCGGGGGCCACAGGTGACGGACGGCTACTGGAACCGGCCGGACGCGACCGCAGACGCGTTCGTCGACGCGGACGACCTCCCGACCGACGCCGTCACCGCCGGGACCCCGGCCGACGACCGCGTCGGCGTCGACGGGGACGGCCCCGGAGACGCGGAGGCCGCCGCCGCGGAGCCGTGGTTTCGCACCGGTGACATCGTCCAGCTCCGCCCCGACGGCTACGTCGCGTTCCGCGAGCGCGCGAAGCAGCTGCTCGTGCTCTCGACCGGGAAGAACGTCGCCCCCGGACCGATCGAGGACCGGTTCGCCGCCAACGAGTTCGTCGAGCAGTGCGTCGTCCTCGGCGACGGCCGGAAGTTCGTCTCGGCGCTCATCGTGCCGAACTTCGAGAGGGTCGAGGCGTGGGCCGAGGCCAACGGGATCGACTTGCCCGCGGAGCGCGCCGCGGTCTGCCGCGACGACCGCGTCCGCGAGCGGATTCAGGAGGAAGTCGACCGCGTGAACGAGGAGTTCGAGTCGTACGAGAAGATCAAGCAGTTCCGGCTCGTCGAGGAGGAGTTCACCGAGGAGAACGACCTGCTCACGCCGACGATGAAGAAGAAGCGACGGAACATCTTAGACCGATTCGCCGACGAGGTCGAGGTCATCTACGAGGAGTAGAGCGGCCGGAACCGGGCAGAACTAGAAACCGATATCCGTCGCGAGAGAGTAAATTCGGCGATGGGTCCCCACGTACCGCCCCGATACGGCTTCGCCGCTCTGGGGGGGTGTTGTTTCGGCCTCGGTGTGCTCCACCTGACTCACGCGGGCCCGACCGTGGGGATCGCACTCGAATCGGTGCTGATACTCGGCCTCTCGGGCGTCGCCTTCTACACCGTTCGCGACCTCCCGCGCTGGGGGATCTCTCGCTCCGGCCAGTGGCGAGCGGTCCGGATCGGCGCGGGGACCGCGCTCGGGTTCACCGGGCTCGCCGCCGTCGTCTGGCTCATTTGGCTGATCGGACACCACGCGTTCAAGCTCCCCTTTCTGCTCTCGTTCGCCGCCAGTCTCGGCGCGGCGGTCGGGTCTCGCGGGAGCCTCTACGCGGTGAAGGCGGACGAACAGCTCACCGAGGCGCAGGAGCTCGCGACGCTGCTCTCGATCAACGACCGGGTGTTGCGCCACAACATCCGGAACGAGCTCTCGGTGGCGCTCGGGTACCTCACCGAGATCGAGGCGGCGGACGACAGCCCGGAGACCCGAGCGCAGGTGGCGACGATCCGCGACCACTTGGAGTCGCTCCTCGACACGAGCGAGCGGACGCGACGGCTCGCGTCGATCTGGCAGACCGACGCGCGCTGCTCGGTGGACCTGGTCACCGTCGTCGAGGAGGAGGTGGCGCAGTTGACCGCCGAAGCGCCCGACGCGACGATCCGCACGGAGCTGCCGGAGCGCTGCGTCGTCCGGACGCATCCGTCCGTCCGGGTCGCGTTCGAGGAGGCGCTGCGGAACGCCGTCGAACATAACGACGACGTGACCGTGACGGTGCGCGTGTGGCGCGACGATGCGGTACACCTCGTCGTCGCGGACGACGGACGCGGCATCCCGCGGATCGAGCGGCGGATGCTCCGAAACTCCGAGGAGACCCCGCTCGAACACACCGAAGGCGTCGGGCTGTGGCTGATCTACTGGGCCGTGAACCGGGCGGGCGGAACGGTCGAGTTCGCGGAGAACGAGCCGGGGGGAACGGCGGTCCGGATCCGCCTCCCCGATCGGCCGGATTCGGACGGCTCGGCCGGCGTCGACTCCGGAGAGGATCGGCGGTGAGAGTGAGGTCGGAAGCCTCGGAGTAGCGGCCGTGCGACCCGGGCGGGAGCGATCTCGGTCGGTTCGGGCGCCGCGTCGACCGCGTGGCGGCGCGAGCCGTTCGTTGGACACCGAGGTCGCGGTCAGTTCGTTAGGCGTGGGAGAAGCGCGCCGTTCGCGTGGCGTTAGGCCGACGACGGCGTGGACTCCGGCTGTTCGTCGCGCTCGACCGAGTCGCCGTCGGCCGGTGTCGACTCCGTCACGGGGTCGCCGAACGCGTACACCGTGTTGTGGCCGGTCACCTCGACGGTGAGGAAGTCGCCGACCTCGACGCCGCGATCGGTCGCGTTCTGGACGATGATCTGTCGGTAGGCGCCGTCGCGGCACTTGACCGAGTCGCCCGTCCCCTCCTCGACGACGAGCACCTCGAACGTCCCGCCAACCATCGACTCGTACGCCTCGCCGACGACCTCCATCTTCAGCTCGGACATCGCCTTCGACCGCTCCTTCTTAACGGTCCCGCCGAGCCCCTTCATGTCGGCCGCGTCGGTGCCGGGACGCTTCGAGAAGCGGGTGACGTTGATCTTTTCGGGCCGGACCTCGGCGAGCAGGTCCATCGAGCGCTCGTGGTCGGCCTCGCTCTCTGTGGGGAACCCGACGATGAAGTCGGTCGACAGCGTCCAGTGGTCGAGCCGGTCGTCGAAAGTGTCGACGACCTCGCGGAACTTCTCGACGCGGTGCTGGCGGCGCATGTCTTCGAGCACGTCGTCGGAACCGGACTGGACCGGCGCGTGGATGAAGTCGTACAGCTCCTCGTTCTCGGCGAACACGTCGGCCAGCTCCTCGTGGATGCCGTGGATGCCGCCGGGGTTAGCCATCCCCAGCCGCACCCGGAAGTCGCCGTCGATGTCGCAGATGCGGTCGAGCAGTTCGGGGAGCTTCCGGTCGCCGTCGTCCCAGCCGTAGACGCCCGTGTCCTGCCCGGTGACGCGGATTTCCTTCGCGCCGGCGTGGATCAAGGCCCGGGCCTTCTCGACGTTCTCCTCGACCGACGGGGAGTCGACCCGGCCGGTGGCGAACTTGGTGATACAGTACGAGCAGTTGCTCATACAGCCGCGCGCGATCGGGAGGAGACCGACGACGCCGTCGAGGACCGGTTCGGCGTCGGGCGTGACCGTCGGGCACTCGCCGTTGAGCACGTACGAGGGGACCTCGTCCCAGTGGAGGATCTCGGCGTCGACGTCGGCTTCGGCGAACATCTCGCCCTGTGCCAGCGCCATACAGCCAGTAACGACGAGTTCGGCCGTCGTCTCCGACAGCTCCTCGGCGCGGCGGAGCATGTTCCGCTCCGTCTTCTCGACGACGGTACAGGTGTTGAGGATGGCGACGTCCGCGTCGTCCGGGCCGTCGGCCGGGCGGTGCCCCCCGTCGCGGAGGGCGCGCTCGATCTCCCGGCTCTCTCCCCGGTTCGAGCTACAGCCGTACGTTTCGATGTGGTACGTCGCCATCGGAGTGTCCTTACTATCGGTCCCGAGGGCAAAAGCGCGACGGATCGGGGCGTCGGCGGCCCGGCGAGTCGGCCCCGTTCCGCGTCAGTCTTCCGCGACCGCGGCAGTCGGCGCGTCGGCCTCGGAGGCCGAGTCGGCGGTCGCCTCCGGCTCGTCGACGGGGTCGCGCTCGGCCGGCGGAACCGCTTGGTAGACGGACCGGCGGGCGTCGCGGGGGCACAACCCCTCCTCGACGAGGCCGACCTCGGTGAGCTTCTCGACCGCGAACCGGACGGTGCGGGTCGAGAGGCGGGTCTCCTCGGCGAGGCCGGTCTGGTCGAACCGGCCCTCCGCGTCGAGCACGTAGTAGACCAGTTTGGCGCTCGGCGGGAGCGGTTCGAGCAGCTCGCGGGTTCCGTCGTCCATACGTTACTTACAGGGGCGAATCGCGCATAACCGTGGCCCGCCTGTGCGCACCCTGCGCACGCCAACCGTCTTTTTATATACTATGATTCAGGGCGGAACTCGAACCGCGCGCCGTCCCTGTCGTCGACCGACAGTTCCCAGCCGTGAGCGGCCGCGATCTCTCGCACGATCGCGAGGCCGAACCCCGTCCCGTCCGGGGTACTCGATCGCCCGTACTCCGTCGCCGCCTCGGGGTCGATGTCGAAACCGCGTCCGTCGTCCGCGACGTAGAAGCCGTCCGGGAGCGATCCGACGGAGACCGTGAGGTCGTCGGCGTCGCCCGAGCCGTGCTCGACGCCGTCGTCGGGCGTTGCCCGACTGCTCGTGGAACCGTGTTCCACGCTGTTCGTAAACAGGTTCTCGAGGAGCGTCCGGAGCCGCTCCGGGTCGGCGTCGACCGCGTCCGTCGCAGCCGACGCGTCGAGCGTGGCGCCCGCCGTGTCGACGGTGCGCCACGCGCGTTCGGCCGCCTCGTCCAGCGGGACGGGCTCGATGTCGTCGACCGTCCGACCCTGCCGCGCCAGCGCGAGGAGGTCGTCTATCAGCTGCGTCATCCGGTCGTGGGCGTCTTCCACCCGATCGAGTTCATCGAGGACCGCCGCGTCGTCGGTCAGCGCCCGAGCCAGGTCCGTCCGGCCGGCCGCGACGTTGAGCGGGTTCCGGAGGTCGTGAGAGACCAGCCCGGCGAACTTCTCCAGCCGGTCTATCTCCCGCTGGAGCGCCGCGTCCCGCTCGCGCAGCTGTTCTGTCCGCTCGGCGTGGTTGAGCGCGACCGTGACGTTCGCGGCGAGGACGCGGGCCAACTGGACGTCCGTCGCGTCGAAGAACTCCGGCTCCCGCGACCCCAACGGCATCACCCCGTGTTCGCCGAGCGGGACGACGAGGAGGCTCCGGTGTTCGCCGTACCCGACCGCGGTGTCGACCGTGTCGAGGTCGTCGACCACGATCGGCTGGCCGGACTCGAACGCCTCCCAGACGCGGCCGTCGCCCGGACCGAACGCGGGGCGGTCGCCGAACGCCGCGGTGGCCTCCTCGCTTATCGCCGTCGGGCGGAGGACGTTCGTCTCCGGCTCGTACAGCCGGACCCCGCTGCTCGGAAACCCGAGGGTGTCGATCGCCGCGCGGGTGGCCACCTCGGCGATCTCCGCCCGCGAGTCGCCGCCGAACATCTCGCGGGTCGTCGCGTGGAGCCGCCGAAGCGTCCGCTCGATGCGTTTCTGGTCGTCGATGTCGGCGTAGACGCTGTAGAGGACCGTCTCGTCCGACTGCTTGACGGGGATGACGTGGAGGATGAAATCGCGAATCCCGTCGACGGTCCGCCGGCGCACTTCGAGCCGCGAGGGCTCGCCGCGTTCGAGGACCGCCTCCGGCTCGAACCGCTCGGCGCTGTCCGGGATGACCTCGTCGCAGACCTCCTCGTACCCGCTGTCGGCGCCGTAGCCGAACGTCTCCCGGAACGCCTCGTTGGCGGCGTCGAGGCGACGGCCGCCCCCGTCGAGGGCGACGGTGCGCACCGCCGGGAGGGGGAGGTCGTGGAACAGCGCCGTCAGCCGATCTCGCTCCCGGCGGAGCGCGTTCTCCGTCTCGATCTGCTCGATGGCGTTGGCCGCGTGGGCCGCCAGCAGCTCCGCGAACTCGACGTCGCGCTCGTCGAACGCGGCGTACCCGTTCGAGACGGCCTGTAACACCCCGTGGGAACCGATCGGGACGCTGATCGCCGACCTGATGTCGTCGGCGACCGGGTCCGCCACCTCCGACCCGGTCCGGCGGTCGGCTCCGACCGACGACCGACCCGGAGACGAAGGGTCCTCCAGTTCGTCCGGGTCCGCTGGGTCGACGCTGAGGTTGTCGACCACCATCGTCTCCTGCTCCGCGACCGTGGTCCCGACGACCCCCTCGCCGATGTCGAACGCCCGGACCTCCTCCTCGCTGACGCTCTCGGAGAGGACGGCCGGGACGACCTTATCGCCGCGGCGGCGGGCGGTGACGCAGCGGTCGAACTCCAAGATGTCCTCGGCCGCGTCGACCGTCCGGTCGAACACCGTCGCAACGTCGGTCACCGATGCCAGCTCCGCCGCGAACTCGTGGATCGCCGTGACCTTCGCGTTCACCTCACGGAGGTCCCGCTCTGCCCGGCGGCGGCCGAGCGCGTTCGCGACGCTGTTCGCGAGCATCTCGTAGCGGTCGCGACCGGCCCCCTTCTGGAGGTAGTCCGTCACCCCAGCGGAGATGGCGTCGCTCGCGATCTCCTCGCTCCCCTTCCCGGTGAACAGCACGAAGGGGAGCCCGGGGTCGACATCGCGGACCGATTCGAGGAACTCGAGCCCGTTTGATCCCGGCATGTCGAAGTCGCTGACGACGCAGTCGACGCGGCCGTCGCGGACCACCTCCAGCCCCTCGTCCGGCGACAACCGCGTCAGCGTCTCGATCCCGTCCACGAGCCGATCGACGTGCGTGGCCGCGAGGTCAGCCGCCCCCGGCTCGTCGTCGACGAACAGGACACATCGGGACGAGTCGGCGTTCGATCCCGGCGCGTCGGACGCGGCCGCTCCGGTCCCCGCAGAGGCGTCGCCGGGTTCAGAATTCATGTGCGTGTGTTCCCCTACCGGTAGTTTTAGCTTTCGCTCCGGATACCGAAATTGAAAAGCCCGCCGACCGCGGGGCCCTTACAGGAAGTCCTCGACGTGGTCGGCGACCTCCTCGGGGGTGTCACCGACGGGGACGCCGGCGTCGTTGAGCGCGTCGATCTTCGACTGCGCGGTGCCGGTGCCGGAGCCGGAGACGATGGCGCCCGCGTGGCCCATCCGCTTGCCCGGCGGCGCGGTGCGCCCGGCGATGAAGCCGGCGACCGGCGTGTCCATGTGCTCGCCGATGAACTTCGCGGCCTGCTCCTCGTCCTCGCCGCCGATCTCGCCGCACATCACGACCGCGTCGGTGTCGGTGTCGGCCTCGAACGCTTCGAGGGCGTCGACGAAGGACGTGCCGATGATCGGGTCGCCCCCGATGCCGATCGCCGTCGACTGGCCGAGCCCGCGCTCGGTGAGGTTGTCGACGACCTGGTAGGTGAGGGTGCCGGATCGAGAGACCAGCCCGACGTTCCCCTCGGAGAAGATGTTACCGGGGAGGATGCCCAGTTTCGCCTCGCCGGGCGTGATGATCCCGGGGCAGTTCGGACCGATGAGACGGGTGTCGGTCTCGCTCAGGCGCTTGTTCACCTTCGCCATGTCCTGCGTCGGGATCCCCTCGGTGATCGCGACCGCGAGGTCGAGGTCAGTGTCCAGCGACTCGAAGATCGCGTCGGCGGCGAACGCCGGCGGCACGAAGATGACGGAGGCGTCCGCGTCCTCGGCCTCGACGGCCTCGTCGACGGTGTCGTAGACGGGGACGCCGTCGACCTCCTGTCCGCCCTTGCCGGGCACCGCGCCGGCGACGACGTTGGTGCCGTACTCGATCATCTGGCCGGCGTGGAACTTCCCCTCCCCGCCGGTGATCCCCTGGACCACCACTCTGGTGTCGTCGTCGACGAAAATGCTCATTGGGTCACCTCCTCCGCGTTCGCGACCGCGCGCTGGACCGCGTCCTCCAGCGTCTTCTCGACCTCGACGAGGTCGGTGTTCAGAATATCCATCCCCTCCTCGGCGTTCGTGCCGGCGAGCCGGACGACCACCTTCTTGGGGATCTCGTCGAACTGCTCTAGGGCCTCGTTGATCCCCTTGGCGACCTCGTCGCCGCGGGTGATCCCGCCGAAGATGTTGAAGACGACGGCGTCGACGTTGTCGTCGGAGAACACCATGTCGAGCGCCTGCGTGACGCGCTCGGCCTTCGCCCCGCCGCCGATGTCGAGGAAGTTCGCGGGCGCGCCGCCGTAGTAGTCGACGAGGTCGAGGGTCGTCATCACGAGCCCGGCGCCGTTGCCGATGATGCCGACGTTCCCGGAGAGGCGGACGTAGTCGAAGCCGTACTCGCCGGCCTTGCGTTCGAGGTCGTCCTCGTAGGACGCCTCGGCCATGTCGGCCAGGTCGGACTGGCGGAACAGCGCGTCTTCGTCGATGTTCATCACGGCGTCCGCGGCGATCACGTCGCGGTCGCCCGTGATCATCACGGGGTTGACCTCGATCTCGGAGGCGTCGTTCTCCTCGTAGAGGTCGTACAGTGTCGAGAGGATCGAGGCCACGTCGAGCGCCACGTCGGCGTCGACGCCGGCCTCGTAGACGACCTTCCGGGCTTGGTACGGGTGGAGGCCGAACGCGGGGTCGACGTGTTCGCGCGCGATCGCGTCGGGGTTCTCCTCGGCGACCTCCTCGATGTTGACGCCGCCCTCGGTCGACACCATCAGGACCGGCTTCCCCTCGCCGCGGTCCATCGTGACGCCGACGTACAGCTCGTCGACGAAGTCGACGCCGGCCTCGACGAGGACCTGATCGACGGTGTATCCCTTCAGGTCCATCCCGAGGATCTCGTCGGCGTACTGCTCGGCCTCCTCGCGGTCCGTCGCGATCTTGATCCCGCCGGCCTTGCCGCGGCCCCCCACGTGGACCTGCGCCTTGATCGCGGCCGGGTACCCGATCTCGTCGACAGCGTCGAGCGCCTCGTCGACGCTCGTCGCGAGCCGGGAGTCCGGAACCGGGATCCCGGCATCGGCGAAGAGAGACTTCGCTTGATATTCGTGAAGTTTCATCCGTGTGGGATCGGTACCGACACCGGCTTAAATGGTTCCGATTCGACGCGCCTCCTTTGGCATCGGGCGTCTGCTACCCCCATGGATCCCGCCGAACTCCTCCGGAACGGGACGGTCAGCGTCCCGGCGGAGACGTACGCGGTCTGCCGGACCGACGGCGAACACCCCGGCGCGTTCGCGACTGTCCGGGAGGTCGGTGAGACGACGGTGGTGGTCGACCAGGACGAGGCGGACGCCGTCGCGACCGACGCGGTCGAGCCCGGGTGGAAGCGCCTCACCTTCGAGCCCGAGCTCCCCTTCGAGCTGGTCTGGTTCCTCGCGGCGGTCGCGACGGCGCTCGCCGAGGTCGACGCCTCGGTGTTCGTCGTCTCGTCGTACGCGACCGACCACGTGTTCGTCAAGCGGGACGACCGCGCCGCGCCCGTCCGGCGGCTGGAAGCACTGGGCTGCGAAGTCGCCGACTGAGGTCGCCGAGCGGGCGGCTCAGTCCTCGTCGCCGAGGATGACGCGGTGGGTCATCGCCTCGGGGTCGAGCACCTCGTCGGCCTCCTCCTCGGTTAGGTAGCCGGCCTCGACCGCGGCCTCGCGGACGCTCTTCCCCTCCTTCAGGGCCGTCTTCGCGACCTTGCTGGCCTTATCGTAGCCGATCGCGGGGTTCAGCGCGGTCGCCAGCGCCATCGACTGCTCGACGCGTTCGCGCGCGAACTCCTCGTTCGCCTCCAGCTTCCCGACGAAGCGCTCGCCGAACGTCTCGGCGACGTTCGCGATCAGCTTCGCGGATTCGAGGAAGTTGTGCGCGATGACCGGCTTGTAGAGGTTCAGGTCGATCTCGCCGCGCGCGGCGCCCGCGGAGACGGCGGCGTCGTTGCCGACGACCTGCTTGTGGACCTGGTTGACCGACTCGGCGACGACGGGGTTGATCTTCCCGGGCATGATCGAGGAGCCGGGCTGGTTCTCCGGCTGCTCGACCTCGCCGAGCCCGTTGCGCGGGCCGGAGGCGAGGAGCCGCAGGTCGTTGGCCATCTTGTTGAGGCTACCCGCGATCGTTCGGAGGGCGCCGTGGCCCTCCGCCATCGCGTCGTGGGCGGCCTGCGCCTCGAAGTGGTTCTCCGCCTCGCGGAACTCCGTCCCGGTCTCGTCGGAGATGTACTCCGCGGCCAGCTCCGGGAACTCGGGGTGGGTGTTGAGCCCGGTCCCGACCGCGGTGCCGCCGAGGGCGAGTTCGCGGAGGTTCGACTGGACGGCCTCGGCGCGCTCGATCCCCTTCGAGACCTGCGTCCGGTAGCCGCCGAACTCCTGGCCGAGTCGGATGGGGGTGGCGTCCTGGAGGTGCGTCCGGCCCGTCTTGACGACACCGTCGAATTCGGTCTCCTTGGCCTCCAGCTCGGCGTGGAGCGTCTCCAGCGCGGGCACGAGGTCCTTCTCGACGGCCTCCAGCGCGGCGACGTGCATCGCCGTGGGGATCACGTCGTTCGAGGACTGGCCGTAGTTGACGTGGTCGTTGGGGTGGACGACCCGGTCGCCGATCTCCGCGCCCGCGATCTCGGCGGCGCGGTTGGCGATCACCTCGTTAGCGTTCATGTTCGAGGAGGTGCCGGAGCCGGTCTGGAACACGTCGACCGGGAACTGGTCGTCGTGCTCGCCCGCGATCACCTCGTCGGCGGCGGCGACGATCGCCTCCGCGGTGTCGTCCTCGACGAGCCCGAGGTCGCGGTTGGCCTGCGCGGCCGCCTTCTTGACGACGCCGAGCGCGCGGATGAACCGCCGGCTCATCCCGATCCCCGAGACGGGGAAGTTCTCGACGGCGCGCTGGGTCTGCGCGCCCCAGTAGGCGTCCGCCGGCACCTGCATCTCGCCGAGGCTGTCCTCCTCCGTGCGGTAGTCGTCTCCCATGCCTCGGCCTTCCCGCGAGACGCTGTAAAAGGTACTGGAAGGCGTCACCCACGTGAAATCGTGCGGTACGGTAGCAACACAATTGCCACCGAGAAGCACGACTTTTACGAGGGTTCCGTCGACTGGCCCGATGGGGCGAGCGCCGCCACGAAACCGCCTGTGGCGCCACACTTGAGATGTATCGGCCGCTCTCGGCCGGGAATTTAATTCGACTAAAACCGGTTCAACTCGGGGCGACGGCGTTCCCGTTATATGCCGGTCCGGCGGCAACGGCCGAGCGCCAATGAGCTCGAACGACTCAGCGATCGGAACGGCGCTCGACCGCGACACGGTCCGGTCGACGAGCAGACTGCTGATCGGCGCGCTGGCGGTCGTCGGCGTGCTCTCGCTCGTGACGCTGCTACCGGGGGTGGACCGGCTCGTCCCGTTCGCGCCGGTGACGTTCGCCGCGGTCGCGACGGGCGTCGTCGCGCTCGCGGTGGCCGGGACCCTCCTGTACGCCGCGCCGAAGTTCGCGCTGCTGACGCGCCTGGCGCTCGGCGAGGCCGACGCGGAGGGGGACGCTCGCCCGGACCGGATCGCCGAGAACGCGGGCGGCGTGGTCCACTGGCTCGTCGTCTTCGGGGCGGTGCTCGTCGCGTACCGCGGGCTCGCGGGCGTCGCGGTCCCCGTGTTGAACGGCGCCGCGTGGGCGTACGACGCCGCCTTCCTGTTCGTCGCGCTCGTCCCAGTGGTGTTCCTCGTCGCCCGCCTGACCGTCACGGTCGACCCGCTCGCTGAACTGGTCGCCGACCGCGTCGCGGGCGGCGCCGGCGCCGCAAATGACGACGGTGCCGGCGACGACGACGAGGTCGACGACTCCGCGGCCGAATTCGACGAGCCGACTGCGAGCGAGACCGGCGAGGACGGCTGACCGAAACGCCGACGCCGCACTCCCTTATTTAAAAATGAACGGGAGCGTGACGAGCGCCCCGTTGATCCCGAACGCGACCAGCAACAGCAGCCCGAGCGGCGGATCGTCGCCCGGATAGGTCGCGAGCAGCACGAGCGCGCCGACTCCCAGCGCGGCCAGCCCGAGCGTCAGCGCGGCGTCCGACCACCGGTTCCAGGCGTCGTCGAGCGCGGGTTCGAGCCTCGCGAGCGGCCGGTCGGTCTCGGGGTCGTCGCCAGCACGGTCGGATCGGTCAGTCCACGCCGTATCGTCGACCGGCTCGTCGAGCCACGCGTCGCCTTCGGCGGTCCGTTCCGCTGTTCCACGGGGACCCGAATCCCCCCGGCCGAGCAGCCGCCGGATCCCGGAGCGGCCGGCGGCCGCGAACAGCGCCGCGACCACGACCGCGGCGAGTCCGCCGAGGACGGTCGCAGAGGTGACGCGCGCCTCGACGGCCAGAAAGAGCGCGACGAACGCCAGCAGCGAGACCGCGGCGAGGACCCCGCGGACGGCGCGGACGAGTTCGGATCGCATCGGCATGGAGGGTGGAAGCGGGAAGTCGGCGGGAACGCGGCGCGGTTTCAGGCCTCGTCGACGGGGAGCAGCCCGGCATCGCGGAGGTCACCGGCGAGCGCACCGTCGCCGTGCTCCACGTACGCTTCGGGCGTGTACGTCTTGATTTCCAACGCGTGGACCGACTGCGTCATGTGATCGCCGACCGCGTCGTACACGCGCTGGTGCTGGTCGACGAGCGATTCGCCCTCGAAGGCCGGCGAGACGACGACGGCCGCGAAGTGGGCGTCCTCGTCCTCGTCGTTGTGGATCCGGGGCGCGGTGACCCGGGCGACCGCGTCGGGGAGGTCCGCCTCTATGAGGTCGGCCACCTCGTCGGGTTCGATCGGCATGGTCCCGCTCGGTTGCGGAGGGGCAAAAGTCGACCGGCCACGTCCGGCGGGGCGAACGCGCTCTGGCAAGGGGAGCGCGCTCAGACGCGGTCGAGCCGCGAGAGCCCGTTCCAGATAGCGTCGACGAGCCGCGACTCGGCGTCGTCACCGGGGGCCGTCTCCTCCCACCCGCGTGCGACGGCGTCCTCCAACACCGCGAGCGAGTGGTTCTCGAAGTTGTTCATGCCGCGGAAGGACTCCAGCGCGTCGCGAGCGTCCTCGCCGAACTCCGCGGTCGGCTCGCCGTCGTAGAAGCCGAGGTCGGCGAGCGCCGACCCGACAGCGACCGCCGTCTCGCCGGCCAGTTCCCGCGTCTCGTCGGGCGCCTCGCGTTCGAGGAGGGTCACGTCGTATATCTTGAACACGCGCTCCAACTCGTCGATCGGCCGCTCGTGGTCATCGACGCGCACGTCGACCCAGCGGTCGTTCCTGCCGTCGTAGCCGCCCTCGGGCTTCGCGACGTACAGCGCCGCGGACTGCTCGCCGCGCTTGTCGCCACCGGCCTCGTTGCCCGCGTGGAGCGCGGCGATCAACCGTTCCGGGAGCCCCCCGTCGGTCTCCTCGAACGCCGCGGCCATCGCGTCGAGGGTGTCGGCGTTCTCCAAGATGTTCCCCTGGACCGTGTAGTGGTCACCCTGTCGGTCGCCCGCGTGGTCGTGACACTCGTCGCCCGTGAACGCCGCCGGGGGCTCCTCGGGGTCGACGCCGACGATCCCCACCTGCCGCGAGGGCGCCTCGTCGTCGGCGCCCGTGAGCCGGTCGATCGCCTCCGCGGGGGCGTGCCCCTCGCGGAGCAGGTCGAGCCCGTCGGGGCCGTAGGCGACGTTCGCGAAGCTCTGTGTGGCGACCGCGCCCGCGTCGGCGCTGACGAACGGGACGACGGCGCCGACGCCGACAAACTTGGACTGGACCGCGACGCCGACCGCGTCCGTCTCCGGATCGCGCGCGGCGATCGAGAACGTCGAGGGTCGAGGTGGCATACGGAACCGATCGTGGGGGGCGACGAGCATAAATCCGCCCGTCGCGCGAGCCAGAGTCGAGCGCTTGGGGCGGCGTCACGTCGCCACTTCGATCGGTGTCGCCCCCGCCGCCCCGATTCGCGTCACTCCGCCGCCCCGATTCGCGTCACTCCGCTAGCTCGGCCCAGGTCGGGGCCGCGGCGCCGGTCACGTGGATCCGGTCGGCCTCCACGTCCTCGTAGGCCGCGCCCCACCCGCCGACGGTCCACCGCTCGTTGCCGTCGTCGACGGCGATGGAGGCGATCCCCGTCAGCGCCGTGACGCTCGGGGCCTAGTCGGCGCCGACCGCGGCGTCGGAGAGGTGTTCGGCGTCGACGACCTCGCCGACGAGATCGCGGAGCGCTGGGTCGACCTCGCCGCGGTTCTGAACGCTTATCCCCGCCGACCGACTTCCATCGGGTATGAGCGACGACGACGCCGTCGATGTCGAGTCCGCCGACGACGAGGGCGACGCGGCGAGAGCGAACGGCACGGCGGAGGCGACCGCCGACGGAGCGAGCGGGGAGTCGGCCGCCGGCGACGACGGCGGCGCCCGCGCCGAGAGCGAGGCGCTGGCCGCGGCCGTCGCCGAGCACGACGAGGCGCTCGCCCGCGAGGTGGCGGCGCTGGAGGCGGACCTCGCCGAGACCCGCGAGGCGCTCCGCGAGCGCGACGAGGAGGTCGAAGAGCTGACGAGCAAGCTCGCCCGCGTGAAGGCCGACTTCAGCAACTACAAGGAGCGCGCGAAGCGGAAGCAGGAGGACATCCGGGAGCGCGCCTCGGAGGCGCTCGTCGAGCGGCTCACGCCGGTCCGGAACGACCTGCTGCGCGCGCTCGACCAAGACGAGGGGAGCGACCTCCGCCCCGGCGTCGAGTCGACGCTGGAGAAGTTCGACGACGTGCTCGCCGAGGAGGGCGTCGAGGCGATCGACCCCGAGCCGGGCGAGGAGGTCGACCCCGCGCGCCATCAGGTGATGCTCCGCGTCGATAGCGAGCGCCCGGAGGGGACCGTCCACGAGGTGTACGAGCCCGGCTACGAGATGGGCGACCGCGTCCTGAGCGAGGCGAAGGTGACCGTCAGCACCGACGACGGCGAGTAGCGCGGCCCGCTTTTCACGACCGCACCGTCGCCTCGTAGGCCTCCGCCAGCTCGTCGAGGCCCGCCTCCGGCTCGGCGGCGTGGGGGACCGATAGCGGCGAGACGGACACCTCGCCGTCGACGACGGCGCGCCGGTCGGTGCCGACGGGGTCCGGGACGTCGTCGTCGTTCATCAGGCCCCAGATCGGATCGGAGAACCCGACGCGACCGTCCCCGTTCCGTTCCGCGCGCAGCCCATACCACGTCGAGGGGGTCGTGACGCGGAGCGGCGCGCGGTCCTCGTCCGCGATCGGCGCGTTGACGTTGAGGTAGTCCGCGCGGTCGAACACGCCCGCCTCGACCGCCTCGTCGACGAGGAACCGCGTCGCCCGGGCCGCGTGCGCGAAGTCGGCGCCCTCGAACTCGCGTTTCCACCAATCGTCGCCGCCGGGCACGTACATCGAGGCCGCCACCGCGGGCACGTCGAAGAACGCCGCCTCGACCGCCGCCGAGACGGTCCCCGACCGCCCGAGCGTGTACGCCCCGAGGTTCGCGCCCTCGTTACAGCCCGCGACGACCGCGTCGACCTCCGGGACGAGCTCGTCGAGCCCCGCGACGACGCAGTCGACGGGGGTGCCGTCGACGACGTATCCGAGTTCGTGGTCCTCGACGGCCACGTCCTCGGAGAGCAGACGGCCGACGGACGACTGGTCGGCCGCGGGCGCGACGACGGTCACCGCGTACTCCTCGGCAAGCGCGTCGTACAGCGCGCGCAGTCCCGCGGCGTCGACGCCGTCGTCGTTGGTCAGGAGGATCCGGTCCACGCTCATACCCGTATCAGGGGCGAGTCGGGCAAAAGTCCACCGTCGGTCGGGGCCGCGGCGGTCGGCGAACCGACGGTTCGGGAGGGCCGCACCGAACGGAAAAGCACACGTATCGCCGGACCGACGCGTCGGTATGGGATTCGGGGACACCGCGAAGAAGATCCAGACGCTCGCCGACCGCGCGGAGCGCACCTACAAGAAGATCAGCGAGCTCCGCGACGAGGTCGACGAGACGCAGGAGACGGTGATAGACACCTCTGAGCGCGTCAAGACGCTCGAAAACGAGATGGCCGAGCAGCGGGCCGTCCTCGACGCCGTCGCCGAGGAGGTCGGCGTCGACCTCGAACGGGTGAGCACCGAGGCACACATCACCGACGCGGAGGAGGAAGGGACCGCGAGCGACGGCGGCGACGCGGACGACGACGCCGTGTAAACCGCTGCCGCGTAGCCCCCCGGTCAGTCGTCGCTCGCGGCCGGGTCCGACCGCGAGACGACCTCGGCCGGGACCCCCGCGACGGTCGCGCCCGGCGGCACGTCCTCCGCGACGAGCGAGTTCGCGGCGACGCGCGCGCGCTCACCGATCGTGACGCCGGGGAGTACGACCGCCCCGGCGCCGATCATCGCCTGCTCCTCAACGACAACGTCGCCGAGCCGGTACTCCTCGTGGAGGAACTCGTGACACAGCAGCGTGGCGTCGTACCCGATTATCGCGTCGTCGTCGACCCGGATCCGCTCCGGCCAGAACACGTCCGGTGTCGACTCCAGCCCCCACGAGACGCCCTCCCCGACCGCGACGCCGATCCGCCGGAGCAGCCAGTTCTTCAGCCGGAGGCTCGGGCAGATCCGCGCGAGGACGATGACGACGTAGTTGCGGACGACCGCGAGCGGCGACTTCGCGTCCGGCCACGACCACAGGGAGTTCCGGACGCCAGACGTCGGGAACCTGTCGAGGCGGTCGCTTCGGGACAAATCCTCGCGCGTCGCGTCTGGGTCGTCGTCTGTCACGTCACGCCGTTCGGACGGGGAGGATAAAAGGGTCGCTCCGGGCCGCCGACCCGCCGACCGAGCGGCCGGGCCGGCTCAGGGTCGCAGCTCGTCCATGTGGTCGATCCGGCGCTGGACGAGGTCGGCGGTCCCGATGTCGTGGCGGATGCGGACGCGGTCGCCCGCGGCGGCCAGGGCGTCCTCCGCTTGCGCCTCGGCGGCCGCGATCGAGTCACCGCGGCCGACGACGGCAAACGCCCGCGAGGTGGTGGTGTACAGCCCGTCGTCGCGCTCGTCGACGCTGGCGTAGTAGAGGAGCGCGTCCCCCGCGCTCTCCTCGTCGACCGCGATCGCCGCGCCCGCGTCAGGGTCGGTCGGGTAGCCGTCGGGGACCGCGTACTTACAGACGGTCGCCTCGCCGGAGAAGTCGAGCTCCGGGAGCGCGTCGCCGTCGCGAGCGGCGGCGAGCACGTCGACGAACGGCGTGTCGAGGATGGGCAGCGTGTTCATCGCCTCGGGGTCGCCGAACCGCGCGTTGAATTCGACGACCTTCGGCCCCTCGTCGGTGAGCATGAACTGTCCGTAGAGGACGCCCTTGTAGTCGGGGAGCGCGTCGACGACGGCCTCCAGCACGTCGACCGCGGCCTCGTAGTCGCCCTCGGCCATGAACGGGAGCGAGCGGCCGGTGTCGGTGTACGACCCCATCCCGCCGGTGTTCGGCCCCTCATCGCCCTCGTAGGCGCGCTTGTGATCCTGGACCGCGGGGGTCGTCCGCACGTCTCTGTTCGCGACGAACGCCTGAACCGTGAACTCCTCGCCGACGAGCCGCTCCTCGAGGACGACGCAGTCGTAGTCGGAGTCGCGGAGGTACGCCTTGGCCTCCGCCGCCGTCACTTGGTCGCCGATCACTTTCACGCCCTTGCCACCGGTGAGCCCGGCGGGCTTGACCGCGAGGTCGCCGTCGTACTCGTCGATGTGCTGGCAGGCCGCCTCGGTGTCGTCGAACACGGCGTAGTCCGGGCAGCCGGGGATCGCGTTCCGCTCCATGAACTCCCGCTGGTACGCCTTGTCCGTCTCCAGGCGGGCCTCCGCGGCCCGCGGACCGAACGCGTAGACGCCGGCGTCGTCGAGGGCGTCCGCGACGCCGGCCTCCAGCGCCGACTCCGGGCCGATGACCGCAAGGTCCGCGCCGACCGCGGTCGCGTACTCGGCGACGGCCTCGGCGTCGGTCTCGTCGATCGACTCGAACCCGTCCGCGAGGCGCCGGATCCCCGGGTTCCGGACGCTCGCGCAGGCGTACAGCGCGCAGTCGTCAGCCACCGCTCGGGCGATCGCGTGTTCGCGGCCGCCGCCCCCCACAAGCAGCACGGTCTCCGTCATGCCCGACGGGTGACCGCACGGTAGTGTAAACCTTACTCTCTCCGCGGCCCGATATGTGCTTGTTCGTGGATACCCGCGTCGCGGGCGGCGGCGCTCGGCGCGCCCCGGACGCCTTTTGTCGCGCCGGGCCGAACCGGGCCCATGTCACAGCCGACCGAGCGGAACCGCCTTGACGGGGAGGCGAGTCCCTACCTCCGACAGCACGCCGACAACCCCGTCAACTGGCAGCCGTGGGGGGACGCGGCGTTCGAGCGCGCCCGCGAGCACGACGCGCCGGTGTTCGTTTCCATCGGCTACTCCTCGTGTCACTGGTGTCACGTCATGGCCGAGGAGAGCTTCGAGGACGAGTCGGTCGCGGCGGTCGTGAACGACTCGTTCGTCCCGATCAAGGTCGACCGCGAGGAGCGCCCGGACGTCGACAGCACGTTCATGACCGTCTCCCAGCTCGTCACCGGCGGGGGCGGGTGGCCGCTCTCGGCGTGGTGTACGCCCGAGGGGAAGCCGTTCTACGTCGGGACGTACTTCCCGCCCGAGCCGCGGCGGAACCAGCCCGGGTTCCGCGAGCTCTGCGAGCGCATCGCCGACTCGTGGAGCGACCCCGAGCAGCGCGAGGAGATGGAGCGGCGCGCCGACCAGTGGGCCGTGAGCGCGCGCGACGAGCTGGAGTCGGTGCCGACGCCGGAACCGCCGGCTTCGGAGGAGGGGGGTGCCTCGCCGCCCGGCGACGACCTGCTCGACACGGCCGCGGCGGCCGCGCTGCGCGGCTACGACGAGGAACACGGCGGCTTCGGGAGCGGCGGCGCGAAGTTCCCGATGCCGGGCCGGATCGACCTCCTGATGCGGGCGTACGCCGGCCGCGGCCGCGACGCGCTCCTGTCGGCCGCGACCGGAACCCTCGACGGGATGGCTGACGGGGGGATGTACGATCAGATCGGCGGCGGGTTCCACCGCTACGCGGTCGACCGCGAGTGGACCGTCCCCCACTTCGAGAAGATGCTGTACGACAACGCCGAACTACCGATGGTCTACCTCGACGGCTACCGGCTCACCGGCGACCCGAGGTACGCTCGCGTCGCGAGCGAGTCGCTAGCGTTCCTCGACCGCGAGCTGCGACACGAGGGCGGCGCCTTCTTCAGCACGCTCGACGCGCGGAGCCGACAGCCCGCGAGCCGCCGGGACGACGGGGATGCGAGCCGCGGAGACGGCGAGGGCGCGAGCGACGGCGAGGACGTGGAGGGCGCCTTCTACGTCT
Organism: Halorubrum sp. CGM5_25_10-8B; assembly: GCF_005435095.1. Lineage (NCBI taxonomy): Archaea > Methanobacteriati > Methanobacteriota > Halobacteria > Halobacteriales > Haloferacaceae > Halorubrum > Halorubrum sp. CGM5_25_10-8B. The sequence goes on along the minus strand of NZ_SGTY01000014.1, from coordinate 22,266 downwards.
GGACGCCCGAGGAGGTGGACGCCGTCCTCGACGAGCCGGCGGCGTCGCTGGCGAAGGAGCGGTACGGGATCCGGCCCGGCGGGAACTTCGAGCGCGGCACGACGGTCCCGACGGTCGCGGCGTCGGTCGCGGAGCTGGCCGCGGACCGCGAGCAGTCGCCCGAGGCGGTCCGCGAGACGCTGACCGAGGCGCGCACGGCGCTGTTCGACGCCCGCGAGTCGCGACCGCGGCCCGCCCGCGACGAGAAGGTGCTAGCGGCGTGGAACGGGCGTGCGATCTCGGCGTTCGCGCGGGCCGGGGACACTCTCGGCGAGCCGTACGCCGAGAGCGCCCGCGAGGCACTCGACTTCTGCCGCGACCGGCTCTACGACCCCGACGCCGAGACCGGCGCGCTCGCCCGGCGCTGGCTCGACGGCGACGTGCGCGGGCCGGGGTACCTTGACGACTACGCGTTCCTCGCCCGCGGCGCGCTCGACACCTACGCCGCGACCGGCGACCCGGAGGCGCTCGGATTCGCCTTAGATCTGGCCGACGCGCTCGTCGCGGAGTTCTACGACGCGGACGACGATACGATATACTTCACGCGCGACCTCGACGGGGACGGGACCGGCGGGGCGGGAGAGCGCGCCGACGCGGGCCCGCTCATCGCCCGGCCGCAGGAGTTCACCGACCGGTCGACGCCGTCGAGCCTCGGCGTCGCGGGCGAGACGCTCGCGCTCCTCGACGGGTTCCGGACCGGCGGGGAGTTCCGGGAGATCGCCGAGCGCGTCGTGACGACCCACGCCGACCGGATCCGCGGCGGTCCGCTCGAACACGCCTCGCTCGTCCGGGCCGCGGACCTCGTCGAGACCGGGGGGATCGAGGTGACGGTCGCCGCCGACGAGGTGCCGGACGAGTGGCGCGAGACGCTCGGCGAGCGGTACCTGCCGGGCGCGCTCGTCGCGCCGCGCCCGGCCACGGACGCGGGGCTTGACGAGTGGCTCGACCGCCTCGACATGGTCGAGGCCCCGCCGATCTGGGCGGACCGGGACGCGACCGACGGCGAGCCGACCGCCTACGTCTGCGAGGGGTTCGCCTGCTCGCCGCCCCGGACCGACCTCGACGCGGCGCTCGCGTGGCTCGGCGGCGACGAGTGATCCGCGAACCGATCGGGAGCCGGAACCGTTTAGCCGTCTCGGGACGGTGATTACGGGCGTGTACGACTTCGTCGTCGTCGGAGCGGGGCCGGCCGGGTCGCGGTTCGCGCGCCGGGCCGCCGAGGCGGGACGCGAGGTCCTCCTGCTGGAGTCGGGGACCGTCGGCGAACCGCTGGCCTGCTCCGGCCACGTCTCGACGGACCTCTGGGAGTACGTCGACGACGGGGCGGTAGACCGGCTCCGGCAGAACCGAGTGTTCGGCGCGCGGTTCCACGTCGGCGGGCCGGAGTCGGCCCCCTATCCGTTCTACAAGCGGGAGCCCGTGTCGAACGTGATCGACCGGGTCGGCCTCGATCGGACCTTGGCGGACCTCGCCGAGGACGCGGGCGCGGACCTCCGGGAGGGCCACACCGTCGTCTCGGTCGACGAGCGCGGCGACCGCGTCGTCGTCGAGGCTAGCCTCGCGGACGGCGCCACCGAGCGCTTCGAGGCGCGCATGGTCGCCGGGTGCGACGGTCCGACCTCGCGGGTGCGCCGCGCGCTCGACCTCCCGGAGCCGGACGAACTGCTCCACGGCGTCCTCGCGTTCGACGACGCGGCGGACGCGGGCGACTACGTCGACGTCCACCTCACCGCGCCGACGTTCTTCGCGTGGCGGATCCCCCGCGGCGACGCCGGCGTCGAGTACGGGCTCGCGGCGCCGCCGAGCGAGGACGTGTCGGCGGGCTTCGACCGGCTCACGGACGCGTACGGCGCGACGACGGACCGTCGCTGCTCGGGCGCGATCCCCGTGGGACCGCCGGCGCGGACGACGAGCGACCGCGGCTTCCTGATCGGCGACGCCGCCGCGCAGACGAAGCCGTTCACCGGAGGCGGAATCTTATACGGGATGCGCGCGGCCGACGTCGCCGCGGCGGCGATCGACCCGCGCGACCCGGCGACGCTCGCCGACTACGAGTCGCAGTGGCGCGAGGAGCTGTCGACGGAGATCCGGCTCGGGAAGGCGATACGGCGGTGCTACTCGCTGCCGGAGCCGGTCCAGCGGGTCGGGCTGCGGGCGCTCTCGGGCGAGATCGGCGTCCACATGGACGAGCCGTCCTCGTTCTTCTCGCCGTCGAACCTCCGGGCGCTGTTCTCGCGGGCCGAGCCGCCCGAGGAAGGCCGCGTAGAGAGAGACGCGTGACGGCGGCCTCGAAGGGTCTCGCGACCTCGCAGCGCGGCGCTACTCCTCGACGACGTTCGCGAACGAGACGTTCTCCCGGACGCTCGTGATCTCGACGGTCGGCTCCTCGCCGGGCTCGGCGTCGGGGACGATGACGACGTAACCGCGTTCGATCTTCGCGATCCCGTCGCCCTTGTCGCCCAGCGTCTCGATCGTCACCTCGCGGACCTCTCCCTCCGAGACGGGCGGGTCGGGTTGGACGGCCCCGGCGGCCCCGCGAGAGGTGGGTCGATCGCCCCCGTCGGACGGGGGGCCGCTGGCGTCGGCGTCGGCGTCGGGAACGGACGACGCGGCCCCGTCGTCGGCCGCCGCCGACGGCTCGCCGTCGGAGCGGTCGAGGACGGCGATCCGGTACGTCTCGCCGACGCTGACGCTTCCGTGTTCGATCTCCGACGCGGGGACGGTGACGACGTAGTCGTCGCCGCGGGACTCGACCCGACCCGTGTACAGACACGCGAGAGAATCCGTGATTTCGACCATGCCCACCCGTTGCGCGCACGGGGATGAAAAGCCACCTGTTCAGGCGTCCCACGCCCGATGGTAAACGTTTACCCTGTTCCGAATAAATCGGGGGGTATGAGCCGGAACTACGAGTCGCTCCACGACCCGAACGCGGAGTACACGATGCGGGAGCTCTCCGCCGAGACGATGGGGACCACGGGGACGCGCGGCGGCGATCGCAACGTCGAGATCACGGACGTCCAGACGACGATGGTCGACGGGAACTTCCCGTGGACGCTCGTCCGCGTCTACACCGACGCGGGCGTGGTCGGCACCGGCGAAGCGTACTGGGGCGCCGGCGTCCCGGAGCTGATCGAGCGCATGAAGCCGTTCGTGATCGGCGAGAACCCGCTCGACATCGACCGCCTCTACGAGCACCTGATCCAGAAGATGTCCGGCGAGGGCTCCGTCGAGGGCGTCACGGTCACGGCCATCTCCGGCATCGAAGTCGCGCTCCACGACCTCGCCGGCAAGATTCTCGACGTGCCCGCCTACCAGCTGCTCGGGGGGAAGTACCGCGACGAGATGCGCGTCTACTGCGACTGTCACACCGAGGACGAGGCGGACCCCGAGGCCTGCGCCGACGAGGCCGAGCGCGTCGTCGACGAACTCGGCTACGACGCGCTGAAGTTCGACCTCGACGTCCCCTCGGGCCACGAGAAGGACCGCGCGAATCGCCACCTCCGCCCCGGCGAGATCCGCCACAAGGCGGAGATCGTCGAGAAGGTCACCGAGCGCGTGAAGGACAAGGCGGACGTCTCCTTCGACTGCCACTGGACGTTCTCGGGCGGCTCCGCGAAACGCCTCGCGGACGCCATCGAGGAGCACGACGTGTGGTGGCTCGAAGACCCCGTCCCGCCGGAGAACCTCGAAGTCCAGGAGGAGGTCACGAAGAACACGGTCACGCCGATCGCGGTCGGCGAAAACCGCTACCGCGTCACCGAGCTCCGCCGGCTCATCGAGAACCAGGCGGTCGACATCGTCGCGCCCGACCTGCCGAAGGTCGGCGGCATGCGCGAGACCCGCAAGATCGCCGACATCGCGAACCAGTACTACGTGCCGGTCGCGATGCACAACGTCGCCTCGCCGGTCGCGACGATGGCCGCGGCGCACGTCGGCGCCGCCATCCCGAACTCGCTCGCCATCGAGTACCACTCCTACGAGCTCGGCTGGTGGGAGGACCTCGTCGAGGAGAGTGTGATCGAGGACGGGTACATCGAGGTGCCGGAGGAGCCGGGCCTCGGCGTCACGCTCGACATGGACGCCGTCGAGGAGCACATGGTCGAGGGCGAGACGTTGTTCGACGAAGCGTAAGCCGAAGTCGAACTCGATAGGAGAGCGGAGCGAGCCTATCGGTGTTCGACGAAGCGTAGCTTCGTCGGGCGAGCGAATCTCCGATTCCCGTCGTTCGATCCGGCGTAAGCCGGGGCGAGCCAGCAGCGCGAAGCGCTGCGCTGTTTGACGAGGCGTAAGCCGAAATCAAACGAGGAAATAGCTACGTTTTCGAGGGTCGCCCTCTCGAGGGCGTGAGCGACCGCGTCAGGCGTCCGCGACGATCCGGTCGAGGGGGACCGGCTCCAGCCCGCGACGGTCGAGTTCCGTCTCGATCTCTTGTACCCGGGGATCGATCACGTCGGGCTCGTGGCTGTCGGTCCCGACGCTCACGTCGACGCCGGCGTCGACGAGGCGGTCGAGGAAGGCGGGGGCCGGGTGGAACTCGCCGTAGCCGTCGAGCAGCCGCCCGGCGTTGATCTCCGGGACGGTCCGCGAGTCGCGGAACGCCTCGGCGACCGCGGCGTAGTGGTCCTCGGTCGCGAACCCGCGGAGGTGGGGGTTGCGCTCGACCAAGTCCGGGTGCGCGGCGATCGCGAACAGCTCCGACTCGACCAGGGCGACCAGCTTCTCGAAGTACCGGTCGACGAGTTCGCGGCGCTCCGCCTCGGGCTTGTCGGCGAAGTGCGAGCGCGTGTGGACGTTGACGCCGTCGAGGTCGTGGACGCTGCCGACGGCGTAATCGAAGTCCGCCTCGTCGAGGAACTCGGCGATCGCGTCCGCGTGTTCGGGGTCGTAGTCCATCTCCGCCGCGTCGAACACGTCGACGTCGACGTCGTCGCGGACCGACTCGATCGCGTCGCGGCGCCGCTCGTAGGTCAGGTCGAGGTTGAACCCGAACGCGCGCTTGTGCTCCCGCGCGTTCGGCGCCGGCGAGACGTTACAGTGGTCTGCGAGCCCGATCCCGTCGAGCCCGGCGTCCGCGGCGGCCTCGACCATCCACCGGAGGAACGCCCCGTCCGAGTAGTTCGTGTGGGCGTGGTAGTCGTACACGACGGCAGTTCGTCTCGGGCGGACTCGAATGTTCGGGTCGCGTGCGAACGGCTGGCGTGCGGAGGCCCGTCAAGCGCGCGTCGCCCGACCGACGGGAGCGAAGCCAGCAATATAATCCGGGAAACGTGTTGAAAGTTCATTTAGATAATTTTTTGATACTTATGTGTGTCACATCAACCCATGGGTGCTACCGACAAGATAACATGTCGCGTCGTCGACGGCGATTCCCGGCCGCTGGCGGGGCGGATAGTCATCGGCGAACGGGGGGACGGCGACCGCATCGGCCACTGGATGACCGGGGACGACGGGAACTTCGTCCTCGAAGCGGACGGCGGCGCCGACCTCGACAAGGTCTCGTTCACCGTGCGGAACCCCGCGCGGGGCGGGACCGAGGAGCCGGTCCGACGGCGGCGGCGACCGGACGGGAGCGAGGCGGCGCTCCACCTCTCGGTGAACGCGCGCAGCGTCGCCCTCCACGGCGGGAGCGACCACCGCGGGATGAACGAGGCCGCGTGTACTGCCGCGGGCCCGGTCCGGAGCCACCGGTTCCACACGCAGTTCCCCGAGCTGGACCCGTACGACCGCGACGAGGAGTTACTCCGGACGCTCGGCGGCGCCGACGGCGAGGCGGGGGCGCCGATGATGGAGTCGCCCGACGACCCGGTCGGGGACGCCGAGACGCCGGCCGGCTACGGCATCTTCGGTCAGTTCGTCGACCACGACCTCACGTTCGACCCGACCTCCGACATCGACCGGCGCAACGACCCGGCCGCGCTGCGGAACTTCCGGACGCCGGCGCTCGACCTCGACTCGCTGTACCGGACGAACGCGGAGGCGGCGCCGTTCCTCTACGACCACGAGACGGACGAGCGAAAGCTTCTCACCGGCGACGCGGTCGCGCCGGACGCCGAGGACGGCGGCGGGCTCTCGGGGCTCCCGGGGACGGACCTCCAGCGGAACGAGCAGGGGATCGCGCTGATCGGCGACCCGCGGAACGACGAGAACGTCGTCGTCTCGCAGCTCGAGCTCGCCTTCGTGAACTTCCACAACCGCGTCGTCGACCACCTCCGCGGTCCCGGATCGTCGCTCGTCGAGGACGGCGAGTCCGTCCTTGAAGCCGCGCAGCGACTCGTCAGGTGGCACTACCAGTGGGTCGTGCGACGCGACTTCCTCCCCCGGATCTGCGACCGCTACGTCCTGGCCGACATCGAGGAGCGAGGCCGACAACACTTCGTGCCGCCGGGGCGCACGCCGGCGATCCCGGTCGAGTTCGGAGGCGCCGCGTACCGCTTCGGCCACAGCATGATCCGACACGCGTTCGACGTCAACGACGAGGTCGGCGAGGTGCCGCTGTTCCCGACCGGCCCCGGGGACGGGCGGAACCTCCGCGGCGGCCGACCGGTCCCGAGCGACCTCGTCGTCGACTGGTCGCGGCTGCTCGACACCGGCGACGGCGACTACCAGCCCTCGCGGAAGATCGAGCCCCTCCTCGCGCCGACGTTGTTCAACCTCCCGATCGCCGGGGACTCCTCGCTCGCCGTCCGGAACCTCCGGCGCGGGAAGGCGCTCGGCCTGGCCTCCGGACAGGACGTCGCCGCGCGGATGGGGTACGATCCGATCCGCAACGAGGCGTTCGGCGACGAATCGGCGATCATGGAGACGCTGCGGGCGCACGGTCGCGGCGCAGACCCCGACTCGCCGCTCTGGTACTACGTGCTCGCCGAGGCGGACTACCAGCAGGACGGCGAGCGACTCGGCGCGGTCGGCAGTCGGATCGTCGCCGAGACACTGATCGGGCTGATCGAGGCTGACGAGACCGCCTACCCCAACGCCGCGCCCGACGGCTGGGAGCCGAGCCTCCCGCAGCCGACGGCGACCGACGGGTACACGCTAGCGGACATCACGGCGTTCGCGGCCGAGGCGAACCCCGACGGACTGGTGATCGAGGCCGTCGACGCGGGCCCGGGGAGCGGCGGCGATGCGGGAGCTAACGGTGACGCCGGCGACGTGACCGGCGACGTGCTCGACGAGTCGGTGACCCTGCGGAACGCCGCGGCGGAGCCGATCGACCTGACCGGGTACGTCATCGACCTCGACGGCCAGCGCGACGACCTCCCGGACGCGACGCTCGGGCCCGACGAGACCCTGACGGTTCACGTCGGCGCCGGCGCGGACACGGCGACCGACCACTACCTCGGCCGCGACGTGCCCGCGCTCGACGACGAGGGCGAGGTCGTCACCGTGTACGCCCCCGACGGCGAGCGCACGACGAGGCGGCGGTACGTCGGTTAGGCGGCCGTACGTCGGCTAACGGGCAGTACCTCGGCGACGCGCCATCCCTCACCGCCGCTCGCCGACGAGCGCGTTCGCGGAGATGACGAGGAACGCGACCCCCGACATGCCGGCGATGACGGCGAACGACGCGCCCCAGCCGAACAGGTCCGCGACGAGCCCGACGCCGACCGAGCCGGCCGAGCCGATCACCGTGTAGACGGTCCGTATCAGGCCGAACCCGGCGCCTCGTTCCGCGTCGCCGAGGGCGTCCATGAATCGCGGGTCGATGGCGGAGAAGAAGCTCGACCCGAGCCCGGCGAGCAGCACGACGATCCCGAGCCCGCCGACCGTCGGTAGCGCCGGCAGCCCGACCGGGACCGGCAGCCGGACGAGGTCGGGGAGCGCCACCAGCCCTCCGAGGCCGAGCGCGCCGCTGAGGAGGGCCGCGGCGATGCTCGCGTCGCGGCCCAGCCGGTCGGAGAGCCGGCCGAGCCCGACCTGCGCGCCGGCGCGGACGACGAAGAACGCCGAGAAGACGCCGCCGGCGAACGCGGGGTCGTACCCCCGGAGCTCCACGAGGAACGTCGGCAGGAAAGAGATGACGCCCTGCGCGACGTACGTGCCGAGCGTGGCGACGACGAGCGGGACGAGCACCTCACGGCGCCCGACCAGTTCGAGCAGCGGGCCGACCTGGAGCCGCTCCGCCATCGGCTGGTCGGGGCGCCGCGGCTCGGTCGGCCGGACCCGCCGCGCGAACAGGAGGAAGATGGGAACCCCGACGACCGCGGCCAGCGCGACCCCGGGCCGCCAGCCGTAGCGGACGCCGACCCACGTCGCGGCGACCGGCGCCACGAGCCCGGCGAGCGGGCCGCCGAGCGAGTGGATCCCGACCGCGGTGCCGAGGTCGTCGAACGTCCGCGAGAGCAGCGTGGTCGCCACCGCGTAGTGGAGCCCCGCCACGAGCCCGAGGAGCACCGCCGCCAGCACAAACGCGGGGAAGACCGGTACGACGGCGAGCGCGAGGCTCATCGCGGTCGTGCCGCCGACGGCGACGAGGATCACCCGACGCTCGCCGAACCGGTCTGCGAGGATCCCGCTCGGGAACTGCGAGAGGCCGTAGGCGAACCACATCCCCGAGAGCGCCACCCCGACCGCCGTGTTCGAGACACCGAAGTCGTCGATGATGAGGGGGACGACTGGACTGATCGCCAGCCGCGCGAAGTACGTCACGAAGAACGCCAGCATACACAGCGTCAACACCGTGTGGCGGTACCGCCAGTTCATCCGACAGTCACGGGCGACTCATCGGGGCGGTCGGCCGTCAACACTTTCGGTTCCAGCAGGCCGTGAGCCGGTCGGGCGAGGTCAGCCCACGGCCCCCGGGTCGACCCGGCTCCCGACCCACAGGAGCGTGAGGAGGAGCCCGGCCACGGACGCCGGCATGAACCACCGGAACGCGGCGAGCAGTCCCGCCGAGGCCTGAAGGCCGATCACCGCCAGGAACGCGGGGCCGCAGCAGGCGACCCCGGAGAGGATCCCCGGAAGGCCCGCGGCGGCCCACGCGCCGGCGCCGATCCGACAGGCCGAGGGGCCGCGCCACGCAACGACCGAGACGGCGAGCGTGACGCCGACGAGCACCGCGAGCGCGAGCCCGAGGGCGGCGTTGACGGGAGCAAAGAGGTACTCGACCGGTCCCGCGGAGAGCAGCGCCACGGGCTCGTACTGGAACGGCGCGACGCGCCGGGTCGCGAGCGCGACCGGGTCAGCGGCGACGACGAGGTCGAACCGCGGGGTCCCGGCCGACTCGACCGCGCCGGCGCGCAGACCGAGGTGGCCGAGTCCGAGGTGGTAGGCAACGAGATAGGCGCCGGTGACGGCACCCGCGGTCGCCCGGCCGTCGCGCCGACCGAGGGCGGCGCGGACGGCGAACACCGTCCGGCGGACGAGTCCGGCGAGCCACGCGCGCGGCGACGCGGCCGGCGCGGCGGTCTCAGCCCCCATAGCCCGCCCGCGTGTGCTCCCCGACGAACGCGGTGTCCGGGTAGAAGCCGTACCAGGCGAACCACATCGCGTCGAACGCGAGCAGCCGTTCGAGCGGCAGGTCCGCAGCCTCGAACCCGCCCTCACCGTCGACTCGGTACTCGTCGCCGTCCGGTTCGACCGCGACCTCGTCAGGGTTCCGGTAGACGTACCCCGTCGAGAGGGCAGGGTCGGCGACGGCGATGACGGCGGGGCCGCCCTCGCCGACGGTCCCGGTCAGCACTCGCTCCGAGAGCAGCGTGGTCTTGTCGAAGGCGACCGCGCCCGTCGCGGTCCGCGCCCCGATGACGACGGACTTCGCGTGGCCGTCCTCGGGGGACGCGAGCGGCGGAAACCTGGTCCCGTCCCGCACGTAGTACCCGCTCAGCGGCGCGTAGCTCCCGTACGGGTCGCTGTCGTAGCGGCGGACGTAGCCGGTCTCCTCGGTCATGAGGGAAGCGTCGGGATGTCGCGTCGCCCACTCGCCGGCGGTCGTCCACACGACGCGGAACTCGTCGAGGGTCTCGTCGGCCATCGACCCGTCGACCCCGGTGGCGAGCATCTGCGGCCACCAGCTGTCGGTGGCGCGGTCGTACATGATCAGGTTCGAGTTCACGAGCCGGCCCGACACGCCGAACGTCGTGTCGCCGCGACGGAACCCCTGTGCCGTCCCGGTGAGCGGGCAGTAGGTGATCGCGACCGACTCGCCGCCGACCTCGTCGTTGACGATCTCGTGGTGCGAGAGGATGCGACGTGGATACGCCTTCGCCTCGCCGCCGCGGACGACGCCGAACACCGGCTCGTTGCCCGCCATATCCGCTTCCGCGATCGGCCGAAACGCGGGGTCGTCGACAGAAGGGATCCCGTCCTTGCCGACGCCGCCGTCGAGCGACTCGGAGACGAGGGTGTCGGCCTCGTACGCGAGGTGATAGCCGGCGTCGACGGTCGGCGGGGGAGCTCCGGCACCCGTGTCCTCAGCGCCTCCGGTGACGGAGTCCGTCGCTCGGCCCCCGAGGCAGCCGGTGAGGGACGCCCCGCCGACCGCCGCGATCCCGGCCAGCGCCGCGCGACGGGTTCGGTACATGTCGTCGTCTCCGGCTTCGAGCGTATAAAATCCGCAGCGCGGGTGTAATTCACACGCACAGCCGATCTCCGGCGGCAGTCCGATGCCCGACGAGGCGGGGTCGCTACTCGTGACCGCTCGACGATCGCTCCCGCAACCGGTCGGCGATCGCCGCGCCGGCGGTCCGCGGGTCGGCCTCCCGCACCGTCACCGGATCGCCGACGGCGACGGACCCCGGTTCGACCACGTCACAGCAGAGGCCGCCGCGGTTCCGGAGCGCCGACGCGAGGCCGTCCTCGCCGGCGAGCTCCTCGAGGTGCGCACACGGCGGTCTCCGTCGGGTCGGTCGCAGGAGGGCGTCGCCGACCGCGACGGTCGCGCCGAGGAGCGAGTCCATCTCCGCGCCGAACCCCTCGACGACCACGTTGCGACGGTGACGGCCGTCGCGCACGTCGATGCCGGTCGCCTCACGGACCGCGGTCAGCGCCTCCCCGGCGACGAGCGTGACCGCGCAGCCGTCGAGTTGGAAGTGGCCGTCGCCGCGGCGGTAGCGGTCCCCCTCCACGCCGTCGGGACGGACCTCGACCGCCTCGCGACGGACCGGCGGGGCGCCGCCCTCGGGGGCCGTCACGAGCGCAGTGACCGCGCCGGGGCCCGCGTCCGCATCGTTCGATTCGGGTCGCCGATCGGCCGGCATCAGGGCTCCCCGAGAAGCGTCGTGTCGTCCGGCTTCAGCCATTCGCGGTGCGCGTAGTAGAGCGCGGCGACCGGAGGCGCGGGGAGCGCGGCCAGCGCGTAGATCCACTTGAAGACGCCCAGGTCGGCGACGCGTCGCTCGGCGAGCGAGAGCGCGTCGAGCAGGATCGTTGCGGTCGCCAGCGGCGCGAGCAGGTAGCTGTGCGCGAAGGCGACGGCCGGTCCAACCGGGGTCGCAGGCGTCAGCAGCGCCCAGTCGACCGCGTACAGGACCGTCCACGCTCCGACGGTCGCCGCTATCGCGGCGAGCCACGGTCCGTCGAAGCGGCGGTCCGAGCCCCCCGTCGGACCGCCGTCGGCCGGGTCGCGGTCGGGCGGCTCCGTCTCCGATTCGGCGCGCGTGTTCACGCCAGATCTGGGCGCCGAACGCTAATCAACACCGGGGTCGACCGCCGCGGCGCGGTCACTCGCCGAAGGTCCCCGCCGTCAAGTACCGCTCGCCGCTGTCCCAGAAGACGGTGACGACGAGGGGTTCCTCGCCGACGAACGCGCCGCTCTCGCGCAGTTCGGCCGCGACGACCTTCGCCGCGAGGTTCGACGCGCCCGACGACTGGCCGACGAGGATCCCCTCCTCGCGAGCGAGCCTGCGGCACTCGGTCTCGGCGTCGCCGAGTTCGACCGTGTGGACCTCGTCGATCAGGTCCACTTCGAGGTTCGGCGAGACGAAGCCCGGCCCCATCCCCTGGAAGTCGTCGGCGCTCGGCTCCTCGCCCGAGAGGACGGCGTTGTCCGCGGGCTCGACGGCGTCGATCCGGACGTCCGGGAACGCCTCTCGGAGACGGCGGCCGATCCCGGTGATCGTCCCGCCGGTGCCGACCCCGGCGACCAGGGCGTCGACGGTGCGGTCGCCCACCTGATCGAGTATCTCCGGGCCGGTCGTCTCGTAGTGCGCGCGGGGGTTGGCGGAGTTCTCGAACTGGCGGAGCTGGACGGTGTTCGGCTCCGCCTCCAGCTCGTCGGCGCGGTCCTTCGCGTCGGAGATGTCGCCGTCGACGAGCTCGACGGTGGCGCCGTACGCCCGCATGAGTCGGCGGCGCTCGATCGATTTCCCTTCGGGCATCACGAGGGTGACGTCGTAGTCGCGCGCCGCGCCGACCATCGCGAGGCCGATGCCGGTGTTGCCCGACGTGGGCTCGACGATGCGGTCGCCCCGCTCGATCTCGCCCGCCTCCTCGGCGGCCTCGACCATGTACAGCGCGGGGCGGTCCTTCGCCGAGCCGCCCGGGTTGCGGGACTCGACCTTCGCCGCGACCGTCGTCCCCGCGGGCGCGTCGACCCGCACCAGCGGCGAGCCGAGCGTCGACAGGATGTCGTCGTCCATTACCCGAACCGAGGCGGTCGTGACCCAAAGGCCCCGCGGACTCCGGCAATCGATGTCGCCCGCGGCTGGGGCTTCGGGGGTGTCAGCAGTCGGTCTGTAGCCGAGGACAGAAATCAGGTGTGTCTGCGAACTCGACGAGGTGTCGTCGACGGACCCGAAGCGAATGTGCTCTTGCCACCGACGCGCCGTTTACGTGCCTCCGTGATCTATCGATCCCAATGACTCTCGAAACGCTCGCGCCCGCGGACGACCTCGACGCGGACGCGTTCGACGACTCGGTTCTCGACGCGCTCGCGGCGGACGACTACGTGTTCAAAGTGTGGGGCGGCGACTGGTGTATCGACTGCCAGCGACAGCTCCCCGAGTTCGGTGCCGCGCTCGCCGCCGCCGGCGTCCCGGACGACCGCATCGAGTCGTTCCCGGTGACGAAGGGCCCGGACGGGAAGGAGGGCGAACTCGTCGAGGCGTACGAGATCGGGCTTATCCCCACCGTCGTCGTCGAGTCGCCCGAGGGCGAGGAGGTCGCGCGGTTCGTCGAGGAGGAGGCCGTCTCCATCGCTGAGTACCTCGCGGACCGGCTCGCGGACGTCGAAGCGACGGCCTGAGCCGACGTTCGGGGCCGCGACACGGACTCAACCGTCTTCCGCGTTCACGTCGCCGGCGTAGTAGAGCGCGGCCATCACGACGCCCATCGTGACCGCCTGAACCGTCGTCGACGCCCCGAGAGCGACGCCGACCGCGAGCACCGACGCCGTCACCACGGCGCCGGTGAAGAGGGCGTAGCGCAGCCGCGAGAGGCCGCGCGCCCAGTCGTCGGCCCGGCGGTACAACTGTCGGGGACCAGCCATATTCCGTGGTCTCGCGCGCGGAGCAAGTACCTTCGGGTGGGCGCCTATCGCCGAGTCCGCGCGCCAGGGCGAGGCCGACCGCTCAAGTCGGTGCGGCGTCGACCCCGAGCATGGCACGCGTCACGGTCTGGAACGAGTACCGGCACGAGCGCGAGAGCGACGCAGTCGCCGAGGTGTACCCCGACGGCATCCACGCCGTCGTCGCCGACGCGCTCCGCGAGGGGGGCCACGAGGTCCGCACCGCGACCCTCGATGAGGGACCGGAGCACGGGCTCACTGAAGCGGTCTTGGACGACACCGACGTGCTCGTCTGGTGGGGCCACGCCGCTCACGACGAGGTGCGCGACGCGGTCGTCGACCGCGTCCACGAGCGCGTCCTCGACGGGATGGGCCTCCTCGTCCTCCACTCCGCCCACTACTCGAAGATATTCAGGCGGCTGATGGGGACCAGCTGCTCGCTGAAGTGGCGTGAGGCCGCCGAGCGCGAACGGCTCTGGGCGATCGAGCCGAGCCACCCGATCGCGGACGGGATCGGCGAGGCGATCGAACTCGACGAGACGGAGATGTACGGCGAGCGGTTCGACGTGCCGGCGCCGGACACGCTCGTCTTCACCTCCTGGTTCGAGGGCGGCGAGACGTTCCGCTCCGGCTGCTGTTACCGCCGCGGGAACGGGCGGGTGTTCTACTTCCGGCCCGGTCACGAGACGTACCCGATCTACTACGACGAGGACGTCCGACGGGTGCTCCGGAACGCGGTCGGCTGGGCGGAGCCTGGCGACGGGCCGACGCCCGAGTTCGGCAACGCGGACCCGAGAGAAGAGATCGACACGAGCGACGACCGGACCGTTCACTGAGGAGAATCGTCGAACGGACGCGTCGTCGAACGGGCACGTCGTCGAACGGACGCGTCGTCGAACGGACGCGTCGTCGGCCTGGCGCATCGTCGGGCGAGAACGCCGTCAGCCACCCGCTGTCAGGCCACGTCGCGCAGTCGCATGAACGCGTTCATCATGGCCGATTCGGCTTTCCTGAGGTGTTCGGACGCGGTGCTCGGCGAGGCGCCGATCCGCTCGGCGACATCCGAGACGGACGCCGCGCGCGGGGACTCGTAGTAGCCGCACTCGACGGCGGCCGCGACCGCGTCGAACTGCCGGTCGGTCAGTCCCGGGTCGAAGAGGTGCTGGCGCCAGTCGTACTCGCCGATGCGGAGGACCTCGCTTTCGATCCGCTCCGGGAGCGCGGCGAGGCCCTCCCGGAGCGGCTCGTGATCCCCGAGGATCGTCAGCCTCGCGACGCCGCTCGGACGGAAGTCGATCGGCGGGACCACGACGATGCCGGTCCGCCGGAGCGAGCCGAACATCGCGTCGTCGACGGCGTCGCGCCGTTGCGTGAGGAAGACGTAGTAGCCCGTCCCGTCGATCCGGGTGACCTCGAACTCCCGGATGCGGTCGACTGACCGCAGCGCGTCGACGTACACGTCGATGTCCCCTTCCACGTAGAACAGGAAGGTGTCGGCGGTCTCGTCGAAGAGGCTGCCGTGAAGGAGCACGTCCCGACCGATGGCGTCCGACTCGTCGACCAGTCGGTGCATCGGATGCATGAGTTCCGGCGGGTACCGGAGTTCGAGGCGCAGATACTTCACGGCGGACAATGACGACGGCGGTTTTATAAATATCCGTACTGAGCCGGCAGAAGCCTCGGGTCGTGCGCTCGCGTCTCTTCCGGTATGTCGACAGAGCTGCTGCGCGAGCGCGACGACGAGGAGACGGCGGACGCGTTTTCGTCCGTCCGCGGGCTGATCACGGGGCGTGAGAGCCACCTGAACGCCCCCGCGGCGAGGGTCCGACCCGACGCGGTTCAGGAGGCGCTCTCCACGCTGCGAGACGAGGCGGGGTACGACCACCTCGCCTGCGTCACGGCACAGGAGTACGAGAACCGGTACGAGTCGATCTACCACCTGCGCTCCTACGACGACCCGACCCGGGAGCTCAGCGTCGTGGTTCCCACCGACAAGGAGGACCCGGTCTCGGAGTCCGCCGCGTCCGTGTTCCGCACCGCGGACTGGCACGAGCGCGAGGCGTACGACCTCGTCGGGATCGAGTACGACGACCACCCGGACCTCCGCCGGATCCTGCTCCCCGAGACGTGGCAGGGGCACCCCCTGTCGATGGACTACGATAAGGATCAGCCGCAGATCGCCGCCCTCTCCGAGAACGAGCCGATCGAACCCGGGTCGTCGACCGCGACCGGCAGCGACACCATGCTGCTCAACATCGGGCCGCACCACCCCGCGACCCACGGCGTCTTACACCTCCAGGTCACCCTCGACGGCGAAACGGTCGTCGGCGTGGAGCCCGACATCGGCTACATCCACCGCTGCGAGGAGCAGATGGCGCAGTCCGGGACGTACCGTCACCAGATCATGCCGTACCCCGACCGCTGGGACTGGGGCGGCGCGGGGCTGCTCAACGAGTGGGCGTACGCCCGGGTCGCCGAGGACCTCGCCGACATCGAGGTGCCAGAGTACGCGCACGTCGTCCGCACCATGGCCGCGGAGTTCAGCCGGATCCTCTCGCACATGCTGGCGATGGGCGCGTACGCGCTCGACGTGATCGGCGACTTCACGGCGACGTTCATGTACGCCATACAGGAGCGCGAGCGCGTTCAGGACATCGTCGAGGACCTGACGGGCCAGCGGCTGATGTTCAACTACTTCCGGCTCGGCGGCGTCGCGTGGGACCTCCCCGAACCCCGTGAGGAGTTCCTGCGGAGCGTCCGCGAGTACCTCGACGGCCTCCCACGCCGAATCGAGGAGTACCACGACCTTCTGACCCGGAACGAGATCCTCCAGCTCCGCACAGTGGACACGGGAACCCTCCCGCCGGAGGTCGCGAAGAGCTACGGCGCGACCGGCCCCGTCGTCCGCGGCTCGGGGGTCGACTACGACCTCCGCCGCGACGACCCGTACGGCTACTACGACGAGCTCGACTGGGATGTGGTGACCGAAGACGGCTGCGACAACTACAGCCGCCTGCTCGTCCGGATGGGCGAAGTCGAGGAGTCCGCGAAGATCATCGAGCAGTGCGTCGACCTGCTCGAAGACTGGCCCGAGGACGAGCGGACCGTTCAGGCGAACGTCCCGCGGACGATCCGGCCGGCCGACGACACGGAGATCTACCGGGCCGTCGAGGGCGCCAAGGGCGAACTCGGCATCTACATCCGCGCCGACGGCACCGACAAGCCCGCCCGGTTCAAGATCCGCGGGCCCTCGTTCTCGAACCTCCAGACGCTGCCGGAGATGGCCGAGGGGGAGTCGATACCGGACCTGATCGCCGCGCTCGGCAGTCTCGACACCATCATGGGAGAAGTCGACCGCTGAGGCGGCGCGGCGAGCCGGCGGCTCATCGGTGTAGGACGACCGCCGCTACGGCGCGGACGTTGAAAGGCGATCGCCTCGCGCGAACGCGAGACGACCGGTTGTGTCGCACGCCGGCGGCCGGTCGAGTAGCAGTCGACCGCGGGCGTATTTAAACCCTCGTCCACGGAGTCGCGAGCGGACGGCCGACGCGCCCGGTCACTCCGGCCGGTGGACCTCGCCGTCGCGCGAGTCGGCGTCCTTCCGACGGACCGCGGCGGCCGCGTTGTTCGCGTCGTAGCCGAAGAACACGTCCTTCGCGTACGTCTCGGCGACCTCAGTCGCGTGGATCAGGTCGTCGACGTCGACCTCGACCGCGTACAGTTCCAGCGAGAACGGCGTCTCCGGCGGCGCGCCGTGGAGGGAGTAGTCGCCGCCGAGCATCGAGCGGAACCCCCGCGCGATGGTCTCCAGCCAGTAGGTCGTCGCGTACTCGGTGTCGTACAGCGGGACGACGAACTCGTCGACGTGGGCGGCGAGGCGGTCGACATCGAGGCCGGCCCGCTCGTAGAGGTGGTCGGGGTACGGGTCGGGGTACAGCGTCAGCAGGAGCCGGCCGGGGACCAGATCGGCCGCCTCGGCGACGAAGTCGGTTATCACGTCCGCGCGCCAGTCGGCGAACTCCTCGCGATCGCTCTCGGCGAACAGACGCTCACAGCGGTCGCAGTGACAGAACCCCTCGCGGGGGAACCCCACGTCGTCGAGGCGCACGTCCTCGTTCTCGGCGGCGCAGTCCGCGATGATCTCCAAGAGTCCCTCGCGGTACTCCGGGTGTGTCGGGCAGATGTACGCCCAGTCGAAGTAGTCGCGGTCGCGGGTCGCCGGCTCGCCGCGCTCGTCGACCGGGACGAGGTCGTCGTCCTCGCTCGCGGCCGCGTTGTCGCCGAAGCACGACACCATGTTCACGGCGTCCGGCAGGGGCTCGGCCGCCCGCCCCGTGACGTCTTTCACCTCGTAGAAGCCGAGGTCGAACGGCTCCATCGCGACCTCGTCGGCGTTGCGCGTGACGACCCCGTACATGGAGTCACATACGTGACTGGTCGGTAAAAGCGGACGGTATCGGGGTGGTCGATCGGGGAGGCGAGTCGACGCGGAGTCTAATTCGACGTGCCGTGCGGCGAGTGGTGTGACGAGCGCGGCGTCTCGCGGTTACTCCACTTCGACCGGCTGTTTGTCGCCGGCGAACAGGAAGTACGCGAGCGCGACGAGCGACAGGACGAGGACGAGCTTGGCTTTCTTGCTCATACCTGCCGGTTGGAACGGTGGGCGCTAAAACCTACCGGACCGAGAACAGGTTGCCCCGAATAGGTCGGAACAAGACAGGTCGCCCCGAGTAGGACGGACCGAAAACAGGCTGCCCCGAGCGGAGCGACCCGCGGCGCCGGCCGTCTCAGACGTCGATGTGATCGGCGATGTCGGACCGCAGGATCGTCGCGCAGTAGTCGCAGCGCACGCCGTCGGCGACCACGTCGAACCGCGTCTCGACCGGCTCGCCGGCGTTGGTGATACAGTTGCGGTTCGGACAGGAGAGCACGCCGGTGACGCCGTCGGGACGGGTGACCCGGTTCTTCTCGACGACCTCGAAGTCGCGGACGATGTTGATCGTCGCCTCGGGCGCGATGAGCGAGAGCACGTCGACCTCCGACTGCGACAGCTCCCGGTCCTCGACCTTCACGATGTCCTTGCGGCCGAGCCGGTCGGAGGGGACGTTCATCCCGACGGAGACGCCCAACCCCTCGGAGCCGTCGATGCCTAAGATTGCGAGGACGTTCAGCGCCTGGCCCCCCTCGACGTGGTCGATAACGGTGCCGTCGCGGATCTTCGAGACGCGCAGCTCGTGATCGCTCATCGACCCACCTCCGTCCCCTCGTCGCCGTCGGGGTTCGCGTTCTCCAACAGGGTGTCGAGCAGCGCCATCCGCACCGGGATCCCGTTGTGCGCCTGCTCGAAGTAGCGGGCGTGGTCGGTCTCGTCGACGTCGGGCGCGATCTCGTCGACGCGCGGGAGCGGATGCATCACGGTGAGGTCGTCGGGGGCGTCCGCCAGCGTCTCGGCATCGATCTGGTACTCACCCGCGACGCGGTGGTACTCGTTCTCGTCCGGGAACCGTTCCTTCTGGATCCGGGTGACGTACAGCACGTCGAGCTCGTCGAGGACGGGTTCGAGATCGTCGTGTTCGCGGATCTGCGCGCCCGTCTCGTGGAGGTCGAAGCGCACGGAGCGCGGGAGCCGCAGCGACTCGGGGCTGATGAAGTGCTGGTTGGCGTCGAACTCCGTCAGCGCGGCCGCAAGCGAGTGGACCGTCCGGCCGTACTTCAGGTCGCCCATGACCCCGATCGTGAGGTCGTCGAGCCCGTGGTCCTCGCGGATCGTGTGGAGGTCGAGGAGCGTCTGGGAGGGGTGTTGTCCGGCGCCGTCGCCCGCGTTGACGACCGGCACGTCGACGCGCTCCCCGGCGAGCGTCGCGGCACCCTCGCTGGGGTGGCGGAGGACGAGGGCGTCCGCGTACCCCTCGATGACGCGGACGGTGTCGGACAGCGACTCCCCCTTCGAGACGGACGAGGAGTCGACGTCGCCCATGTCGATGGTGTTCATCCCGAGGCGCTTGGCCGCGCTGTCGAAGCTCATCCGGGTCCGCGTGCTCGGCTCGAAGAAGCAGAGCGCGAGCACGCGGCCGGCGTGCCGGTCCGCGTAGGCGGCGGGGTCGTCGGCGACCGCCCGGGCCCGGTCGAGTACGGCCTCGATGTCATCCCGCGAGAGCTGGGTCGCGGTGATGAGGTGGTCCTGTCGCATCGTCAGAGATGGGTGTCGGCAGTATCTTGAATCCCTCGGCTCGGGGCGCAGCGCGGGTGTTCACGGACGTGCGTACCCGCTCGGGTCGCCGTTTCGATATCCGCAACGCGCCCCGAACCGGTCCGGGATCGGCGCGACAGAGTCGAAGACTCGCCGCCGTGCCGGCCCCTCGCCGCCGTACATAAGCCGCCGCGGACCGAAGCGGATCGCATGGCAGACAACGACCCGGCCGACCTGCTCCCGAACGACCGCGTGAAGCAGGCGGCCCTCGACGGCGAGGTGACGCAGCTCCACCGCGGGAACCGATACGGCGAAGAGGGCGACACCTTCGAGATCGACGGCGTCGCCTTCGAACTGGTCGAGGTGACCGAGCGCACGCTCGGCGACATGACCGACGAGGACGCGAAGCGCGAGGGGTCGCCATCGCTGTCGGCGTACAAGGAGCGAATGGTCCGCGCCCACGGCGGGAACTTCGAGTGGGACGACGACGCCGACGTGGTCAGACACCGGTTCGAGCGTGCCGAGTAGGACCGGAGATGATGAGGTAGTTCAGTCGTCGTCCGCGGCCGCGCCGTCGCCCGCTGCGGTCGCCGCGTCGTCCTCGATGCTCGGCGGGTACTTCCCGCGGTCAAGCTTCAGATCGGACTGCGGGCGGGCCATACAGGTGAGCGCGTACCGCTCGGCCTCCTCGTCGGAGAGGCCGCGAGCCGCGGGCTGTGTCACCTCGCCCTCGACGATCTCGGCGGAGCAGGCGAGACACATCCCGACGCGGCAGGAGTACTCCTGAGCGATCCCCTCCTCGAAGCAGGCGCTGAGGATCGTCTCCGTGTCGGCCACCTCGATCGTCTCGTCGGTGCCGACGAACTCGACGGTGTACTCTGTCATGGCGCGGAGTACCCGCCGACCGGTCAAAAAGGGTTCCCTCTATCCCGTCGCCGGCGCGGGGACGGAAGCGAGCGCTCGGTCGCTACGCGGCGGCGTCCGAGCGCTCGTTCCGCCTGTCCCGAACGGTCCGCGCCACGACTAACACGCCGACGGCGACGAGGAAGTCTCGACCGATCGATCCGAACACGTCGACCCACAGGCGCAGGATCTGCGGGTCGGCCGCGAAGGTCCCCGACCACAGCAGGGTCCTGAGCGAGTGGGGAGCGACTCCGACGTACTGTCCCGCGAGCCCGCCGATGAGCGCGCCCGCGAAGAGCGCGAGTAGCGACCGGCCGGTCAGTGGAATCCGCGAGCCGGGAGCGATAAGCGCGTAGAACGCGACGAACAGAAGCCCCGGCACCACGAGGTAGGTTCCGGCGACGTCGACCACGAGGTCGAGCGGCGTTCGGGCGGTCACCGGCTGTCCCTCCCGTATCGCGTACTGGCGGGACCGAGTCACGGCTTCGAGGAACACCACTCCCGCCGTGACGGCGGCGAGGGCGTACGGCTTCGCTCGCGGCCGGCGGAGGAGCGCGTCGCGGCGGACCATGTCGGGCCCTGCGTCGCATCTCAGTAATATCTTGTTCCGACAACGGTCGCGCACCGCCTCCCACCTATCGCAACGACTAATCCCCCGCCGGACGCTTCCCGAGACATGACCGGCAAGGCCACCGCGCGAGCCCACCCGATCCAGGGGCTCGTCAAGTATCACGGGATGCGCGACGAGGAACTGCGGCTCCCGTACCACGACAGCATCAGCCTCTGTACCGCGCCGACCGCCACGACGACCACCGTCGAGTGGCAGCCGGACGCGAGCGAGGACGCGTACGTCATCGGCGGTGAGGCGGTCGACGGCCGCGCGGCCGAGCGCATCGACATGGTCGTCGACCACGTCCGCGACCTGGCCGGCGTCGACGCCGCCGTCCGACTGGAGAGCGAGAACTCCTTCCCGTCGAACATCGGGTTCGGCTCCTCCTCGTCGGGCTTCGCGGCCGCCGCACTCGCCCTCGTGGAGGCCGCGGGCCTCGACATGTCTCTCCCGGAGGTCTCGACGGTCGCCCGCCGCGGCTCCTCCTCTGCCGCCCGCTCGGTGACGGGCGCGTACTCGCGGCTCGACGCCGGGCTCAACGACGAGGACTGTCGCTCCTCCCGGCTCGACGTGGGGGTGAGCGAGGACGGCTTCGACCCCGAGGAGGACCTCCGAATCGTCGCCGCACACGTCCCCGCGTACAAGGAGACGGAGGAGGCCCACCGCGAGGCCGCCGCGAGCCACATGATGCAGGCGCGGACCGCGCACGTCCAAGACCAGCTAGTCGAGATGACCGACGCGCTCCGCACGGGCGACTTCGACCGGATCTTCGAGACGGCGGAGCACGACTCGCTGTCCCTGACGGCCACGACGATGACCGGCCCCGCGGGATGGGTGTACTGGCAGCCCGAGACGATCGCCGTGTTCAACGCGGTGCGCGAACTCCGCGAGTCGGGCGTCCCCGTCTACTTCTCGACCGACACCGGGGCCTCGGTGTACGTGAACACGCTCGCGGACCACGTCGACGAGGTCGAGGGCCGGATCGCCGAGATCGGCGTCGACACCGACGTCTGGGAGGTCGGCGGTCCGGCGCGCGTCCTCGACGAGAGCGAGGCGCTGTTCTGAGGGGCGGGACGGGCG
>NZ_SGTY01000013.1:0-88768 GCF_005435095.1 Halorubrum sp. CGM5_25_10-8B | reverse complement strand
GAACTCGCAGATAGCGCGGGTGTCCTCGGTGGTCTCCGCGGGGGTACTCATAAAGACCCCCCTTCGACGGTATAAACGTTTCTCGCCGTCGTGCGGTTTTCGCTTATAAGGGAGTGGGTTGGGGCGGATTTGAACCGCCGGCCTCCTCCATGTCAAGGAGGTGTCATAACCGGGCTAGACTACCAACCCGAAGGGGCTTACTGACGCATCTCGTCGTTTCCGTGGAACGTAATTGAACCTTTCGTTTCGAACCGCCCGCGGGGCCGGCCCGGCGGCTCGATCGGGAGACAGCGCGGCGACGGTCGCGGCCCAGGTGGGTCGTCGGTCGGTGTCGACCGGACGGCGGGTACGGAGCGGTCGCACGGCGTCCGCGCGCAGACGGCTTCCGACCGGTTTTACCCGTTCGGCGACAGTCCGTCCGTATGGTCGACCTTGCCGCCCGCACGGACAGGCTGGACGCCTACCTCGCCGAGCGCGGACTCGAAGCGGTCTGGTTCGCGCGGCCGAACGGGTTCGCGTGGCTCACCGGCGGCGACAACGTCGTGGACGCCGACGCGGCGACGGGCGTCGCGGCCGCTGGCTACGACGGCGAACTCCGCGTGATCGCCGACGACATCGAGGCGGACCGGCTCGCCGACGAGGAGCTTCCGGACGCGTTCGCGGTCGAGTCGTTCCCGTGGTACGCCGACTCACTCGCCCCGGCGGTCGCCGAGCGGTCGCCCGCGCCCGCCGCCGCGGACTTCGACGTGCCCGGCTTCGAGGCGGTCGACGGGAGCCGGCTCCGACAACCCCTCACCGACGACGACGTCGAGCGGTACCGCGAGCTGGGTCGGGAGGTCGCGGCCGCCGTCGAGACCGTCTGCCGGAACCTCGAACCCGACGACCCGGAGTACGAGGTCGCGGCCGGCATTGACATCTCGCTCGCCTCCCGCGACGTGGACACGCCGGTCGTCCTCGTCGGCGGCGCGGAGCGAGCGCAGGCGTTCCGCCACTACACCCCGAGCGACGCCGCGCTCGGCGACTACGCGCTCGTCTCGGTCACCGCGGAGCGGGCGGGGCTCTACGCCTCGATGACGCGGACGGTGGCCTTCGACGCGCCGGACTGGTTCGAGGAGCGACACCGCGCCGCGGCGCGCGTCGAGGCCACCGCGATCCGAGCCACCGAGGCCGCGGCGGCCGGGACGCTCGTCGGAGGAGACGGTGACGCCGCGTCCGCGGACGCCCCCGACGCCGCCGGCGACGTGTTCGAGGCGATCCGAGAGGCGTACGACGCGGTCGGCTTCGCCGACGAATGGGAGAAGCACCACCAGGGCGGCGCGGCCGGGTTCGCGGGCCGAGAGTGGATAGCGACGCCCGACGGCGACGAGCCCGTCCGGTGGCCGATGGGCTACGCGTGGAATCCGACGGTCCGAGGAACGAAAAGCGAGGACACGCACCTCGTCGCGCCGGACCTGACGGAGCGGCTCACGAAGACCGGTCGGTGGCCGACCCACGAGACCGAACCGGTTGACGTGGCGGGGATCGACGCGGAGCCGGTGGAGCTGGCGGCGCCCGTGATCCGGTAGCGGGACCGGTCTCGTCGGGGGCAGCGCCGCCGGCGACGCGGTCGACGGCGTCCGCGGGTCAGTACACGTACTCGCTCTCGTCGATGCCGACGTACCCCTTCTTCACCCGGCGCTTGTTCCACTTGTAACCGACCAGCAGCTTGAGCGACTCCCACCCGGAGCGGTACGGCTGCGAGAGGAGGTCGTCGCCGGTCTCGGCGGCGAGCATCGCGTCGGCCGCGCCGATGACGCGGTCCCAGTCGGCGGGCTCGTACTCCGCGACCATGTCGGCCATCGTCACGTTGCGGACGACCTCGTCGCCGATCGCTTCCTTCCAGCGGCGGTTATACGAGGCCAAGTCGCCCTCGGCGGCGAGTTCGCCCGCGATCGCGCCGGTGCGGACCGCGACGTGATCGCCGCCCTCGTGGAACGCCGACGTGGTCCCCATCGCGCCGCCCGCGACCGCGATGCCGGCCTCCACGGGCGAGTCGATCGGCCGGGTAGACGAGATCGGGTACGTCTCCGTCCCGCCCCGCTTGCCCGCGTCCTCGACGAGCGGGAACTCCTCCTCGATGTCGTACTCGTCGCCGTACTGCCACTCCAAGAGTCGGCGGATGTACTCGCCGCCCTGCGGGATCGACTCGTCGTCCTCGCGGAGGAGGGCGTACTCCGAGGCGTCGATCTCGTCGATGTCGAGGCCGATCGGCATCGTCAGCCCGACCCGGCAGACGCGGTCCGCGTTCGGGAATATCCACGGGTACGCGGTCTCGCCCGGCATCACGCCCCACCAGAAGACCAGCGCGTCCTCGACCTCCTCGAACACGTCTTCGGGAACGCGCCGATACTCCTGATACGCGATGTGGTTGGCGGTCCGGGAGGCCAACCGGTCGGAGGCCTGCGCGTCCGCGGGCAGGTACTCGTCGAGGACGCGGTTCGTCACCGTCCGCTGCGGGCCGTCGGTGAGAACGACGAAGTCGGCGCCGACGGTGCCGCCGTCCGCGATTTCGAGCGTGTGGCGCGGGTCGCCGTCGGCGGGGCCCACCGAGAGGTCAGTGTCGACGCCGCGAACGGAGGTCCCGACGCGGTACTCGGCCCCGGCCTCCTCGGCTCGGTCGCGGAGCCAGTCGTCGAACCGCGCCCGCTGGAAGGTGTAGCCGAACTTGTCGTACGAGGAGTCGATGCCGGTGGAAGTGAGCGTCGCCGACTCGTCGGGCCCCCGGAACTCGGCGCGGTTCAGCTCGCGTTGAATTACTCCGTCGTCGAACTCGTCGGGGTGGATCCCCATGATGTCCACCCAGTAGTCCAAGATCCCGGCCGCGTCGGTCGAGTCGGGACCGAGGCCGTCGCGGTCGGCCCGGGGGACCCCTTTCTCGACGACCAAGGCGTCCGCCCCGCCGGTCGCGGCCGCGTGCGCCGCGGACGACCCGGCCGGCCCGCCGCCCACGATCGCGACATCTACGCGTTCCATACCTCGTGAGGTCCCTGTCCGGCTATTAAATTCACGGTCCCCGATGCGGGTCCGACCGGCCGACGTGTCGACGGACGCACGGCGGCGAACGTTCGTTTCCGGGCCGGTGACCGATTGATCATGTTCGATTATCAGCAGTAAGCGGCCCAGAGAGACACGTTTTTATCGGGGAGAGGGATTTCATCCAGCACACCAATGGCACGCGAGACGTGGGCGACGCGGGCGGGGTTCATCCTCGCCGCGGTCGGGAGCGCGGTCGGGCTGGGGAACATCTGGCGGTTCCCGTTCATCACCGGCCAGTACGGCGGATCGTCGTTTCTGATCACCTACCTCGCGTTCGTCGCGCTGATCGGGTTCCCGGCGATCCTCGTGGAGTTCGTCATCGGGCGCCGCACCGACCGGAACCCAGTCGGGGCGCTTCGGGAACTGGGCAGCGGCGTCTGGTCGTCCGCCGGCTGGCTGTTCGTCGTCACCGGCTTCATCATCCTCTCGTACTACAGCGTCGTCGCGGGGTGGTTCCTGCGCTACACGCTCATCGGGATCACAGAGGGGTTCACCGTCGCCGACCCGGCGGCCGCGGACGCGCTGTACGAGTCGGTCTCGACCGGGCTCGACACCCTCCTCTTCCACGCCATGTTCATGCTGCTCGTCGTCGGGATCATCGCCGCCGGCGTCAGGCAGGGGATCGAACTGAGCGTGAAGGTGATGGTGCCGGCCATACTCGTCCTGCTCGTCGGACTGGCCGCGTACGGGTTCACCCTCGACGGCGCGAGCGCGGCGTACGCCTACTACCTCTCGCCCGACTTCGCCACAATCGCCGCGAACTGGACTGAGATCCTCCCCGCCGCCGCCGGACAGGCGTTCTTCACGCTGTCGCTCGGGATGGGCGTGATGATAACGTACGCCTCCTACCTCGGCGAGGACCGGAACCTCGCGGCCGACGCCGGGATCATTGCGGCGCTGGACACGCTCGTCGCCGTCCTCGTCGGCTTCGTCGTCTTCCCCGTCCTCTTTTCGATCGGGATCGAACCGGGCGCCGGCGGCCCGCGGACGATCTTTGTGAGCCTCACCGCCGCGTTCGCGGGCATTCCCGGCGGCCGGATCCTCGGCGTCGTCTTCTTCGGCATGGTCGGGATCGCCGCGCTCTCCTCCGCGATCAGTATCCTCGAGGTGCTCGTCTCCTACCTCATCGACGAGGTCGGTGTCGCCCGGGTGCCCGCGTCGGCCGCGCTCGGAGCCGCCGTCTTCCTGCTCGGCGTCCCGGTCACGATCGACTCGATCTTCCTCGGCCTGTACGACGGGCTCGCGGACGGGATCCTGCTCGTCCTCGGCTCGCTGCTGCTCGCGCTGTTCGTCGGCTGGGTGATCCCGGACGTCGGCCGCGAGGAGCTCAGAAAGGGGATCGCTGACGGCGCCGGCCTCGACGCAGTCTGGATCTGGGCGGTCCGGGTCCCGATCCTGATCGTCGTGGTCGTCGTGCTGTACCTCGGCGTCGTCGACTACGGCGGCTTCCTCACCGACGACTTCGCCGGCTGGCTGGCGGCGCGATAGCCCCGGGCTACCGGACTGACTTTCCGTCGCCGCCTCAGACGTGTTCCTCGCGCGGCTGGACCACGACGAACCCCTCGCCGCCGAAGCGCATCTGGTAGCGCTCGCCCGACTCCTGGCCGATCATGTCCGAGAGGCTGCGGTTGACCTCCACGTCCGGCGACGTGCCGCTCCACGCGACGGTCGCGCTCGGGTCGGTCGACACCGGCGGTTCGAGGACGATCGGGTCGCCGTGGGTGGTGATCGCGACGTAGCCCGGCCCCTCGAGATAGACGTTGCTGAAGCCCCCGGCGAGCGCGCCGGCGAGGCTGTCGATCGTGTTGATCTCGTAGGAGAGCGACTCCTCGAAGGCGAGCACGTCCTCGCCGTTGACCGTGATCGACTCGCCGGCGTCGAGTTCGACGACTTGGACCTTCTTGCCGTCGTCGGCGAAGTAAACGTGGCCCTGCCCCTCGACGGCCATGATCGGCGTTCCTTCGCTCGTAGCGGCCTCCTTGAGGAACCCGGTGATACCGCCCTCCGCGGAGGCCTTCCCGGTGAAGGACACGTCGCCCGTGAACGCCACCATCGAGCCGGCCTTCGCCATGACGGTGCCGTCGACATCGACGTCTAGGGTGTAGCTGTTCTCGCGCTGGAACGGTTCCGCGCTGTCGGTCGGTGCGTTCGCGGCGGTGAACTCGTCTAGGTTCATGGTACGGGGACCGAACCGATCGGTTCGGCTGTACGGAAGTTCTGCTGTATCGATTAAGAATCTACGGGACCCGTTTCGGGGAGCGAGACGCGGCCCGTCCGTGTTCGGGAGACGAGTCCGGCCTCAGTACACGACCAGCGAGAGGTACAGCTGGCCGATCCCCGCGACGATCATCACGGCGCCCGCGATCCGCTTCAGCAGTCCCGCGTGGTTCATCACCCGGTTGGCGTTGCTGACGAGACCGACGCCCGTCGCGACGGTCGTCGCGGCCATCAGGACGGCGACGGTTCCGGCGTAGACGGCGAGGAGGAGTACCGCCGTCTCGGACGGGAGCGCGATCGCCCGGGCGACGACGCTGAGAAACACCGGGGCCACACAGCCGGCGCCGGCCAGTGCGTACCCCGCGCCGAAGACGCCGAACCCGAACACGCTCGACCGCCGCTCCGGCAGCGGCACGGATATCGACGGCGCGCGCCCGGAGACCACGAGCAGTCCGAAGGCGATCAGCAGCCCGCCGACGAGCGTCTCGAACACCGTGATGTTCGACAGCGTCGAGTAGCCGATCCGGACGGTCGCGCCCGCGAGCAGCGCGAACGTCGCTAACACGCCGACCGCGGCCGCGATCCCTCGAGCCCCCGCCCCGACGACGGACGCGGAGTCGGCGTCGACGGAGTTCACGTAGAAGCCCACGTATCCCGGCAGGAGCGGGTACGCGCACGGCGAGAAGAACGTTGTCACACCCGCGGTCACGGCCAGCGGGACGTTTGTCGCAAGCGAGACGTCGGTCATGAGTCGGGTCGCCCCGTCATCTGTCGAGCGCCTGCCGTATACCCTCGATGAACTCCTCGGTGGTGTGGGTCCCGGACGTGGCCCAGCGGACGCGCCCGGAGGCGTCGACGGCGCGCGCGCTCGGGTAGCTTCCGACGTTGAGTCGCGCCGCGAGTTCGGCGGAGACGTCGGCGGCGACGAGCCAGTCGCCGTCGTTCTCCCGCCACCACTCGGCCACCGTCTCCTCGCTGACCGCCTCACCGACGGGCTCCGTCGTCACCGACACGAACAGCACCTCGTCGCCGATCCGATCGTGCGCCTCCGCGAGGGCCGGCATCTGCTCGGCGCAGGGCGGGCACCACGTCCCGAAGAAGTC
Organism: Halorubrum sp. CGM5_25_10-8B; assembly: GCF_005435095.1. Taxonomy (NCBI): domain Archaea; kingdom Methanobacteriati; phylum Methanobacteriota; class Halobacteria; order Halobacteriales; family Haloferacaceae; genus Halorubrum; species Halorubrum sp. CGM5_25_10-8B. Next base: position 82,373 of record NZ_SGTY01000013.1, on the reverse strand, counting down.
GACGAACGTCGGTCGGTCCGGGGCGGGCAGCGTCACCTCGCCATCGCGGCTCCCCGGCGCGTCGACCGTGTCGAGCGTCACCGGCTCGATCGGTTCTGGAGCGTCGCCGCCGCCGAGCGCGTCCGGTACCCCGCCGGTCGCGACGGCCCCCGCGCCGCCGAGCGCCCCGGCGCTCGCGAGCCCCGCCAGGAGGTGCCGTCGCCTCACGCCGTGACCACCCGTCGGAAGTCGTCGACGATCCGTTCGACGTCGGTGGCCGGCCCGCGCGGGTACGCCCGCTCGACGATACCCCGCTTGTTGACCAGCAGGATGAGCCCGTAGTGCGGGAACGCGTACTCCAGGTTCTCGTACTGTTCGCCGTCCGTCTTCTCGATCTTGAGTCCGAAGTTCTCGTCCATCAGCTCCACGCCCGCCTCGTAGCTCTCCGGGCGGAGGAAGTGCCAGTTCCCGGCGTCGAGGTCGACGCCGCGCTGCCCGGCGTACTCGCGGAGCACGTCCGCCGTGTCGCGCTCCGGGTCGAAGGTGAGCGGGAGGAACGCGGCCTCGTCGCCGAACCCCTCTTCGGCGGCGACCTCCTGAACGCGCCGCAGCCGGAGGATGAGCGCCGGACAGACGCCGTCGGGGCAGTTGGTGTAGAAGGACGTCCACAGGAACGCGCGCTCGCCCTCGAACTGCGTCGTCGATATCTCCTCGCCCGCGATCGGGTCGGGAACGGTGAACTCGGGCATCTCGTCGCCGTGGATCGGGTGGACCGGCTCGCCGCGATTCTGTTCCGGCGGGCCGAGGATCGTCCCGTCGTCGCCGGAGTCGCCGAGGACGCCGGCGCAGCCGGCCGTGGCGGTCGCGCCGGCGGCGGTTCCGGTGGCGGCGAGCGATCGGAGGAAGTGGCGGCGCTCCATGTTGTTGCCCGAACTACGTAGTCGCTCGTAAATGAACCCCGCGGCTGGTTGCGCGCGGTGAACACGACCGCGACCGCCGCAGACCGGCGAGACGCCCCTGAGAGACGGCCGTACACGGAATATCCCCGATAGACGAACGTCCGGAACCTCCGTGGTACCGTGGCCCTCGCAAGGGTTATGCCCAAACGGGCTGTACGTTTATTCGCAATGGCAAACGGTAAGGTTGATTTCTTCAACGACACTGGCGGCTACGGTTTCATCTCGACTGACGACGGCGACCTCGACGACGACGAAGACGTGTTCTTCCACATGGAAGACGTCGGCGGCCCGGACCTCGAGGAGGGTCAGGAAGTGGAATTCGACATCGAATCGTCCCCCAAGGGACCCCGCGCGACGAACCTCGTCCGCAACTAACCCCCACGTAGCGGACGGCGCGTCCGCACGCACTACCGGATTTCGGCCGTCGTTCGACGCGAATGGCGCCTATCTCCGTTTCTCTCACACTTATTACACCCCGACGAGCGCCGGCTCTCTCCGACGGGGAGTGACTCATTTCGACGTGGGACGGCGCTCTCCCGACGGCGACCCGATCGACCGTTTAAATACGAGCGCGGGCGGATCACTTCACAGTGAGCGATCCGATCCCGACCGGCTGTCGCCCGGTCGACGAGCTGTTGGGCGGCGGCTTCGAGCGCGGCGTCGTCACGCAGGTGTACGGGCCGCCGGCCGCCGGGAAGACGAACCTCGCGCTCGCGGCCGCGGTGGAGGTCGCGGCCGGCGGCGACCGCGCCCTCTACGTCGACACCGAGGGGCTCTCGATCGATCGGTTCGAGCAGCTGGCCGCGGGCCGCGCCGACGACCCGGACACCGACGAGACGGTCGATTCGATCGCCTCGCGGCTCGTGATCTCCGAGGCGTACGACTTCGACGACCAGCGCGAGGCGGTGCGCGACGCCGAGGAGCTCGCCGAGGAGGTCGAGCTGATCGTGTTGGACTCCGCGACGGGCTTCTACCGGCTGGAGCGCGCCGGTGACACCGAGGGCGGCGAGTCGCTCCGGAAGGTCGCGAAGCAGGTGACGCACCTCCTCTCGTTAGCCCGCCGTCACGACATCGCTGTGATCATCACGAACCAGGTGTTCACCGACCCGGACGGCGACCGCGACCGCGCGCTCGGCGGGAACACCCTCAACCACTGGACCGGGGCCATCCTGCGCGTCGACCGGTACCGCGGTGGGAACCGCCGTGCCACCCTCGAGAAGCACCGGTCGAAGCCGGCCGGCGACACCGCGACCTTCCGGATCGTCGGCGACGGACTCGCCGAGGGCTCGGACGCGTGATCGGCGGGGAAGAATGAGACGCAGCGACGGAAACGCACGCCGGAGACGGTCCCGTCCCGGCGGTGCGGTCGGGGTCTGTCGACGGCGACGCGAAGCGCGCGTCCGCCGTCGCGGGTCGCTACCGACTTAGAGGTCGCCGAGCTTCCGGAGGAGCTGGCCGCGGTATTCTTCGTCAGCGTTGACGCCCTTGATCTCCAAGACGTTCCGCTCCAGCTTGTCGAGCGCGACGTGGAAGGCGTGTTCGGCGCCGTACCCCTCGCCGGAGCCGCCGACCTGACCCTCGTTGGTGCGGAGGCGGATCTGACACTGGATCAGGGGCGTGCCGCGGAGCTTCTCCTTGTGCGCGTGGAGTCGGACGTGCGCGTGGATGACGTGCATGTCCGCGTACTTGTCGGCGACCTGCTCGATGGACTCAACGATGTGTTCGCGGGAGGTCCCCTCCAACAGGTCGACGTTGGTGATCTGGACGTCCATCGAATCCTGTTCGGTGAACGTGAGCGCGCGCAGCACGTCGGTCTTCGTCACCATCCCGGCGACGGTGTCGACGCCCTCGGGCGTGACGACGAGCCCGGAGACGTCGTTGTCGAACATGCGCTCGACGACCGCCTGGGCGGTCTCGGCGTTCCGCGCGGTGACGACGGGGCTCGACATGATGTCGTAGACGGGGATGTCGAGCATCCGGTCGATGTCGCCCGCGCGGTCGCCGCTGCCCTGTCGCTCTTGGTCGCGGACGACGAACTCCACGATGTCGTTCGTGGTGACGACGCCGACGAGGTCGCCGTCGTCGCCGAGGACCGGCAGTCGGGAGACGCCGTTCTCGCGGAGGCGGTTGATGGCGCGCCCGACGCTCTCAGTCTCACCGATGCCGATCACGTCCTCGGTGGCGATCTGGCCGACGGTGATCGCGTCGAGGCTGTCGAGGACGGCCTCGAGGATCTGGTCGACCGTGACGATACCGAAGAGCTTCTCGCCCTCGTAGACGGGCGCGATCTTCACGTCGCCCTCGACGAGGAGCCGGGCGGTCTCGCGGACGTCCTCGTGACGGTCGACGGAGGGCGCCGGCTTCATCACCGCCGACACCTTCGTGTCGTCCTCCATGCGCGAGCGCATGAGCTGTTTCTCCCCGACGACCCCGGCGTACTCGCCGTCCTCGACGACGACGATCCCCTTCGGGTTCTCTCGCTCGAAGATAGAACGGACCTTGGCGAGACGCTCGTCGACGTCGACCTCGACGTATTCCGGCACTGCGATATCAGAGATGTTCATGGTCCGTTCTGAGAGTTCGACGGGACGGGTATTGAAAGTGCGGGAGTCATCGCGCTCGCCGGGGGCGGTCGTCGGCCGCGCGCAATCCGCCTGAAGGTATTTGAGCGTCGACGGCGAAGCGATCCCGTGAGGCTCTCGACCGCGCTGATCGCCGTCGGCGTCGCGCTGATCGTGATCCCGCTCCCGGTACCGATCCCCTTCGTCGGCGTGATCGTCGGTGCGCTGGCGCTGCTCGCCGGGCTCTTCCTCCGGCTCTTCGGCGTCTGAGGCACCGACCGGCCGACGTGTGAAAGCTTTTTGCCCGTTACCCACCCACGGCGATGCGTGTACGACGCCGTCGTCTTCGACAACGACGGGGTGTTGGTCGGGCGGACGCCGTTCGACACGCTCCGCGAGGCCGCCTGGGACGCCTTCGTGAGCCTCGGCGTCGAGGACCCGGACCTCGCCCACGTCGACGACGTCGCCGTCGGGGTCGACCCCGCCACCCTGGCCGACATCTGCGAGCGCTACGGCGTCGACCCGGCGGAGTTCTGGCGGGTCAGAGACGAGGTCGCGTCGGCGGCGCAGATCGACGCCGCCCGGGAGGGACAGAAGACGCCGTACGACGACGTGGACGTCGTCCGCGCGCTGGACGCCTCCCTCGGCGTCGTCTCCTCGAACCAGCAGGCGACCGTCGACGCGCTCTTGGACCACTTCGGGCTCGCGGACCACTTCGAGGTCGCGTACGGCCGCGACCCCTCGGTGGCCAGCCTCTCGCGGAAGAAGCCCTCGCCGTACTACATCGAGCGCGCCCTCGAAGACCTCGGCGCCGAGACGGCGCTGTTCGTCGGCGACAACGAGTCGGACGTGCGCGCGGCCGACAACGCGGGAATCGACTCCGCGTTCCTCCGCCGCCCTCACCGCCGGTCGACCGAACTGGACTGCCACCCGACCTACGAGATCGACGACCTCCACGACCTCGTGAGCATCTGCGGGCGAGCGCCGCCCGACGCCGACGGCGGGATCTGATTCGGCGTGTGACTCGCGACGGCCGCGCGATCAAAACGGACATGTGATCGGTCCCCGAAGCGCGAGCGATGCCCTCGCCCTCCGCGAGTCAGCCCCTCGACACAGACGCATCGGACGTGCGGTCCGTCGTCGCTCGCTACCGCCGGGCGGAGCGCGCCGTCGGCTGGACCCTCGCGCTGCTCGTCGTCGTCGCATTTCTCGCGGCGGTCGTCGCCATCTCGTTCTGGCCCGGCGTGGCGGTCGGCGCCGTCATCGTCGTCGCGCTCCGCGTGCCCGTGTTTCGACGGCGCGGCTCGACTCGCCTCCGGACGGACGCGTCGCCCGGAGCGGTCGTCCGGCGGTTCGGGTCGGCGAGACCGCCGAACCTCGCGTTCCAGTGGGGCGTCGCCGACGAGGTCCGGAGCGCCGCCGACACGGCAGCGTCGACCGACGCCGCTACCGACAGAAGCGCGCCCGGGACGGACGCGACCTACGAGTTCTCGTACCTCCTCGGCCTCAAGTCGGTCGAACTCGACCTCTCCGTCGACGTGAGCGGGAGGGACGCGGTCGACGACGCCGCGGTCGGCGAGAGCGATTCCGACCACCCGCCGGTCGCGACGGTCGAGATAGAGGGGACGGCGGACGGTCGGCCGTGGGCCTCGTACGCGGCGACGGTCCGCGAGACGACCGACGGCGGGACCGTCGTCGACCTCGAACTGCGACCGACGCGCCGGTTCGGCCTCCGGCGGCTCCCGCAGGGGCGGGTCGCCGAGCGGTACTACGCCGAGGCGCTCGCCGCGCAGGGGTACGAGGTCGTCGAGCGGTCGGTGTCGATGACGCGGTGAACCCCGGTAGGACAACGGGACGAGCCGTCACGGTTCACGCGACGAGTTCCGTCTCGGGCGCGTCGACGACGGTCCGGGAGACGCCGTCGGCGTCGTCGGCACCGCGCAGGTCGACGCCGCGAAGGCGGAGCGCGAGCGCCGCGTCGTTCCGGGCCGCGGGCGACCGCGGTCGGAAGGCCGTCTCGACCGCGTCGCCGTCTTCGTCCTCGTGAACGACGACCACGTCGCCGTCCCTGAACTCGGCGCGCCGGACGTCTCGCAGCGGTATCTCCGTCCGCGCGTTCCGGACGGCCGAGACGCAAACCCCGGCGAACCCGGTCACGAGCCCGAACGCGGCGATCCCGCCACCAGTCCCGCCGCTGCCGACCCACTCCAGTAGCGTCCCGAGCGCGGCGATAGCGGCGGCGACCGCCGACCCCGAAACGTCGCGACCGACGGAAGGCGCTCGGCCGTTCGCGAGGGCCCGGAGCCCCTCGACGCACACGCGGTCGGGTCGGTTCCGGACGCGTATCTCGCCCGGGGCGACCGCGACGCGTCCCGCGGCCGTCGGGAGCGACCACGCGCCGGTCCGGCTCATGCGGCGTCGGCGCCGACCACCGACGCGACGCGCGAGCGCTGGAGGACGGGTCGACGACTATGTAAGGGGGAGGGAAACATGAGCGTCCGTACGAGGGCCGCGCTCGTAACTGCTGGGTCAACTCACGGCCGCGAGCGCGGCCCCGCCGTCCAGCTCACACGGCGAGAGCCTTTAGTTCCCGTCCCGCGCACGTCGCGACATGGACCTCCCGCCGGTCGGTCTCGGAACGATGGGGATCGACGATCCGGGTGCGGTCGCGACGGCGGTCTCCGTCGGCTACCGCCACCTCGACACCGCTCGGATCTACGACAACGAGGCGGTCGTGGGCGACGGGCTCGCCGCCGGGCTGGCCGACGGCGACCTCGACCGCGGCGACGTGACCGTCGCGACGAAGCTCTGGACAGACGACCTCGCGGCCGGCGCGGTCGCGCCCGCGGCCCGCGAGAGCGCGGACCGGCTCGGCGTCGACGCGATAGACCTGCTGTACGTTCACCGCCCTCGCGGCGACTACGACCCCGAGACGACACTGCCCGCCATCGACCGCGTGGGCGACGACGGACTCGTGCGGAACGTCGGCGTCTCGAACTTCGAGGTCGCGGACCTCGACCGCGCGATCGAGGTTCTCGGACGGCCGCCCGCGGCCCACCAGACCGAACTCCACCCGCTGTTCCTCCGACCCGAGCTACTCGGTCACGCCCGCGAACACGGGTATCCGGTCGTCGCCTACTCGCCGCTCGCTGGCGGTCTGGTGCGCGAGATCGACGCCGTCGCCGCGGTCGCCGAGGCGCACGACGCGACGCCCGAGGCGGTCGCGATCGCGTGGGCGGCCGCGAAGGAGCCGGTGGTGACGATCCCGAAGGCGTCGAGCGAGGCCCACCTCCGCGCCAACCTCGCGGCGGCCGACCTCGAACTGACCGACGCGGAGGTCGCCGCGATCGACGCCGTCGAGCGCGAGGAAGAGCTGTTCCCGGAGTAGCCGATCCACATATACGTATAACCTAGGAGTTGTGAGAGACTCGATACGCATGATCCCGGTTCACTTTTACCGCGGGGACGACGAGAATCGCTCATGACGGAGATCATCGACGGGGAGGCGGTCGCGGCGGACGTGCGAGACGCGGTCGCCGACGAGGTGTCGCGGCTGTCCGACTCCGGGGTCGAGCCGGGCCTCGCCACGGTGCTGATGAGCGACGACCCCGCCAGCGAGACGTACGTCTCGATGAAACAGCGCGACTGCGAGGAGGTGGGCATCGAGAGCTTCCATGTCGAGATCGACGCGGACGCGCCCGCCGAGCGGCTGTACGAGACGATCGACGACCTCAACGACCGCGACGACGTTCACGGGATATTGGTCCAGCTCCCGCTCCCGGACCACGTGGACAAGCGGACCGTCCTCCGGCGGATCGCCCCCGAGAAGGACGTTGACGGCTTCCACCCGGAGAACGTCGGCCGCCTCGTCGCGGGCGACGCCCGGTTCAAGCCCTGTACCCCCCACGGCGTCCAGAAGCTGCTCGCCGCCTACGACGTGGAGACGGAGGGCGCGGACGCGGTCGTCGTCGGCCGCTCCGACATCGTCGGCAAGCCGATGGCGAACCTGCTGATACAGAAGTCCCCGACCGGCAACGCGACGACGACCGTCTGCCACTCCCGAACCGAAGACCTAGAGGGGGAACTGGCCGACGCGGACATCGTCGTCGCGGCCGCCGGCATCCCCGAGTTCGTCGACGGCTCAACCCTCAAAGAGGGCGTGACCGTGATCGACGTGGGGATCAACCGCGTCGACGCCGACACCGAGAAGGGGTACGAGCTGGTGGGCGACGTGGACTACGAGTCGGCGGAAGAAGTCGCGGGCGCTATCACGCCGGTCCCCGGCGGCGTCGGGCCGATGACGCGCGCGATGTTGCTGTACAACACGGTGAAGGCGGCCGGACTCCAGCGCGACGTCGAGGTCGACCTCGAGTAGCCGTGGCGGCGACGGACGCGCACGGTCCCGCCGAAACCTCGCGGTCGTCGCTCAGTGGGGCGTCCGCCTACGTCTCGGGTCGCCACCGCCCCCCGATCTCGTCGCGAGGGTAGTCCTGGTACGTACCGTTCAGGAACGTCGTAACGCGTCCGTCCTCCTCGCTGAGCGTGATTCCCCAGAGGACGTCGTCGCGGAGCGACGTCTCCAAGGCGCTCATGTGTTTGGTCCCCATCCAGCCGGGGAACTCGAGGCCGTCGACGTCTTCGATCTCGCCGCGAGAGGGGTTCCGGACCCGCACCATCTGTCGCTGAACGGTACCGTCGCCGGTCACGATGACGGCCCCGTCTCGACTGAACGCCACGTCCCGGGCGACCTTCGTGAACGTATCACGCGACTCCGTGACAACGCGGCACCGGTCGACCGGCCACTCGTTGTCGCCGAGGGGGTCGGTGTAGTCGGCGAAGTTCACCTCGGCGACGATGAGGACGTAGAGACTGGGACCGCTCACGTACTGTTCGCCCCAGCCGTCGAATTCCATGCTCAGCGATTCGGCAGTGTACCTGATGTGATCCATCAGCTTCTGGCTCGTCGCGTACTTCCCGAGCACCTCGTCAAGCGCGTCCATGTGCTATATGTACACACGAAACAAACAGTGTTAAACTCTCTCTCGGTGACCCGACCGAACCTACCGGGGCCGTGACGCCGGACTCGCCGCTTCGAGACGCGATCCGACACTCGCATCCCGACCACCCGCCCGTCGCCGCTCGTTCAGTCGTCGTCCGCCGCGGGGGCCCGGTTCCGGATCTCGATCCGTCCCTCAATTTCGGGGGCGATCCCGTGTTCGCGGGCGTAAGCGGCCAACACCTCGTACTGGATGTCCGCCTCGTCGACCCGATGACGCTGGCCGAGCGTCGGGTACTCGTGTTCGGAGTGGAGCAGGTACTCCGAGACGGCGACCGTGTAGCGCGCGTCCGGGTCGATAGGCTCGCCCCCGACGGTGGCTTCTAAGACCAGTTCGGCGTCGTCGTCCCAGACGACCCGGGCGTTCGAGACGTGGCCGTGCCACCAGTCGTCCTCGCCGAAGTCCACGTCGGGGGCGGCCATCTCGCGGAACACGTCGCTGAGCTCCGCGCCGGTGACCGACGCGAGCGCCACCGGCTCCTCGAACGGGATCAGGCTGATCAGGTCGGCCTTCGTCACGTCGCCCGTCCACGGGTCGCCCTGGCGGAGCCCGCCCGCGTTCGACAGCCCCACGTCGGCGTCGTGGACCCACCGGAACGCGTCCGCGACGAAGTTGCCGACGCGGCACTCCCCGCCGTGGACCACGTCGCCGGACCGCTCGATCGGTCGGTCGACGGTGTCGACGGTCTCGTCGAGGTCGGCCGCGGCCATCCGCTCGGCGAGCGCGTCGGCGAGCCCCGGCGCGGGGTCGGCCCCGTCGGGCTCGTGGAGCGTCGCGGCCGGCGGCTCGGAATCGAGGTCGATCTCGGCCACCGCCTCGCCGTTGACGCCGGGTCGGACGAGCAGGGTATCGTCGACGACCTCGTTCCGACGGCTGTGGACGTGGCCGCCGGCGATCGCGTCGACGTCGAGCTCGCGGGCGAGGTCGTCGTCGCCCGCGCCGAGGTGCGAGAGGACGACGACGTGATTGAGGCCCTCGTCGCCGCCCCCGCCTCTCTCGCGCTCGGCGACCGCGGCGCGCATCTCGGCCAGCGCGTCGCGCGCGGCCGAGACGGGGTCGTCGAACGAGAGGTCGGCGGCCATGGGGTTAAGCGAGTCCGTCGCGGGGTCGGTGACGCCGACGAACCCGACCGTCTCGCCGTCGACCTCGCGGGTTGCCCACGGGACGACGCCCTCGTCGCGGCCGAACGGCTCGCCGGCCTCACCGCGGACGTTCGCGGAGACGAACGTCGCGGGCGAGTCGGCGACGAGGCCGCGGAGCGGGTCGGGACCGTAGTCGAACTCGTGGTTGCCGAACGTGTCGAGGGCGGTGTCAGTCACCTCGTAGAAGTCGAGGACCTGCCTGCCCGTCGCGACCAACGAGAGGACGCCCGGCGCGGTCGTGTCGCCGGTGCCGACGACCGCGGCGTCGGGGCCCGAGAGCGCTCGGATCCGGCCGGCGAGGCGCGCCGCTCGCTCGGGGGCGTCGAAGACGTTCTCGATGTCGGAGTAGTGAACGAGGCGGACCATTCGTCGAGTCGACTGAGGGGCGAGCGACGCATAAAAAGCGCGGAGTGTCGCCGGGTCCGCCGCGGGCGGTGCGACGGCGACCGCGGTACCGCCGGTCCTGCCCGCGATCTCGCCCCGTGACTCCCGCTCGCACACGCGCGAGACATTGAAAGCGCTTTTATGGATGTCCTGACTACCACGGGGCACAGCCTCTGTGGGGTTGATGATGTGCCGTTCCGTTAGGGACCGACCACGGGACGGGCACGCGAGCCCGCACGGAGGATAGGTGAACAACATATGCCCGTTTACGTAGACTACGACACCCCGGCGGACCTCGCGGAGCGATCCCTCGAAGCGCTCGAGGTCGCCCGAGACACCGGTACCGTGAAGAAAGGAACCAACGAGACCACCAAGGCCGTCGAGCGCGGCAACGCGGACCTCGTCATCGTCGCCGAGGACGTCTCCCCCGAGGAGATCGTGATGCACCTCCCCGAGCTCGCCGAGGAGAAGGGGATCCCCGTCGCCTTCGTCGACACGCAGGACGAGGTCGGCCAAGCCGCCGGCCTCGAGGTCGGCTCGGCCGCCGCCGCCGTCGTCGACGCCGGCGACGCCGCCGACGACGTCGAGGACATCGGCGAGAAGGTCGCGGAGCTCCGATAACCACCCATGAGCGCAGAAGAGGGCACCGGCGACTCGACGACCGCGGAGGTCATCGAGGTCGTCGGCAAGACCGGGATGCACGGCGAGGCCATGCAGGTCAAGTGCCGCATCCAGGAGGGATCGAACCAGGGCCGGATCATCACCCGGAACGTCCTGGGTCCCGTCCGTCTGGGCGACGTGCTCCAGCTGCGGGAGACCCAGCGCGACGCCGACTCCATCGGAGGCCGATAACCAATGGTCGAGACACGCACCTGCGATTACAGCGGTGAGGAGATCGAGCCCGGCACGGGCACGATGTACGTGAAGAAGGACGGACAGATCCTCCACTTCGTCGACTCGAAGGCGGAGAAGAACTACTTCCTCGGCCGCGAGGCGCGCGACGTCGAGTGGACCGAGGAGGGTCACCGGGCCGGAGGCGACGAGCAGTGAGCCACCACGACGAGCGCACCTTCGTGATGGTGAAGCCCGACGGCGTCCAGCGCGGTCTCATCGGCGAGATCGTCTCCCGCTTCGAGGAGCGCGGGCTCAAGCTCGTCGCCGGGAAGTTCGTCCAGCTCGACGAGGATCTCGCGAAGAACCATTACGGTGAACACGAGGACAAGCCGTTCTTCGACGGCCTCGTCGAGTTCATTACCTCCGGCCCCGTCTTCGCGATGGTGTGGGAGGGCGCGGACGCGACCCGGCAGGTCCGCGCGATGGTCGGCGAGACCGACCCCGCCGAGTCCGCCCCGGGCACGATCCGCGGCGACTTCGGCTTAGACCTCGGCCACAACGTGATCCACGCGTCGGACCACGAGGACGAGGGCGCGAACGAGCGCGAGATCGACCTGTTCTTCGACGACGAGGAGCTCGTCGACTACGACCTCGACACCGCCGCGTGGGTGTACGAGGACGAATCTCACTGACGCGACTGCTCGCGGAGCGTCTACCGTTTCTCCGCTGTCCGATCCCGCACAGAGCTACCGCTCACGCGACACACCGCGTTTCCGGTGAATATTCGCGCTGAGTGCGGCGCAGTCGGTTGGTTTTGCTCTGCCTTGCCGGCATAAACTGCCGCCGAGCGCCGCTCCCGGAATCACGTGTCGACCGCGATCGCGGTCCCGTCGTCCGCGACGACGATCACCTCGTCACCGCCGTCGCCGGTGACGTCGGCGAACAGGGGACCGCCGTACGCGACGACCTCGGCGGGACCGCCCCGGGCGGTCACCTCGCCCTGTTGGGTCATCGCGAGGGCCTCGCCGTCGCGGTTGACCACCACGGGCGCGAGTTCGCCGTCGCCGTCGACGTCGCCCATGCGCGGCTCGTTGATCCGGGTCGAGGCACCGTACTGCTGTTTCCAGACGACCTCGCCGTCGAGGAGGTCGACGGCCCAGACGCTCCCGGAGCCGCCGACGTACACCCGTCCGGGGTCCGCATCGCCGATCGCGACCGGGAGATCCTGAAGGCCGACCTCGTACCGGTCCGAGCCGTCGCTCGTCTCCAGCGTCTCGATGTTCCCGTTGGCGCCGCCGAGCGCGAGCACTGGCCCGTCCCGGCTGTCCGCCGCGTTCCAGCTCAGCGGATTCACGGTCGGCTCGGTCGTCCATCGCGTCCCGCCGCTCGCGTCGAGCATGTGGACCGTCGCGGGGGCGCCCGCGGTCGTCAGCACCGCGAGTCCGCCCCGCTCGTCGGCCTCAGCGTCTGGTTCGACGATGAGCGGTCGGCGGCTGATCTCGCCCGCCAGCGAGGCCTCGGCGACCGAGTCGCCCGCGGCGTCGACGACGCGAACGCCCCCGTCGGTCGTGACCGCGGCCACCTCCCGACTTCCGTCGCCGGTGAGGTCGCCGATCGCGGGGCGGACCCCGCTCGGACCGCCGAGGTCGACCGCGAACCGCTCCGTCCCGTCGGCGGCGTCGAGGACGACGAGCTCCCCCGGCGCCGTCGTGAGCGCGACGACCGGGTCGCCGGCGAGGGTGCCCGCGGTGAGCCCGCTGACGCCGACCGGGCCGTTGCCGTCGGAGCCGTTCGTGTCGCCGGCGTCCCCGCCGCCGCGCTCCGCGTCCGGGCCGGAGACCGGGACCGACCAAGGCGTCTCGTCGGTCCCGACGGCCGTCGCGCGGACGACCCGCGACCCGTCCTCGGCCGCGGGGCGGAAGAGGAGCGGCTCGCCGTCGACGGTCGCGACCGCCGCGCCGCTGCCGTCGTCGCCGGGCGCCGGCCCGGACTCCCAGACGATCGTCGTCTCGGTGGTGGCGTCGTCGACGCCGACGAACGCGAACAGCGCCACGCCCACCCCGGTCGCGCCGCCGGCCAGCAGGATCAGCGTCGCGAACAGGACGCGTCGGTCCATTTGAACCCCATTTGGGCGTCGCCGTAAAACGGTTGTCGGATGCGATCCCCTCGCCCTTGGCGTCCCGGTGCCTCCCGATCTCGGCGGCTTGGAGCCCCTCGCGCTACAGGAGCGTCGCCACGTGGTCGTCGTGCGACGCGCCGACGAGGTCGCGCAGCGCCGCCGGGTCGCGCTCGCCGTCGGCGTTGACGAGGTAGGCGACGCCGTCACGGTCGCCGTAGACGCCGTGGAGATCGTACACGAAGCCGTACACGGTCGCGTCGGCCGCCTCGTCGCTGCCGCGGGCGAACGCGACCTGCTCGTGAACGTTGTACTCGACGAGCCGGTCGCGGACCGAGACACCGGCGTCGCTCTCGGCGTCCTCGTCGGTCGTGCCGTCGACCGCCTCGCCGTCACCCTCGCCGACGACGGCCGGGTCGTCGAGCCCGGCCTCGACGATCGGCAGCAGCGCCTCGACGGCGGCGCGGACGCCCGGTTCGGCCGGGAACTCGCCGGTGCGCGCCGCCGCGAGCGCGGCGCCGACCGCGCCGCACCCGGTGTGGCCGACCACGGCGAGGACCTCGGTGTGGGTGTGCCGGAGCGGGTACGCCACGCTCCCGTCGAGGACGCGCTCGCCGTCAACGAGCGCGCTCACGCTGTTGCCGATGGCGCCGGAGGTGAAGAGGAACCCCGGCTCGTCGACGGCGAACATCCCCTCCTGTGACACGCGCGAGTCGGAACAGCAGACGGAAACCACGCCGGGGCGCTGGCCGTCGCGGTGGCTGTCGAAAACGTCGGGAGGGAGAGCGGCGACGTGGTCGTCGTTGCGGCCGAGGAGGTCGGCGAGTATCCGGCGGTCCATACCGTCCCGCCCGGCCGCGGGCACAAAAAACGCCGTGGCGCGGGGGTGCTTCTGACGGAGTCCTCCTGCCCGAACGGCCGGGACGGGTCAGGCGACGAGCCCGACCGCGGAGACCAGGATTCCGACGACGAACACCGCGAGGAGCGCGATCGTCGCGAGCACCACCGCGGGCGCGAGCGCCTCCTCGTTCTCGTCGACGACGAAGTCTTCCAAGCTCTGCATATCCGAGCCGTCGTCGCCGCGGGGTTTGAACGCTTCGACCGAGGCTCCGCTACCGGTCGAACCAGTCCGTCACCGGCCGAACCCGTCCGGTACCGTCCGAGTCACGCGGGGTCGTGACCGCTGCCGACGCGTCGGTGTCGTCGCGGCCGCTCCCTCGTCGCTCCGCTCGGTCATTCGTCGACCGCCCGGCTGCCGCGTTCGGGAACCGGCCGCCGACGTGTTTTTGTGCGTCGGGCGTGGCGGATCTGCCAAGATGCCACGCGAACAGTACCAGACGAAGCTCGAAGACCTCCGCGACGACGTCCTCTACATGAGCGAGGTCGTCGCCGAGCGCCTGCGGATGGGGCTCGACGCGCTCGAACAGCAGGACGAGGAGTTGGGCGAAGAGGTGATCGCCGGCGACGCCGAGATCAACGACCTCTACCTCGAACTGGAGGGACAGTGTACGGACCTCATCGCGCTCCAGCAGCCGGTGGCCGGGGACCTGCGGTTCATCGCGGCCTCGTTCAAGATCATCACCGACCTCGAACGGATCGCAGACCTGGCGACGAACCTCGGCGAGTACGCCAAGCGGGCCGACCGCGAGGTGTTCCCCGACGTCGACGTCCAGCGCATCGGCGACGACACGCTGGCGATGCTGGACGAGGCGATGGACGCGTACGCGGAGTCTGACGCAGAGCGCTGCTACGCCGTCGCCGAGTCGGACGACGAAGTCGACGCCGCCTGCGAGGCCGCGAGCGACCTCGTCGTCCGCGACCTCATCGAGCGCGACGAGCTCCGCGAAGACGAGGACGTGGAGGGTACCATGCAGAACGTCTCGCGGCTGCTCCTCACGATCCGCGACCTCGAACGGGTCGGCGACCACGCGGTCAACATCGCCGCCCGGTCGCTGTACATGATCGAGAACGACGACGAACTGCTGTACTGACCGAGATCACTCGGTCCGGGGACGCCCACCACGTACCGTCGCCCGCCCGCTGAGAACGCGTCGCCGAGCGGGACGCTCTCCCTGTGCTGTGTCCTTCCGGATCGAGACGAAACAGGCGTGGCTCTCGGCGCCGTCGCGTGGGCGGCCGCGCTTGCTCCGCTCGCCGGGTTCCGTGGCGAACCGATCTCAGTCGTCGGCGACGGCCGGCGTCGTCGCCGTTCCGGGGCGCGCTTCGGCCGCCGCGGGCGCCGGCGTCCATTCTAAGTCCTCTTCGTAGCGGAACGCGCGGTGGTCCCGCGTCGGGTCGACGACCGTCAGCGAGAGCCAGTCGTTGTCCAGCAGTCCGGCCACCGCCTCGTTGTCGGCGAGGATATCGGTGACGCGGTCGACGGGCGCGTGGAGGACCGTCGAGAGCCGCAGCGGCTGGTGGTACGCCGTGTCGGCGTCGGCCATGAGCGACTGGAGCGGGAGGCCGGTCATCAGGTCCCCGCCGTTGCCCTGATAGACGCCGACGTTGCCGACCGGGTTGTGGGTCACCTTCGACCCGCTGCCGTACGCGGCGTTGTCGACCGTCGAGAAGTAGTACTGCGCGTTGATCCACTGGGTGACGACCATCGGGCCCGTCAGTATCGCCTCCAACGCCGTCCCGTCGGGGTCGGTCGCCCAGTCGTACGAGTGGAGGAAGGCGCGCCCGTCGAGGTCGAGGTCGCTCGTCAGCGGCCGGGGCCCGACGACGAAGCCGGCGTTTCCGGCCAACCCCCACTCGGGGCGCGTCTCGGCCCAGTCTGCGGCCCGCCGTTCCGCCTCGCGCACGCCCGCCGCGCCCCCGGGTCCGGCCGAGTCGGCCTCGCCCGCCGGTCCGACCCGCTCGGCGGCTGCCGCCTCGCGGGCGGCGTCGAGGTCCGCGCGCAGCCGTTCGAGGTCCGCCGCGTGCGAGTCCGGTACGTCCCCGTCGTACAGCTCGATCTCGTCGGTCGTCGTGTTGTGTTCGGCGGCGAGGAAGACGGTGTCGTCGGGCACGTCGTGGCCGCGCTCGCGCAGTCCCGTCTTCACTTCGGGGTCGTTACAGATCGCCGCGAGGACGCGGGCGCTCGGGCCGCCGGGGTTGCCGGCGCAGGCACCGCAGTCCAGGCTGGAGTCGTGGGGGTTGTTCGCCGTCTCGGCCGCGTGGCCCGTGAAGACGACGAGGCGACCGAACTCCTCCCACCCCATCAGCTCGAACGCGGTCGCGGCGTACTCGACCTTCTCGTCGCGAGTCAGACCGGTCGGAAGCGCTCCGGGAGCGCCGTCCCGCCGGTGGACGCCCGGTTCGCAGAACTCGTGATCGCCCGGAACCGCGTCGTCGGTCGTCGAGAGCAGGTCGTACACCCGGGCAGGAAGGAGCGTGCGCGCCGCGAGCGCGAGCCCGTAGCCGCTGCCGGCGCCCTCAACGAAGCTGAAGGCGGTCGCGGGGTTCGAGCGGAGCGTCTCGATCGCCTCGCCCGCGGCCTCGCGAGCGCGCGCCCAGCGGTCGCGGCTCGCCCGCGCGCCGTCGTCCGTCGGGACCTCGGCGACGCGGTACTGCGGGTCGAGGATCGGGGGACAGGCGTCGATCGACACGTCGTCGTCGTACCCCTGGTACTCCATCGGGACGCCGAAGAAGCCGGCGTAGCCGTGCGTCTCGTAGTCCCCTGTCGCCTCGACGTGCCGACGGATCACCTCCGAGCGCGTGTCGATACAGAAGACCAGCTGGGCGTCCGGGCGTCCGGACGCGCCGCCGTCCGCGCGGGCCCCGCGCTCGCCGTGGCGGGCCTCGCTCTCGGCCGCGACCCGCTCGACGAGCGCGTCGCGGTACGTCGCCTCCCACGCGCTCAGGAACGCTGCCGCGATCTCGTCCTCCGCGTCGACGACCGGACCGTCGGACTCGGCCGGCGGGGCGAGGTCGACACCGAAGGCGTCCGCCAGCGCGAGCCGGGCCGCGAGGTACCCGGTCAGCGTGATCGGGTACGCGGACTGCCACGCGCCGCCGTCGTCGGCGCGGCGCTTGAGCAGCCCGGTCCACCCGGGGAGCGCGGCGAACTGCGCCTCGAAGATCGATTGCCACCGGTCGTCGGGATACGGCTCCAGCGCGGACTCGACGGCCGCCGTCGGCGACGCCGGGAGGTCGGCTGCGAGCCCCCGATCGGGGATCTCGTCGTCGTGCTGGGCGACCGACCGGAACGCGTCGTAGAACCCCGCCTCGCGGTTCGGCATCGACCACTCGGCCCGCCCCTCGTCGAGGAAGGCCGACAGCCACTTCGTCAGCACGCGGTCGACGCGCTCGGCGTCGGAATCCGGGCGCGTCGCGGCGCCGGCGTCGCTCGGTTCGTCCGTCCCCTCGGCGGATTCCAGCCGGTCCAGCAGGGCTTCGGGACCGGCCTCGTAGCCGCGGTCGGTCAGGGTCTCGTCGAGCAGGTCGGCGTCGATCCGCCCCTCGTCGAGGGCCGTCCGGAACGTCGCCGCCCGCGGGTAGCCGCGGCCGCCGAGAAGGTCCGCCGCCCGGCTCACGGCCTCGTCGAACGGCCGGTCCTCGAAGCCGGCGAGGGGGTTCGCGGTTACGAACGAGTGGACCGGCCAGACCGACCCGACGGCGGTCGCGGCCGTCTCGATAGCGTCTCCGATGGCGTCTGCGTCGTCTTCGGTGGTGGATTCAGCGTTCATCGTATTCCTCCGTGGCGGTCAGGACGGTTTCCGGGGCGGGCTGCCCCGCGTTCAGCAGGGCGACGTAGAGGCGCTCGCTCCGTTCGTAGACGCCGGTCTCGATCGCGACGTACGCCGCGAGGAAGGCGACGCCGACGAGCGCGTGGAGCGCTGTCAGTTCGGTCGGCGCCGAGACGACGGGGAGCCCGGCGAGCAGCCCCGAGACGGCCTCGTACGCGAGCGCGTACACGGCGATGGCCGGGAGCGCCACCAGCGGGACGGCGCCGTAGCGGGCCGCCGTCGACAGACCGGTCTGCCGGACGGCGCTCCGGGCCGCGTGGAGCGTCGTGAGCGTGACGAACCCGGCGAGCAGCAGCCCGCTGTCGAGGCTCGTTCCCTTCCCCGTCAGGACCGCGAACGTCGCGCCGCCGGCGAGCCCGGTCAGCAACACGACGGCCGCACCCGCGACGCCCGTTCCCCCGAGTTCCGACTCGGTCTCCGTCGGGGCCGTGCGCTCGACCTCGTCGCCCGCGCTCAGGAAGTGGTACGCCTTGTAGAACCCGTGTAACACGAGGTGCGTCACGGCGGCGGCGAAGAAGCCGAGCCCGGCCTGGACGATCATAAAGCCCATCTGCCCGACGGTCGAGCAGCCTAGTTCGCCCTTGACGTCCGACCGGACGGTCTTGAGCAGCTTCCCGCCGAGGGCGCTCGCGGCGCCCGCGACCACGAGGGCGAGCATGAGCCCGGTTTCGGCCGTCACGACGGGCGCGAAGCGGGTCAGGAGGATGCCGCCGGCGTTGACGAAGCCGGCGTGCATCAGCGCCGACGCGGGCGTGGGAGCGGTCATCGAGGAGAGCAGCCACCCGTGGAACGGGACGAGGGCGGACTGGATCATCGCCGCGAGGACGAGCGCGCCCCCGGCGACGAGCAGCGTGGGGCCGCCGAGCCCGTCCGCGCTCGCGGCGATACCCGAGATCGTCGTCGCCTCGGTCGCCCGCCACAGCGTCAATAGGGCGACGCCGAGGAGCGCGCTGCTCGCGAGGAAGTGCCGCCGGGCGACGCTCGCGGCCGCGCGGGCCTGCGGCCAGCCGTCGACGGTCCCGATGAGCCGGGCCATCAAGAGCCCCATCGCCAGCCAGCACAGCCAGAACAGCGTGAGGTGGTCGGCCGCGACGAGCGCCATCACGGCGAGCGTGAACGAGAAGATCCCGAGGAAGAAGTCGGTCTCGTGGGCGCTCCCGGCCATGTAGCGCCGGGAGTAGCTGTGGACGATCCCGCTGAAGAACGTGACGACGGTCCACAGCAGGACGGTCAGTCCGTCGACGGCGACCGCGCCGGGCACCTCCCACGAGGCGCCGAGTCGGAGTCGGGCGACGAGGACGGCGACGCTCGCGGCGAACAGCGACCACGCGAGCCACGTCAGTACAGCGGAGACGAACGACGAGTCCGTCGTCTTCCGGAGCGCTCCGACCGTCGTCTTCGAGGTGGGTCCTGACATCGTTCGAGCGACCACGCGACCGGTCTCGACCCGCCGTCGGGTCGAGTCGCAACCCGGTCGTTGTCTACCCACTTTGAGAACATAACGTCTATTAAAGCTGTTTGTATTCACAATTCGTTCGCAAGAACAGCATTATAGAACATTATGATTATTCTCTCGTGGGGGAGGGCCTGGCGAGTCCGCGGTCGCAAGTGAGTCCGTTCGGCGTCGCGACTCAGGAAACCATATCGGCTCGGAGTCCGGAGGACCGGTATGCGAGAACTCGCAGGGACCGTCCTGGTCGGGGAGTCGTTCGAGCCCGTCCGCGGACGCGTCGTCGTCGAAGACGGGCGGATCGACGCCGTCGAGGAGACGGACACCGACTCGACGGACATCGTGCTGCCGGCGTTCGTCAACGCGCACACCCACCTCGGAGACTCCGTCGCGAAGGAGGCCGCGGTCGGCCTGTCGCTCGACGAGGCGGTCGCGCCGCCGGACAGCCTGAAGCACCGGCGGCTGGCGGCCGCCGACCGCGACGAACTGGTGTCGGCGATGCGGCGGACGCTCCGGTTCATGCGTCGGACCGGCACGGTCTCCGCGCTCGACTTCCGCGAGTCGGGGCCCGCCGGCGCGCGGGCGCTCCGCGAGGCGGCGGCGGAGACGGGCGTCGACCCGTTCATCTTCGGGAGCGGCGACCCGTCGGTCCTCGACGTCGCCGACGGCTACGGGGCCTCCGGCGCGAACGACGACGAGTTCGCCGCGGAGCGCGCCGCCTGCGAGGATCGCGGTCGCCCGTTCGCGATCCACGCGGGCGAGCCGGACGCGACCGACATCCACCCGGCGCTCGACTACGACCCGGACCTGCTCGTTCACATGATCCACGCCGAGCCGGACCACTTGGAGCGCGTCGCGGACCAGTCGGTCCCGATCGCCGTCTGTCCGCGCGCGAACGCGGTCCTCGATGTCGGGACGCCGCCGATACGGGAGCTGCTCGACCACACCACCGTCGCGCTCGGCACCGACAACGCCATGCTGAACCAGCCGTCAATGTTCCGCGAGATGGCGACGGCGGCGAAGCGGTTCGACGTGACCGACCGGGAGGTGTTGCGAATGGCGACCGCCGCGGGCGCCGAAATCGCCGACCTCGACTGCGGGGCGATCGAGCCCGGGCGGCGGGCGGCCCTTCTCGTCCTCGACGGCGACTCCGACAACCTGTCCGGCTCGGAGGACCCGGTCCGTGCGGTCGTCCGGCGGGCGACCGGGCTCGACGTCGAGCGCGTCGTCGGTTAGTCCTCCGCCCCGTCCCGCCCGGCGTCGAACCGCCCGAACGGGGTCGTCTCGTGGGTCCGCACGAGGACCTCGTCGGCGACGGTGACGCCCATGTCGAGGAGCGCCTGCGCCACGGGCGTGATGTCGCTGTCCGACTCGCCGACGACGGTGACGAGGAGGTTCTGCTCGCCGGTGACGAGCTCTTGGACCGACACGACTCCGTCGATCGCGAGGATGTCGGGGATGAGTTCGCCGCGCTCCGGTATCGACGCGGTACAGTAGAGCAGCATCCGGAGCGGATACCCCGACCGCTGGTAGTCGACGCTGGCGCTGTACCCCTTGATTACGCCCTCGGACTCCAACCGCTGGATGCGCTTGCGGACGGTGCTGTCCGAGGTGCCGGCCCGCTCCGCGATGTCCCCGGACGACGTGTTCCGCGCGTCCGCCTGGAGCGCGTACAGGATCGCCCTGTCGACGTCGTCTATCGCGCCGTTGTCCATGTCTCGCCGGTACGCGCGTGTCGGTTTTATACGTTGGTGGGGCGCCCGGCGCCGCCGCGGTCGACGCCGATCCCGACGCCTACATACGATCCCCGCCAGTGGGTCGGATATGGCGACCTACACCGCGGACATCGACGTTCGGTTCCGCGACATCGACGCGATGGGCCACGTCAACAACGCCGTCTACGCGACGTACATCGAGCAGGCGCGGACGCGCTTCTTCCGCGATGTCCTCGACCTCGACATCTCGGGGGCGTCGACCGTGCTGGCGTCGCTGTCGATCGACTTCCGGCGACCGGTCGAACTCGACGACGACGCGGTCGCGGTGAGCGTCGAGATAGCGGATCTCGGCCGGTCGAGCGCGACGATGACGCACGATATCCGGATCGGCGACGCCGTCGCGGCGGAAGCCGAGGCGACGCTCGTCGCCGTGGACCCGGAGACGGGCGAGCCGACGCCGATCCCGGAGGCACACCGGGAGGCGATGGCGTCGTACCGAGATCGCTGAGGGGGCGGCCCGCGGCCCGGGGCTGCGATACGAGGCCTCCCCCACCGTCGCGGTCGGACGCACACCTTCTTGACCGCGCGGACCGATCGATCGGTATGAGCGTTCGACTGTACGCCCTCGACGGGTGTCCGTGGTGCGAGAAGGCGGCCGACGCCCTGGACGACGCGGGCGTCGAGTACGAGACGGAGTGGGTGGAAGCGCTCCACTCCGACCGGAACGAGGTGAAGCGAGTGAGCGGCCAGCGCGGCGTCCCCGTCCTCGTCGACGAGGGACGCGGCGTGACGATGGCCGAGAGCGCGAACATCGTCGACTACGTCGAGAGGACCCTCGCATGAGCATCTACACCGGTCGCGGCGACGAGGGGGAGACCGACCTCCGGGACATGAGCCGGGTGTCGAAGTCCAGCCACCGCATCGAGGCGTACGGCTCGGTCGACGAGGCGAACGCGCTGCTCGGAACGGTCCGCCCGACGGGCCACGAGGACATCGACGAGCTGCTGGAGACGATACAGAACCATCTTCACGTCGTTCAGGCCGACCTCGCGAACCCCGACCCCGACCCGGACGACCCGCAGGTGGAGCCCGACCATGCCGACCTGCTGGAGGAGCGCATCGACGCGTTCGACGAGGAGCTGGAGCCCCTGCGGTCGTTCATTCTCCCGGGCGGCGGCGAGGCGGGGGCGGCGCTCCACCACGCGCGCGCCGTCGTCCGGCGCGCGGAGCGGCGCGTCGTCGACCTGGCGCGCTCGGAGCCGATCAACGAGGCGGTCGTCACCTACCTCAACCGCCTCTCTGACCTCCTCTTCACCCTCGGCCGCGTCGCGAACGCGCGTGACGGCGAGCCCGAGGAGTCGCCGACGTACTGAGCCGCCCCGAGCGCGCGATTTTTCCCCGTCCCGCGCGAGGTGCGGGTATGACGCTCGACAGCTACGCGGCGGCGGTCGCCGATCTCGACCCGGCTTCCGGCGAGGTCGAGACGGCGGAGGTCGTCGTCACCGACGACGCGCTCGTGAAGGCGTTCGTCCTCGGCCCGGACGCGACCGTCGACCCCCACGAGCACGCGGACGCCACGAACGTGTTCCACGTGCTGGAGGGGGAACCGACGGTGATCCGCGACGGCGAGGAAGAGGCGCTCGCGGCCCCGGCAGTGGTGGAGAACGCCCGGGGCGCGGTCCACGGCGCCCGCAACGACACCGACGACCGAGCCGTGCTCACGGCCACCCTCGCCCCGCTCCACTGATGGACGGCGAAATCGACCCCGAAGAGCTGTCAGCCCTGCTCGACGAGCGCGGCGACAGCTCTCCCGACGAGTCGCTCCGCATCGTCGACATCCGCGACCGGCGCGCGTTCGACCGAGGGCACCTCCCCGACAGCGAGTGCATCCCGTTCCCGGAGCTGACGAACCGGATCGCGGAGCTCGAGGGCGGCGACCGCATCGTCACCGTCTGCCCCCACGGCGTCGCCAGCCAGCAGGCGGCCCAGCTCATCGGCAGCTACGAGGGGACGCAGGACGCGCGCGTCGACAGCCTCCGCGGCGGCATCGAGGCGTGGGAGCGGGAAATCGGCGACCTGCCCGCGTCGGACGAGCCGGCCGCCAGCGATCCCGACGAGGGGCCTGAGAGCCCGTTCTGACGCCGGACGGGCGTCCCCGGTTCAGATCGCACGAATCCGCACCCGCCAGAAGTCGCGGAACGCGTCGTCGAGCGCCCCCTTCGGCTTGCCGGTTGCGTCCGACACGTCGGTGACGTCGGCGCGGTCCCGAACCCGGCCCAGCACGCTGCGCTCGCCGACGACGATCACGCGGTCGAGGTCCTCTCCCGCGGCGACCGCGGCGAGCGCCTCGTCGGCCCGGTCGAGGTGGTCGTCGATCTGCCCCTCCCGGCGGCGCTCGAATCGCCCCTGCGAGAAGCCGCCCTTCGAGTGTGCCTCCTTCACGTCGGTGGTGAACCCCTCGAATGCGATCCGCTCGTCGCCCTCGTAGGTGCCGACCGCGAAGGTGTCCGAGCGGACCACGGCGAACGCGAACCGGCCGGTCGGGCGGAACCACGCGTCGTCGAGCCGGAACCGGTCGCTCCACCGGTCGAACGGTTCGGGTTCGACCGGCGGCGTCAACGCGGCGCTCACCGCGCCCGTGTCGTCGGCGAGGACGACCGCGGGCGCGGCCCGCCGGACGAGCGCCGTCCGGTCGCCGAGCCAGTCCGACACGGTCGCGGGGACCGCGTCTGCGTCCGGCACATACGCCGTGAGCAACCCCTCCGGGTCGTCGCTCTCGACGGCCCGGAACCGCTCGAGCGCGTCCGTCAGCCGCGAGCCGCTGCGGTCGCTCACGCGGCGGAACTCGACCGTCTCCTCCGTCGCCTCGGCGCGCTCCAGCCGCTCCTCTAACGACTCGATCCGGTGTTCGAGCTCGTTCACGCGCTCCTCGGCGCGCTGCCGGTCGGCGACCGCGTCGGACCGCCGCTCCTCCTCGGCCTCGGCGCGGCGTTCGAGGTGACGCTTCTCCTCCTCCAACTCCTCGATGCGCTCCTTCAGCTCGGCGCGCCCGAGCAGCCTGTCGATCATACCGAATTCGCGACCCGCCGCGACGTAAAAGGTGCGTCTGCGGCGGAGACGGACGCCGCTCTCCGGGCCGTCCGCGCGTCGCGCCACCGTCCGCCGCCGTCTCCCGCGCGACCGCTCGTCGCCGCGTTCACGTCGTCGCTTCGCGCGTGACCCGATCGGTGCGCCTCCGCCACCGTTTTAGCGTCTCCCGACGCTTCGGGGGATATGTCGTCTCTGTCCCTCCAGGAGGAACCGAAGACCGGCAACGGCGTCACCGCCGACCTCGACCTCGACTGGCTGTCGCTCGACGACGACGAGGAGATCCGCTGGGCGAGCACGCCGCACAGGTACAGCGTCGTCCCGGCGCTTCTCGTCGGCGTTCCCCTGTCGCTCGTCTTCGTCGGGATCCCGATCGTCGCCGCGAGCTACCTCCAGTACAAGAACACGAACTACGTCGTCACGAACAAGGGGCTCTACAGCAAGCGGGGCATCCTCTCCCGGGACGTGAAACAGATCGGGTTCGAGAAGGTACAGAACATCTCCTACTCGCAGTCGGCCATCGGTTCGTCGCTCGGGTACGGGTCGGTCGAGGTCAGCACCGCCGGCGGCTCCGGCGTCGAGCTACGGTTCCGGAGCATTCCGGACCCGGCGTCGGTCCAGGAGCTGATCGCCAGGGAGATCGACGCCGGAAAGCGGGACAGCGCCGACGGCGACGGCGACGCCGACGACGTGCTCGCCGAGATCCTCGTCGAACTTCGCGCGATCCGCTCCGCGGTCACCGACGACGGTGCCGGCGGCGACGCCGAGACGCCGACCGCGACCGGCGAGGACGTCGGCGCCGAGCGGACCGCGTCGGAGACGGCGCGCGAGGACCGATGACCGGCGACTGGTGGTTTCGGCACGACGACGAGACCGTCGTGTGGACGGGTCGCCCGCGGCTGTCGGCGGCGCTCGGCGGGGGCGTCGTCGGCGTCGCGACCGTCGCCGTCGCGCTCCTCGCGGCGGCCGCGGTCGACCCGCGCATCGCCGCGGCGAGCCCGCTGGGCGTCGGCATCGCCGGCTGGGAACTGCTCCGCGTCACACGGACCGACTACGTGGTCACGACTCGAGCGATCTGGTCGAAACGCGGCGTGCTCGGCCGAAAGGTCCGCCGCGTCGGGCTGGCACAGGTACAGAACACGGCGTACAGTCAATCGGTGACCGGTTCCGCGCTCGGGTACGGCACGGTCACGATCGAAGTCGCCGGCGGGCCGGACCTCGAGCTCCGCCGGATCAACGACCCGCAGGCGGTCCGACGGTCGATCACCGACCGGACCGGGACCGTCGACCGCGAGCCGCCCGGGACGGTCGAGCAGTGGCGGGCGGTGCTGTCCGTCGTCCGCGACATCGAGGCCGCAGTCGACTGACCGGCGGCGACTCCGGCGGAGCGACGGCGACACCGGTCAGGCGACGCCCGCGCCGCCGAGTATCAGCCGGAGCCCGATGACCGTGAGGAGGCCGAGGACGAGGCCGCGCCGGAGCCGCTCGCTCACGCGGTCTCGGAGGCGAGTCCCGACGGCGACGCCGGCGACCGCAGGGACCGCGGCGGCGGCCGACGCGAGCGCGAACGCGGCGTCCGGGTAGAGTCCGAGCGCGCTCGCGGCCCCGACGCGAAGGCCGTTGATCCCGACGAACACCAGCGCCACGACGCCGACGAACACCCCGTGCGAGAGGTCGAAGCTCCGGACGAACGCGACCAGCTGGACGCCGACGTTCGTCGCGCCGAACAGGACGCCGGAGACGACGCCCACGACCCCCATGACGAGCGGGCCTTCGGCGCGCTCGCGGTCGGCCGAAGTCGGCAGCGACGGGAGCGCGACCGCGCGCTGCGCGGTCGCCACGAACCCGAGCGAGACGACGCCGAGCAGGACGCGCAGGGGAGCCGCCGGGAGGCGATCGAGCAGCGCCATCCCCGCGAGGGTGCCGACGAGCGCGGCCACGAGCAGCGGTGCGAACCGGGCCCCGCAGGTCCGCAGTTCCTCGCGCGTGAGCTCTCCGACGAGGGCGACGTTCACCGCGAACATCGGGACGATCATGAATGCGACGGCGGCCGCCGGGTCGAGCGTCGACGCGAGCACCGTCGTCCCCACGACCGCGAAGCCGAACCCCGCGACCCCGTTGACGGCGCCCGCGACCGCGACGACGACCGCGACGGTCGCAACCAGCCCGGCCGAGAGCGCGAGCGCCATACGTTCGACACGAGCCGGACCGGCATAATAACACGAGTGCCCGATCGGGCGGCTCCGGCGGCGTCCGCGGCCCGACATCGAACCATTTCCCGCCTACGCGGTCGCTATGCCGGTCGGTCCCACGCGCAGTTCGACTCGACGCGCGGGCCCGCCCCTATCGGTCTCCGGGCGCTACCGCCGCGGCCTTCGCCGTTCGCGACTCCCTCAGACACGCGGCGGCGTCCTACGCGTTCACGAACGGCTCCCACCCCTCCCAGCGGAGGAGCGTCTCGGCGCGGTCCGCGTCCGCCAACAGCACGTTCCGCCGGTCCGGGAGCGTCTCGTCGGCGAGTCCCTGCGGAATCGCGAGCGTGCCGCTCGGTACGTCGTCGTCGCCGCCGACCGGGATGTGGCCGCCGTCGACTTTCATGACGAGCGGGGCGTCGAGTCGCTCGACGCCGTCCCCGTCCGCGTACAGCTGCTCGTTGACGTGTTCGTGGTCCGCCCGCCGGATGACGGCGCGCTCGCCGTCATGGGGTTCCACGTACAGTTCCCCCAGGTAGTAGCCGCTCGAGAATCGCTCGAACATTCTATGCGTGTCAACACCTACCACGACCATACATAAGTGTTTCTCGGCCGTGACCGGCCCTGATAATCGGGGACGGAACGCGCCCGGTTCTCAGTCAGCGTCCTCAAGCGCGCCGTGACCGAGCGGTCCGCGGGGTGCTCGCCCTCACTCCTCGTCCGACCGCCGCGCGACCTCGTGGCGACCGAACCCGTACCGGAGTCGGTTCGCGAGCCGTCGCGAGAAGCGGCCCTCGTTGCGCGAGTCGAACCGCTCCGCGAGCGCCTGGTAGATGATCGGCACCGGGACCTCCTGTTCGAGCGCCTCCTCGACGGTCCACGTCCCCGTCGAGCCGCCCGCGACGTGGTCCGCCACGTCGCCGAGCTCCGATCCCTCCTCGCGGAACGCCTCCTCGCAGAGCTCCAAGAGCCACGACCGGATCACCGCGCCGTTGTTCCACGTGCGCGCCACCGACTCCATGTCGAGGTCGTAGCGCCCGTCGGCGAGGAGCTCGAACCCCTCGCCGTACGCCTGCATCAGGGCGTACTCGACGCCGTTGTGGACCATCTTCACGTAGTGGCCCGACCCGGACTCGCCCATGCGGTCGTGGCCGTCCGGTCCGGTCGCCACCGCGTCGAACACGGGTACCATCGCCTCGTAGGCCCACGCCGGACCGCCGACCATCAGCGAGAAGCCCGCCTCCGCGCTCGCGGGGCCGCCGGAGGTGCCGCAGTCGAGGTATGCGGCGTCGGTATCCGCGGCGCGCCGCGTGGACGCCTCGAAGTGGGAGTTGCCGCCGTCGACGACCACGTCGTCACCGTCGAGGTACGGTTCTAGGTCCGCGAGCGTGGCGTCGACCGCGTCGCCCGCGGGCACCATCAGCCAGATCCGCTTGCCGGCGTCCTCGTCGCCGCCGGACCGGTCCAGCCGGTCGCAGAGGTCCGCGAGCGAATCTGCGGGCTCCGCGCCGTTCTCGGCCGCCTCCGCGGTCGCCTCCGCCGAGAGGTCGAACGCGACCACGTCGTGGCCCCCCGACAGCGACCGGTTCGCGACGATCTGCCCCATCCGCCCGAGTCCGATGACCCCGAGTTCCATGCGCGAGGCGTGGCGGGGCCCGGCCGTAGTGGTTCCGGTTCGCCGGGCGACCCCGGGCCCGGGTCAGTAGCCGATCTCGGCCTCGGGCTGCCGTCGTCGACGAGCGGGAATGCGGTCTCCCGAACCGTTTTTAGCTCCCGCGGAGTGCCGGGGTCATGGGACGCGTCAACGAAGGCGACCTCGACTGGAGCGAGACGGACCGCGGCGGGACCCGATTCCGCCGGAAGCAACTGGCCGAAGCGGCCGACGGTGAGGCGATCGGCTGTAGCCTCTACGAGCTCCCCGCCGGGGCGAAGTCGTGGCCGTACCACTACCACACCGCCAACGAGGAGACGCTCTACGTCCTCGCGGGCGAGGCCACGCTCCGTCACGGGGGAGAGACGGAAGAGATCGCGGCCGGCGACTACGTCGCCTTCGCCGCCGACGAGTCGGGCGCGCACCGCGTCGTCAACGAGGGCGACGACCCCGTGCGCTACCTCGCGCTGTCGACGATGACCGAGCCGGACGTGACGGTGTACCCCGATTCGGAGACGTTCGGCGTCTTCGTCGGGTCGCCGCCCGGCGGCCGCGACGAGCGCTCCTTGTCCGGCTACCACGAGATCGACGACGCGGTCGACTACTGGGAGATGTAGCCGCCCCGGCGACTGGGAACTCAGGTGCCCGAGAGTTCAGACTCCGTCGCGCTCGGCGGCCGCCGCCTCTCGCTCTCCGAGGTGCGCGCGCAGCGCGTCCACGTCCTTGTTGCCCGCGCCGGTGTTCAAAAGGACGACGGTGTCGTCGGGACCGAACTCGCCAGATTCCGCGAGCGCGAACGCCCCCGAGACGGCGGCCGCGCAGGTCGCGCCCACCTCGAGCCCCTCCGTGCGAGCCACGTCGACCGCGGCGTCGAGGATCTCCCGGTCGGTCGTTGCCACCGCACCGCCGTCGGACTCGCGGACCGCCTCCAAGATGAGGTGACTCGCGCCCGGATCCGGGATCGCGATCCCGTTGCACGCAGTGTCGACCTCGTCGTCCGCGAGCGGCTCGTGGCGGTCCGCCCCGGACTCGTAGGCGCGGACGACCGGGGCGCAGCCCGCGGCCTGCGCGGCGTACATCGGGACCAGTTCGTCGGTCCACCCCAGCTCTCTCGCCTCCCGGGCGGCCTTGTGCATCCCGACCAGCCCGACGCCGCCGCCGGTCGGGTAGACGACCGCTTCGGGGGTTTCCCAGTCGAGCTGTGCCAGCAGCTCCAGTGCCATCGTCTTCTTTCCCTCGTGGCGGTACGGCGTGACGAACGTCTTCGTCGAGTACCAATCCGGGTTATCAGCCATCGCCTCGGCGTACGCTGCTCCGGCGTCGCCGATCTGGGAGCTGCCGTCCACCGGGTCGGTAACGGTCAGGTCCGCGCCGTGGACCTCGGTCATCGCCTTCTGGGTGAACCCCGCCCGCGAGGGGAGGAACACGTGCGCGTCGAGGTCTGCGCGGGCCGCGTACGCCGCTGCCGCCTGCCCCGCGTTGCCCGCGCTGTTCAGGGCGACCTCGCTTGCGCCGTGCTCGCGCGCCGCCGTCATCGCTGCCGCCTGCCCCCGGTCTTTGAACGTCCCCGTCGGGTTCGCGCCCTCGTCTTTCAACAAGACCCGCCCCACGCCCATCGCGTCCGCCAGCCCGGGACACTCCACGAGCGGGGTGGCCCCCTCGCCGAGCGACACCGCGGTCTCGGCGGGGAACGGGAGGAGCTCGTCGTACCGCCACATCGACCCGTCGGGGCGGGCGTCGAGCGTCTCCGGCGTGAGCCCGACGCGGTCGTAGTCGTACGTCGGGTCGAGGATGCCGTCGCAGTCGGGACACCGGTGGGTCGCCGCCTCCGCGTCGAACGTCTCCCCGCAGTCGACGCAGGTCAGGCCGACGAACGCGTCCGTGGTCTCCATGCCAGCGCGCTCGGGCGCCGGGGCCTTCGGTGCTGCGGTCGCGGCGGTGTCGGCCCGACCACCGAAGCGGCCTCGCTTCGGCGACCGAGACGGTCACGTTTCGGCGAGCGAGGCGGCCCGCGGTCCGCCCGTCCCTGCCCGGGGTACTTAGGTCCGAAACGTATGAAGCGGTAGGCGGAGGGGAGTCGGGACGGTACTCCCACGGAAGATGCGTGTACCAGCGACCGCCCGGACGGCGGGTCCGTGGGGTGGAGCGAGGTGGAAGCGATGAGTCGGACGGTGCTCCGGTTGGACCTCCCGGCCGGGTCGTGGCTCGCCGACGCGTCGCGGGGCGTCCCCGCGGCGACGCTCCGGATCGCGGAGACGATCGCCGTCGACGGCGACGCTCCGGAGACCGCGGCGACCGTTCGCGTCGCCGGCACCGACAGGGACCGCGTGGAGAACATGGTCCGGGGCCACGAGCGCGTCGCGCGCGTGACGGCGGTCGAGCGCCGCGGCGACGTTCGCACGCTCCGCGTGGTCGGCCGCGCCCCCGTCTACCTCCCCGCGGCGCGGGCGGTCGGCCTCCCCATCGAGTCGACGGTCGAGGTCGCCGACGGCCGCGCCACGGTGACGGTCGTCGGCGATCGGGACCGGATAGAAGCGTTCGGGCGTCGGCTCGCGGACGACGGGGTGACGGTCGGCGTCGCCGCGACCGGGGGCGACGAGCCGGATCGGACGCTCACCGAAGCGCAGCGCGACCTCGTCTTCGCGGCGGTCGAGAGGGGCTACTACGACACCCCGCGGCGGTGTACGCTCACGGAGCTGGCCGAGGCGAACGGGATCGCGAAGTCGACGTGCAGCGAGACGCTCCACCGCGCCGAGGGACGGGTGATGCGCCGGTTCGTCGACGGCGAGGGGCCGTTCGACTCGCCGTCGGACGCCGAGGGCTGGCCAACGGCGAAGCGCGCGCCCCCCGGGGCGGCCTCGCTTGAGGCCGACGAGCCCGACGCCGACAAGCTCGACGCCGACTAGTTCTGCGTCGACGGGCCCGGCGCGACCGGGCCGCGGGTCGGCCGGTCGGTTCGCGTGTGTGCGAGCGTGCTATTCCCCGTCGAGCGCCTGCCACGAGAGCCGCGGGTCCCGCGCGGCGCCGACCTGGTCGATCCGCGCGGCGGCGGTCCGGTTCGGCGCCGCGTCGAGCGCCTCGTCGGTGTCCGCGTACGCGAGGTTGAACGCCTCGGCGAGGTCGTCGAGCGAGGACTGCCCCTCGATCTCCGTCGGCTCGGTTAGCATCGCCTCGGGGACCATCTCCGGCCACTTCGTCGTCGGCGGGTGGACGCCGAAATCGAGCATTCGCTTCGCCACGTCGGCCGCGTCGCGGTCGCCCGCGGTCGCCGCGAACTCGTGGTGGAACGGGCCGAAGGGAACGTCGAGGTCGATCCGCTCGGCGAGGTAGTTCGCGTTGAGGACGGCCTTCGCCGCCGCGTCGGCGAGCCCCTCGTCGCCCAGGCGGGCGACGTACGCGTACGCCTTGATCAGCACGAGCCAGTTGCCGGCGAAGCCGTGGACCCGGCCGATCGTGCGGTCCGGCTCGAAGCGCTCGTACCCCGACCCCGTCTCGGCCTCGCGGACCCGCGGCGTTGGGAGGAACGGCGCCAGTTCGTCGACGACGCCGACCGGGCCGGCGCCGGGACCGCCGCCGCCGTGCGGCGTCGCGAACGTCTTGTGGACGTTGTAGTGCATCACGTCGAACCCCATGTCGCCGGGCCGGCCGCGGCCGAGCAGCGCGTTGAGGTTCGCGCCGTCGTAGTAGAGCAAGCCGCCGGCGTCGTGGACGATCTCCGCGATCTCGGTGATGTCGCGCTCGAAGAGGCCCACCGTGTTCGGGTTCGTGAGCATCAGCGCGGCGGTGTCGTCGCCGACGGCCGCCTCCAAGGCCTCGAGGTCGACGCGCCCGTCCTCGCCGGAGGGCAGTTCGACCACCTCGTAGCCGGCGGTCGCCGCTGTCGCGAAGTTCGTCCCGTGGGCCGACGCCGGGATCACGACCTCCGAGCGGTCGTTGCCGTGGTGCTCGTGATACGCCTTCGTGACGAGGATCCCAGTCAGTTCGCCCGCCGCGCCCGCGGGCGGCTGGAGCGTGACGGCGTCCATCCCCCCGATGTCGGCGAGCGCCTCCTGGAGCCGGTACTGGAGTTCGAGGTTCCCCTGCGCGGAGCGCGCGGAGCGGTCGGGGTGGACGGCGGCGTTCGGGTCGGCCGCCACGTCCTCGGTGAACTTGGGGTTGTACTTCATCGTACAGCTCCCCAGCGGGTACGGCCCCGCGTCGATGGCCCAGTTCATCTGCGAGAGCCGGGTGTAGTGGCGCGCCGTCTCCGGCTCCGAGGGGTTCGGCAGCGTCAGCTCCTCGCGGGTCAGGTCGTCCGGCAGCGGGGAGTCCTCGCGCACGTCGACGGTCGCTTGCCCCTTCTCCGAGAGCAGCGGCTCCCGGACGTCCTCGCCGTCTCGCTCGTAGTTCGCTTGGTCGTGGATCATCAGAGCACCTCCTCGAAGGCCGCGACGAGCCCGTCCGTCCGTTCCGCGTTCAGGTCAGTGACGCACACCTGAAGCAGGTGGTCGTCGATCGCGTGGACCGCGAACCCCTCGGCCTCCAGGTCCTCGGCGACCGCCGGGGCCGGCTGGTCGACGTGGACCACGAACTCGCGGAAGTGGTGACGGTCGTGGACGGGGGCGGTCGCGCCCGACAGGCCTTCGATCCGGGCCGCCAGCGCCTCGGCGTCGCGGACGCAGTCGTTCGCGAGGTCGACGAGGCCGTCGGGCCCCAGCGTCGCCGCGTGGATCGCCGCCCGGAGCGCGACCCACGCCTGGTTCGTACAGATGTTCGATGTGGCGCGCTCCTTGCGGATGTGCTGCTCGCGCGTCTGGAGCGTCAGCGTGTACGCGCGGTCGCCGTTCGCGTCCTCGCTCGCCCCGACGAGCCGACCGGGGACCTGCCGAAGGAAGTCGTCGCGGCAGGCGAAGATGCCGAGCCCCATCCCGTAGCTGGTCGGCAGGCCGAGCGAACCGGCCTCGCCGACGACCACGTCGGCGCCGACCGACGCGGGCGATTCGAGCACCGACAGCGCGACGACGTCGGAGCCGAGCGCGAACAGCGCGTCGGTCTCGTCGGCGAGGTCGCCGATCGCCGCGAGCCGCTCTTCGAGGCAGCCCCGCACCGTCGGGCTCTCGGCGTACAGCATTGCGACGTCGTCGCCCGCGCGGTCCGCGAGCGCGTCGACGTCGGCCGTGCCGTCCGCCATCGGGTACGTCTCGACGGTCATGTCGGCGCCGTCGCAGTAGTTCTCCAGTACCGCCCGCTTCCCCTCGCGGAGCTGCTCGGGCACGAGGACCACGTCGCCCGATGTCGAGCGGACGCGGTCCGCCAGCGTCGCGGCCTCGCCGAGCGCGGTCGCGGCGTCGTACATCGAGCAGTTCGCGACGTCGAGCCCGGTCAGCTCGACGAGCATCGACTGGTACTCGAAGAGCGCCTGGAGGAACCCCTGCGACACCTCCGGCTGGTACTGGGTGTAGCTCGTGAGGAACTCCGCGCGGTCGGCGAGGTGGTCGACGACGCTCGGCACGTAGTGGCCGTAGTGCCCCCGGCCGAGGAACTCCGTGAGGTCGTCGTTGCGCGCGAAGATCCGCGCGCACTCGTCGCGGATCTCGCGTTCCGTCCGCGGCTCGATGCCGAAGTCGCCGTCGAAGGCGACCGGGTCGGGGATGTCGAACAGGGCCTCCTCGTCCTCGACGCCGATCGCCGCCAGCATCGCCGCGGTCTCCTCGTCCGTGTGCGGTGCGTACGGGGTGCCGTTGGCCCGGCTCATCTGGTCGCTCCCCCGCGTCCCCGGGCCGTCGCCCGGCCGTCGTTCGCTCCTCGGTTCGCGGCTCGTCGGTCGAAACGTTGCGTTGTCATGATCGGGTGCGGTGTCGAATGTCCGTCGTCGGATCCGGGTCGGCGCGGTCAAGCGATCTGCTGGTCGTACTCGTCGGCGTCGAGAGTCCCATCGGCGTCGCCGCCCTCGGCCGGGTCGACCTCGAGCATCCACCCCTCGCCGTACGGGTCCTCGTTGACGAGTTCGGGGCGGTCGAACAGGGCTTCGTTGACCGCGACGACCTCGCCCGAGACGGGCGCGTACAGGTCCGACACCGCCTTGATCGACTCGACGACGCCGAACGACTCGCCGGCGGAGACCTCGTCGCCGACCTCGGGGAGCTCGACGAACACTACGTCGCCGAGCTCGTCCTGCGCGAAGTCGGAGACGCCGATCCGAACGGTGTCGCCGCCGGTCGTCGCCCACTCGTGCGATTCCAAGTACCGTCTGTCGTCGGGAACGTCGAAGCTCATTTGTCGGGGTCGCCGCGGTCCGATCGGGTTCCGGTCCGCGACACGTGTGAATCATCCTTCTGACGACGAGGAAATAAAAGGTGTGTTCGCGGCGGTCGAGCCGGGGAACGGCGGCCCGGAGCGCCGGATCGGTCCCGGCGTCTGAACCACCTCGACCCCGGCGTCCGAGCTCCTCCGTCACCCGCCTCGGCGCCCCGTCAGGTCCACCGATCGAGCCCGGTCTGGACCTGCGACTCGGCGATGCGCTCGAACCCCCGCTCGACCTCGCCCGCGGCGACGCCCCACTCGTCGACGACGTACTCGCGGGCGGCCTCGACGTCCGGGTTCACGTCGGCGTCGACCGCGACGTCCTCGGCCGGCGGGTCCATGAACAGCTCCCGGATCGCCTCGGCGTTCGGGATCTCGGCGTCCCGGGCGTCGAGGACCCCCCACAGATCGCCGTGTTCCGCGATCGCCTTCACCGCCGTCTTCGGCCCGATCCCGCGGACACCCTCGTTGAAGTCGGTGCCACAGAGCATCGCGACGTCGACGAGCCCCTGCCGGTCGAGGCCGAGGTCCTCCAGGGTCGCCGACAGGTCCATCAGCTCCGGGTCGCCCTTGCTCGTCAGCTGACGGAGCGTCGTCGGCGCGCCGAACAGCAGCGTGTCGTAGTCCTCGCTGCCGGCGTGGTCTACCGTCCCCGTCGCGGCCATGTGCGCGCACTGCGCTTCCCCCTCCGCGGGCGCCTCGACGACGGGCACGTCGAGCAGTCCCAGCAGCTCGCGGGTCGTCTCCTGTATCGTGTCCGTGAGCCGCTGCGTGCGCGCCTCCAAGCGCGCGGCCTCGACGGCGTCCCCGCGCTCCTCGGCGGCTGCCCGGCGTTCCTCGGCCGCCTCGCGCTTCTCGCGGCGCTCCGCTACCTCGTCGGCCTTCAGGTCGGTGACCGCGCCGTCGAACACCATCACCGGGATCAGGTCGTGCTCGAAGAACTTCGGAAGCCCCTGAACGACCCCGATCAGGTTCGCGACCTCGACGCCGTCGGCGGTGGTGTACTTCTCGTCGCTCGTCCACTTCACCGTCGTCGTGAGGTACCGGTACAGCCAGTTGTGCGCGTCGACGGCAACGACGCCCCCCTCGATCTCCGCGAAGGGCGCGTCGCGGATCGACGCGAGGTCGCGCAGGTCGGCGTTTCCCATTACCCGTCAGTGGGGCGCGTCGCTGTTAAACGCTGACGGGTCGGGGGGACCGGCGGCGGTTCGCGGCCCGCAGTCGCTTCGGCTCCCGCCGCGATCCGCCTGCCGACTTCTGGGCAGTTTATGTGCGTCACGCGCGTACGGCGAGGCGTCTGAATGGTTTCCCCGTTCGAGGTGTTGGAGGTCGACGAGGGCGCCGACGACGAGGCGGTCGAACGGGCCTACCGCGAGCGCGTGAAGCGTGCGCACCCGGACCAGGGCGGCTCGATCGAGGAGTTCCAGCTCGTCCGCCGAGCCTACCGCGAGCTGTCCGAACGCGACGGGAACGGCGACGCGGGCGACGGGACCGACCCGGCTGACGTCGACCTCACCGAGGGCGACGACGCGCGCGAGCCGCGGTCGACCCGCGTCGAGTTCCTCGACTACGAGGCGGTCGTCGACTACGGCTGGTCGCTCGAGGACGACGAGCTGTTCCGGAAGGCCGCCCACGCCGACCTCGGCCCCGACGCCCACGGTCGCCTGCTCGTCCACGCGGACGAGAGTCTGCTTGAGGCGGCCGAGCGCAGCGGCTTCGCGTGGCCCTTCTCCTGTCGCGGCGGCGCCTGCGCGAACTGCGCGGTGTACCTCGCCGAGGGCGAGCTCTCGCAGCCGACCGACCACATCATGCCCGACGACCTCGCCGAGCGGGGGTTCCGGCTCTCCTGTAACGGTTACCCGCTGACCGACGAGCTGTCAGTCGTGTTCAACGTGAAACAGCGTCCCGAGCTCGACGACCTCATCCTCCCGCCCGGGCCGTTCACGCGTCGCTGACTCCGCCGCGTCCGAAAAAGCTGACCGCGTGACGCCTCAGAATGACTCGGAGACGGCGGCGACGACGGCGTCCTCGACCGCGTCGCGCTCGCCGGAGAGGAACTCTATCTTCCCCTCGCGGACGCCGGCGGTGGCGATGTCCGCGCCCGGCGCAAGCTCGGCCGCGCGGTCGGCAACGTCGCGGACGGAGACGTCCGCGGTCGTGCGCACGTACAGCTCGTCGGTGCCGACGCCGACCGTCGCGAACGGCTCGCCGTCGGCGCGGCGCCGGTGGAGGTCGTCGAGGAGGAGGGGCGTCGGCGGGAAGTCATACCGGTGGGTGTAGCCGTCGGTGTCGAGCAGGGCGAACTCGACGCCGTCGACCGCCTCGGTCACGACGTTCGCGTCCGCGGTCTCGACCTCGGCCTCCAGCTTCTCCCGGAACTGCTCGGAGACGTGCGCCGCGAGGTCGCCGCCGTCCGAGAACAGGAGGTCGGCGATCAGCTCACGCTTGTCCTGGTACGACTGGTAGTACGCCTCCAGCGCGACCGCCTCGCGGAGCTCGGCGACGCGCTCGGCGTCGTAGCCCGCGTCGCGCGCGAGGTCGACGTACCGATCGGGGGCGTCCGCCCAGTAGCTCACGGCCGGCAAGTGTCGCAGGTCGGCGCGGACCCCGTCGTTGATCGCCGACGCGAGCGAGGCGACGAGCGCGCCCGTCGAGAGCGTCTCGTCGCCGTCGGCGTCGGCCAGCTCCGGCGAGACGAGCGTGTCGACCGCGTCCCGCGTCTCGGGGTCGGCAACCGCGGCGTCGACGACGACCGCGTCGACCCCGTACACCGACAGCAGGTCGATGCCGTCGGCGGACTCGGTCGTCGATCCGGCGCCGACGAGGAGGAAGAGCGGGAGCTT
The DNA here is from genome assembly GCF_005435095.1 of Halorubrum sp. CGM5_25_10-8B. Taxonomy (NCBI): domain Archaea; kingdom Methanobacteriati; phylum Methanobacteriota; class Halobacteria; order Halobacteriales; family Haloferacaceae; genus Halorubrum; species Halorubrum sp. CGM5_25_10-8B. The sequence goes on along the minus strand of NZ_SGTY01000013.1, from coordinate 45,391 downwards.
CTCGTCGTGGCGGTCGCGGTCTTGGAGCATCCGCGTCGCGTCGTTGGTGGCCGCGTCCATCCCGTACACCGGCTCGTCGAGCGGGCGGCGGGTGAAGTAGTGGTACTCCGCGTCGCTCTTCGCGTGCTCGTCGCGGATCAGCGGGAGGACGGCGCGCTCGACCGCGGCGCCCGCGACGTAGCCGTCGGCGGTCGCCGGGTGGCGCACGACGATCGGGCGCGATTCGAGGACCGCGCGGCGGACCGCCTCAGCGGCGTCGAGCAGGTCGTCAGCGAGCTCGGCGACGGTCTCGTCGCCGGCCAGCGGCTGGAGCCCCTCGGGGCGCGCCTCGTCGGTGAGGGCCTCGGCGAGGCGGCGGCGGACCGTTTCGGCGTCCTCGCCGTCGAGGAGGACGAGCGCCTCGGACTCGACCTGAACGTCGCCGCGGTGGCTCTCGACCTCCCCGTCGACCCGCACCGCGTCGCCGACCTCCACGTCCGGGTGCGCCCGGACGCCGGGCTCGACGAACGCGGCCACGTCGACGGCGCCCGTCGCGTCGCTGACCTCGAACACCGTCGGGCCGCCGGTCTGGCGGACGCCGACGACCTCGCCCTCGATCCGGACCGAGTCTCCGATCGCGTCGCCGAGCGACGTGATCGACACGCGCTCGGGCTCCGGTTCGTCCACGTCAGACTCGTCCGTGGCTGTCTCCGCGGACACCTCGTCTTCTGCGGTCGTCTCGGACGCGGGCTCCTCCGACGCGTCCGCGTCGTCCGATCCGACGCCCTCGTCCGCGGCCGCATCCGCTTCAGGAGCGTCCGTCGATTGGGACTCACTCGGCTCCGCATCGGCCTCTTCGGCCTCCTCGCTCGGCGCCTCGGGTTCCGCGTCGGCTTCCGTCTCGTCCTCGTCTGCGGACTCCGCGGCGCCAGCGTCGTCGTCAGCTTCGGACTCTTCGACGTCGTCGCCCGACGCCTCGTCGGGGAGGTGCTCGCCGGAGGGCTCTTGTACGAGGACGCCGCGGAACTCGCGGTCGGCCTGTCGAATCGACCAGCCGAGGTCGACGTTCCCGTTGTCGCGGACGCCTTTCACTTGGACGAACACGTCGTCACCCGGCTCCCAGTCGAGGCTGTCGAGGCGACGGTCGAGCTCGGAGCGGTGGAGCAGTCCGGTGACGCCCGGCGCGAGGTCGACGAACACGCCGAACTCGGCGTATCCGTCGACGACGCCCCGGTAGAAGCGGCTCGGAACCAGATCGTCGGGAGAGTCGCCACGGAAGTCGAACGCGACGTCTTCTTGGTGCGAGTCGCAGACGCGACCGCCCCCGACGTCGGTGCCACAGATGATACAGGATCCCATTTGAGTACACCGAGAGTCTCGGGCCTAAAACGGTTGTCGAAAGCCGGCTCGGCGACTCGATCGGAGCGCGGCGGGTTCGCGGTCGTCACGCCGCGATGGCCCGACGCGTCAGGCGCCGAGCAGCGTCCGTCCCGCCGCCACGACGCGGTAGCCGACGCCGTACCCGAGCGCGGCGGGCGGGATCGCGGCCGCAACCGTCCGGACCGCGCCCAGCCCGTGAACCGCGCGGAACCCGACGAACAGCAGCACCGCCGCGTACGCGCCGCAGAGGACTCTGAGTTCGGGTATCGCCGGGCCGGCCAGCGCCATCGGCGAACTCGCGTACGCGACGACCTGGACCGTCTCGCTCACGCCGCCGCGGTCGCGCAGCGAGAAGCTCCCGTCGGCGACCTCGACGCTCGCGACCACGACGGAGACGGTCGCGACCGCGGCGGTCAGGTGGAGGCCGACCGGCGCCGCCAGCGCGACCGCGACGAGGAAGACGACGAGGTCCGAGAGGAGCCGCGAGGAGGGGACGACGACGGGCACCGCTCCGGAGTCGGTCGCGATCAGGCCGAGCGTGAACGCGGCGGCGACCGCGACTGCGAACGTCAGCGCCGGAGCCTGGTCCCCGGGCGTGATCCCGTTCGCGAACGCCCGCCGCGGACGAACGAGGACCTCGATCCAGGTGCGCGCGATCCCTCGCGGACCGCGGGGGCGTCCGCCCGCCGAGTCGCTCATCCGAGTCGTCACGGTCGGAGTTCGGCCGCGCGGAATAACCCGTTTCCGGTTCGATCCCGAGTCGGTGGGCAGTTCGACCCCGCGTCGGTGGCTGGTTCAGCCACGCGTCCGTCCCGAGCCGGGCCCCACACCGCCTCATTCTTATCAGGGCTGATACGCGGTGCGCAAACCCTTATATCGGCGGTGTCGGAGTGACAGCCGAATGGTGGCGTTCCGAGACGACGAGCGAGGGTTCACCCCGCTGGCGGGGACCGGACTGCTCGTCGGGGTCGTCGTGCTGCTGCTCGCCATCGTCGGCGCGGCGGTGTTCGGCCTCATCGACGGCGTCGCCCCGCCCGACGCCGAGTTTGAGGGGCGACAGGAGGGCGGCGAGCTCGTCGTCGTCGCGCTCGGGCCCGAGCCGGTCCCGGCCGAGGAGCTGTACGTCCGCGGCGAGGACCCGGACGGGAACGTCCAGTTCGGCGCGTGGCCCGGCGACGGCGTCGTCCGGCCGGGCGATCGGGTCCCAGTCCCGAACGCGACCGGTAACGAGAACTTCGAGGTCGTCTGGGAGCCGGTCGCGTTCGACACCCGGGAGACGCTCGGAAGGTACAACGGCGAGGACTCCGCGATAGAGGAGTGGAGCGAGGAGAACGGCGGCAGCACGCCGGGCGGCGGCGTCGGAGTCTGAGGTCGGTTCGGTGTCGAGGTCGCGCTCAACGCTGAGGCGGAGCCCTCACTCGACCGGAACACGCTCGCCGCGCTCGTCGGCCCGCTCGATCGCCGCGAGCACGCGCTGGACCTCGTAGCCGTCCGCGAACGACGGCTCGAACGACTCGCCCTCGGCGACCGCCGAGAGGAACTCGTAGTTCTCATGGACGAACGTGTGCTCCCACCCGATCACGTGGCCGGGGGGCCACCAACGGTCGACGTACGGGTCCGACTCCTCGGTGACCAACACCGTCTCGTAGCCGCGGTTCCCCTCGCGCAGCACCTCTAACTCGTTGAGCCGCTCTAAGGAGAACTTCAGGCTCCCCTTTGTCCCGTGGACCGCGATTGTGTGGTCGTTCTTGTGCCCCTCGGCGACCCGGCTCGCCTCGAAGGTTCCGGTCGCGCCCGACTCGTACTCGACCTGCGCGCTGTACGCGTCGTCGACGGTCACGTCGCGGTACTCGGCGACCCCGCCGTCCTCGTCGTGGACGGGGCGCTCGTCGACGAACGTCGTCAACTGTCCAGCGACGCGCTCGAACTCGCCGACGCGGTCGCCGACGAGAAACCGCGCGAGGTCGAGCGTGTGCGCGCCGAGGTCGCCGAGTGCGCCCGATCCCGCCATGTCGGCGTCCATCCGCCACGCCCACGGCGCCTCGGGGTCGACGAGCCAGTCCTGGAGGTAGCGCCCGCGGACCTGCCGGATCTCGCCCAGCGCGCCGTCCTCGATCAGCCGCTTCGCGTGGCAGATCGCGGGGACGAACCGATAGTTGAACGCGGTGCCGCTGGTCACGTCGGTCGCGGCCGCCGCGTCGCGCATCGCTGCCGCCTCCTCCAGCGTCGGCGCGAGCGGCTTCTCACAGAGCACCGGCACCCCGGCCTCAAGGGCCGCGATAGACGGCTCGGCGTGGACGTGGTTCGGTCCGAGGTTGTAGAAGACGTCCACCTCGTCTATCGCAGCCTCCCAGTCGGTCGCGGTGTGCGCGAAGCCGAACCGGTCGGCCGCGTCCGCGAGCGCCGCCTCGTCGCGCCCGACGAGCGTGTGCCGCTCGATTTCGGGCGCGTCCGGAAAGAACATCGGGAGCCGCGCCATGGCGTTCGCGTGCGCCCTGCCCATGAAGCGATACCCCAGTACGCCGATCTTCAGTGGTTCTCGTGTCATCGGATCCTCCCCCGCCTCACTCCGCCCAGTACGCGTCGCCCGGTTCCGTCTCGAACACCGCCCGGTCCAACACGTCGACCGCCTTCTCTAATCCCTCGCGCGAGGAGGTGAGCGCGTCCTCGTGTTCGATGGAGAGCGCGCCCTCGTAGTCGACCAGCCGGAGCGTCGAGACCACGTCCTTCCAGTGTTCCTCGCCGTGGCCGTAGCCGATCGAACGGAACAGCCACGAGCGGTCTGCGGTGTCGGCGTAGCTCGTCGTGTCGAGCACGCCCTTCACGCGGCTCTCGGCCTCGTACACCTTCGTGTCCTTCGCGTGGACGTGGTGGATCGCGTCGCGCTCGCCGAGGAACCGGATCGCCTCCGTCACGTCGATCCCCTGCCAGTAGAGGTGCGAGGGATCGAAGTTGGCGCCGATCCGGTCGTTCGTCGCCTCCCGCAGCGCGACCAGTCCGGTCGGCTCGTAGACCAGCATGTTCGGGTGCATCTCGATAGCCACGTCGACCCCGTGGTGGTCGGCGTGGGCCGCCACGTCGCGCCAGTACGGGATCGCGACCTCGTCCCACTGGTAGTCGAGCGCGTCGGCGTGTTCGGTCGGCCACGGCGCCGTGACCCAGTTCGGCGTTGAGTCGCCGGGCGCGCCCGCCGGGAGCCCGGAGAAACAGGTGACCGTGTCGACGCCGAGCAGGTCGGCTAACTCGATCGCCTCGCGCAGCTCGCGGTCGGCCGCCGCGGCCCGCTCCTCGTCGGGGTGGAGCGGGTTGTTGTGCGTCGCCAGCGCCGAGATCCGCAGCCCGCGGTCGTCGAGCAGCGAGAGCAGCTCCTCTCTCCCGGCCGGGTCGTCGAGGAGCGCTTCGCGGTCGACGTGGTCCTCGCCGGGCCAGCCGCCGACACCGAGTTCGACGGCGTCGACGCCGATGCCGTCGAGGTACTCGGCCGCGTCGTCGAGCGGTTCGCCGCCCAGTGGGACCGTCAACACGCCGATGTCCATGGCCGAGGCTACACGAACGTCACGAATAAGTGTTCAGGAAGCGCCGCCGCGGGGGCGCTCGGCCGCCGCGGCCGGCGCGCGTCGGCGACGACGACGGCGGTGTCTCCGGCGCGTTGCCCGCGCTGGCGCCGCGAACCGCATGAGGTTTTAACGGGTGGAACGCGTACGATGTGGTATGGGAATCCTCTCGCGCGCCTCCTACGTCGTCCGCTCGAAGGTGAACGCCCTCCTCAACCGGGCGGAGGACCCGACGGAATCGCTCGACTACTCGTACGAACAGATGCGCGACGAACTCCAAGATGTCAAACAGGGGATCGCCGACCTGACGACCCAGAAGAAGCGCCTGGAGATCCAGAAGCGCAAGCTCGAGGAGAACGTCGAGAAGCACAACCGACAGGCTCGCGAGGCGGTCCAGCAGGACCGCGACGACCTCGCGCGCAAGGCCCTCGAGAAGAAGAAGTCGAAGATGACCCAGATCGAGGAGCTCGAAGGGCAGATCGCCGACCTGAACAACACCCAAGAGCAGCTCGTCGAGAAGAAGAACAAGCTCCAGAACCGCATCGAGGAGTTCCGCACCAAGAAGGAGACGATGAAGGCCCGCTACGAGGCGGCCGAGGCGTCCACCCGCGTCTCCGAGGCGATGACGGGCGTCGGCGACGAGATGGAGGACGTGAGCCGCTCCATCGAGCGCGCCGAGGAGCGCACCGAGGAGATGGAGGCGCGCTCGGAGGCGATGGACGAGCTGGAGGACTCCGGCGCGTTCGAAGACGCGCTCTCCGACAAGGACAGCATCGACCGCGAGCTGGAGAGCCTCTCGACGAACAGCGAGGTCGACGCCGAGCTGGAGACGCTGAAGGGCGAGCTCGGCAAGGGCGAGTCGTCGAACGGCGAGGCCGCCGTCAGCGACGAGGACGTCGACGCCGAACTGGAGGACATCGAGTCGGAGATCGACGCCGACGACTTAGAGAGCGATCTTGACGGTGATGCGAACGCCGACCTCGACGAGGAGCTCGACGTTGAGCTAGAGGAGTCGGAGTCTCAAGCCGACGAGAAGCGGAACTGAGGTCCCCAGCAGATCTGCGCTCGGTCCCCGCGGTCCCCGTTCCTTTCGTCCCCGCCTCAGACTCGGTTCACTCCGACGCCGGGCGCGCGCCGGTCCCCGCGCGGTCCTGATCGGCGAGCCGGATCTCACCGTCCGGGAGGTCGATACCCTCGTACGGGTCGTCGTCGAGCAGCAGCGACCCGTCGATATCGGCGTAATCGAGGAGGGGCGCGAGCTGCGCGGCGGCCGCGATGGAGGCGTTCGACTCGATCATACAGCCGCACATCACCTCCAGCCCGTGCGCTCGCGCGGCGGCGATCACCCGCCGGGCCTCGGACAGGCTCCCGGCCTTCATCAGCTTCAGGTTCGCGATGTCGCAGCGGTCGGCGATCGCGGGCACGTCCGCCGCGGTCACGCAGGACTCGTCGGCGGCGATCGGGAGTTCCGACCGCTCGTAGACGTACCGGAGCCCCTCGGGGTCGTCGGCCGAGACGGGCTGCTCGACGAACTCCACGTCGCGGTCGGCGAGCCACGCGCTCTTCGCGACCGCCTCCTTCGGCGTCCACGCCTCGTTCGCGTCGACCCGGAGCCGCGCGTCGGGCGCCGCCTCGCGGACGGCGTCGACCAGCTCGCGGTCGCGGTCGGTCCCGAGCTTGAGCTTCAACACGTCGTGGCCCGCCGCGACGGCGTCGGCGGCCTTCTCGCGGACGCGGTCGGTCTCGTCGAGTCCGACGGTGAACGACGTCTTCGGCGCGTCGCTCGGGTCGAGCCCCCACAGGCGGTGGAGGGGGACGCCGAGCCGCTTCGCGGCGAGGTCGTGGACGGCGATCGAGACGGCACAGCGGGCGGCGGGGTTCCCGTTCACGACCGCCCGCAGCTCGGTCTCGATCTCGCGGACTGCGTGGGGGTCGCCGACGCGCTCGACGGCGTCGAGGAGGTCCGGCATGACCGCCGCGACCGTGTCGGCCGTCTCGCCGTAGTGGGTCGACGGCGCCGCGCCGCCGACCCCGGTCATCCCCGCGTCGTCCGTCACGCGGACGACCACGTTCTCGGCCGCCGTCTGCGTCCCCCGCGAGATGGTGAACGCGTTCTCGAGCGGCAGCGACACCCGCTCGAACTCGGTGTCGAGGCTCATTCGGCCGCTTCCTCCCCGTCGACCTCCGAGTCGGCGTCCGCGGCGTCGACCGCGCCCAGTCCGGCGTCAAGGGCGGCGTCGACGACGGCGTCCGCGCCGTGGCGTACCGGGTCGATCGCGGGAACCCCGGTCTCGTCGGCGAACGCGGCGACCGCCTCGGCGGCCGCCTCGTCCTCGTCGATGTCCTTCGTGTTCACCGCCCCCGCGACGACGCTCGCCTCGTGGACGGGCGCCGCCAAGTCCTGGTAGAGGTCGACGTAGTCGGCGAGCGGCGGGAGGGCGAACTCCTCGTAACCGTGGACGACCTCGCGGCCCGCGGCGTGACAGAGGACGAGCCCGTCGGCCATCGACCCGTGGAGGATGCCGCAGGTGACCGCCGAGTAGGCGGGGTGGACGATGCTCCCCTGCCCCTCGACGACGAGGAGGTCGTGGTCGTCGCCGACCTCGGCGAGCATGTCCTCGACCGCGCCGGCGGCGAAGTCGGAGACGACGCGGTCGATCGGGTTCCCCCAGCCGGCGATCATGATCCCGGTCTGCCCGGTCGGGACGAACGCGGCGTCGATGCCGCGCTCGCGGGCGGCCGCGACGATCTCCAGCGAGGCGGTCATCTTCCCGACCGAGCAGTCGGTCCCGACAGTGAGCAGCACGTCGGCGTCCACGTCGCCGGACGCGCCCGTCGCGACCGTGAGGTCGTCGTCCGGCTCGCGCACGTCGACGAGGTCGACACCGTGGTCGTCCGCGAGCGCGGCCAGCTCCTCGTCCTCGTTCAGGAAGTAGTGGAGACCGCTCACCACGTCACAGCCCGCCTCGATCGCGGCCTCGACGTCCGACCGCCACGACTCGTCGAAGCCGCCGCCGATCGGCGCGATTCCGATGTACAAGGCGTCGAGGTCGCCGTCGGCCGCCGCGTGCGCCTCCTCGAACGACGCGACGATCGGCGCGTCCCCCACGTCCGCGACGTGATCGCTCACGCGGTCGCCGGCGCGGTCGCGGTCGAGGACGGCCCGGACGTCTTGGTCGCCGTAGCGCAGCACGCCGAGCGCGGTCTTCGCGCGGTCGGGGAACTTCTCGTGGGCGAGGACGGCGATCCGCTCGTGGTCCATGGTGGCTCGCTCGCCCCCCGCGTTCTTAAAAGAGTCGAGGGCCGGCCAAGCGATACGAACGAACCGCGGTGGCGCGTGCCGACGAGCGCCCGAAGGCCGCGAGTCGCACGCGCGAGGTCGCCGGCGCGTAGCGCCGGCTGCCAGAGGGACCTTCGGTCCCTCGCTGGAGTCGACCGCCCTCCGCGTTGCTCCGGCCGGTCGACGAGGCTGGGGAGGTGTGAGGTGCGGTCGCGGTGCGGGACGGGACTCGAAGGGGCAGTCGCGAGGCGGGCGCAGGTGGCGCAAGCACTGGAGGGAGAGCAGCGCGAGCGACCGAAGCGCACAGCGAGCGTGCGCCCGCCTTGCGGCTGGGGCTTCGGAAGTGCTCCTCGCGGTGGCGACGACGTATCGCAGAACAGCCGAGGCTTCGGGAAAGAGAACGACGCCGGAACGAGTGTTCGAGCAGTCAGGCGCTGCCGTCCACGAACTGGTCGGCGCCCTCGTAGAACCAGTATCCGTTCTCCCGCATCGCGCGGCCGAGCTCCTGATGGAACTCGACGAAGTCCGCGAACTCCTCCTGCTCGACGTTCTCGAATATCTCCTCGACGGAGACGACCGTCTCGTAGTCGATCCGGATCGGGTGGTCGCCGTACTGCTCGACGTACTCCGCGGCGGTCAGCGGGAAGTCCTCATCCTCGTTGACCTTCTTCGCGAGCACGGCGTGGCCGTACTGCCGCATGCCCTCGCTCCCCTGCTCGCCGTCGGGGTCGTGTGGCCAGTCCATACCCGGAAGTTCGCCGGATCGGGGATAGTGGTTTCGGATGCGGCGGTGGCGGCGGCCACTCCTCCCGAGCCGCTCGACCCCACCCCCGACCACGGAAACACTTCACGGCCCTCCGCGTCGCTCCGGGCATGCGACGCAGAGCCCTCCTCGCGTCCGCGGCCGCCGTCTCGACCGCCGCGCTCGCAGGGTGTCCCACCCCGCCGTGGAGCGATGACCCGGCGGAAATCGACATCGCCGAGGTTCGCCGGCGCCTCGACGAAGATACGCCGCGGCTGGTCGTGGCGGGATCGCTCCTCGACGGCCCCCGCCGCTGTGAACGCGTCACGCTGTTCGAGGCGGCGCTCGACGACGGGACGCTCCGCCTCCGGATCGTCTCCGAGGACGACCCCGACTCGGACGTCGGCCGCTGCTCGGACATCGCTGAGCCCCACGCGCACTCAGTCGCCGTCGCGTTCACGGAGACTCCCGTCCCGGAGCGCGCCGTCGTCCAGCACGGGGATGAGACGATACTGGAGGAACCGGTCTGACGGAACCGGGCCGAGCACGGCCAGACCGCCGCCGCTACTCCACGATTTCGACGACCGGATCGTCCGCGGTCAGGCGCGTGAGAACGACGCGCGGCACGTTCGCGCGCATGAGGATCTCCCCGGCGAGCGCCCGGGCCGCGGCGGCGTCCGCCTCGTCGTCGACCTTGTTCACGACCGGGATCGCGGTCGCGTCGCCGGGGACCCCCTTCAGCCCGCCCGCGGGACTCGCGAGGACCGTCGCGACGTCGGCCGGGCGGATCTCGTCGCCGATCTCGCGGCCCGTGATCGCGGCGACCTCCTCGGGGCGGTGGACGTGCTCCTCCGTGAGCGGTTCGCCGACGACGTGCGCGCTCGCGATCGGGGCGACGATGTCCGCGTTCGACGGGATCTGCGGCTCGCGGTCGCCCGGCGCCTTGAACTCGCGGAGGCGCGCCCCGTCCGCCTTCACGAGCGTCGCGCCGGGCGCGGCGTCGGCGATCTCGGCGACGGTCTCCGTGTCGTACCCGAGGTACCGGTCCGACCGGTCGCGCTCGGGGACCAGCCCGAGCGGCCACTCGTCGGGTCCCGCCTCGCCGAGCGCGGCCACCGGGTCCGCGGTCACGCGCACCGCGGCGACCCGGTCGTCGAAGATCGGTATTCGGACGCTCGCGGTCACGACCGGCCGGTCGAGCCGGTCGGCGAGCGCGAACAGCGTCGACTTCTTGCCGCCCGCGCCGACGACGCAAACGGTCGCGTCGCGGGCGTCGAGCGCGGTCGTCAGGTCCATGCCGGGGCGTTCAGTCGCATCGGACCTCACTCTGGCGGTCGGACGGGCGGCCGACCGGCGGCGTCGCGGCGGCGGACAAATTGATACGACTCCGCCACGCAGGTCAACCGGATGCGCCGAAACCGCACCCGAGTCATTCGCGTGGACCTCTCGACGCGCGAGACTACCAGCGAACGGGTCCCGCGGGACTGGCGACGCGACTTCGTTGGCGGGAAGGGGATCGGAGCGCGCTACCTCTACGAGGAACTCTCGCCGGGAACGGACCCGACGGGGCCGGAGAATCTCCTCGCGTTCCTCGTCGGGCCGCTCGCGGGCTTCCTACCGGGAGAGACCCGGTACGCCGCAGTGACGAAGTCGCCGCTCACCGGCGGGTTCCTCGACTCGTACGCCGGCGGCGACTTCGCCGTCCGGCTCGCGGGGTCGCTCGACGACTGCATCGGCCTGCTCGTGACCGGGACCGCCGACAGACCGGTCCGGATCGAGGTCGAGGGGGGTCGCGCCCGGGTCAAGCCGACCGACGCGTGGGGCGACGACGCCGCCGAGACCGCCGAGCGGTTCCCGGACGCCGGCGTCGCCTGCGTCGGCCCGGCCGGCGAGCGCGAGGCGGCGTACGCGACGATCGCGAGCGACGGCGGCGACCACCACGCCGGGCGCGGCGGCGCCGGCGCGGTGATGGGCGCGAAGCGGCTGAAGGCCGTCGTCGCCCGCGACCCCCCGCCGGCGGTCCCGGACGACCTCGCCGCCCGCCGCGACCGCGACGCCGAGACGTACGGGCGGCGGCCGACCGGCGAGTGGCAGGCGGCCGGCGAGACGATCGAGACGGTCGACTACGCGGACGAGGTCGGGATCCTCGCGGCCGAGGGATGGACGGAGACCGGCTTCGACGGAGTCGACGACATCGGCGTCGAGGCCGCGGCGGAGCGCGCGGCCGGACGCGAGGGAGTCAGGGAGGGCGACTCGGCCGTCCCCGGCGGGTTCCGGATCGACACGTCCGACGGCGAGGTCGTGCCGCGCGGCGCGGCCCCGATCACGCTCGGCGCCGGCCTCGGGATCGACGACTTCGACCGCGTCGCGGAGCTCTGCGGGGTCTGCGACCGTCTCGGCCTCGACGTGATCGGCGCGGGCAGCGCGGTCGCTTGGGCGATCCGCGCCGGGCGGGCTGGGGTCGTCGACTGCCCGGTCGACTTCGGTGACGCCGCTGGCGCAGAGCACCTGCTGAAGGCGATCGCGGCCCGCGACCCCCCGGCCGATCTCGACGTGGACCCGGACCTCCCGGACGCCCTCGCCGACGGGGTCGACGCCGCGGTGGCCCAATTCGGCGGCGACGCGCTTGTGCCGACGGTGAAGTCGATGGCGCTGCCCGGCTTCGACCCGCGCGCGGCGGTCGGCGTCGCGCTCGCGTACGCGACGAGCGACCGCGGCGCGTGTCACCGGCGCGCGCGACCGCAGGAGCGCGAGCCGCTGGCACGTCCCGACCGCTCCCTCGCCGACCGGGTGCGCGACGTGGTCGGGGAGCAGAACGCGCGCTCGGTCCTGTGGAGCCTCGTCGTCGACGACTTCGTCGGCGAGGCGGTCTGTGCCGACCTCGGCGCGGAGTGGCTCGCGGCGATCGAGCACCCGGCGGTCGACGACTGCGGCGGCCCGCACCGCGACGAGTCGGAACGCGGGGACGCGAGGGACGCTGGCCGACCGGATCCCTCCCCCGCCGCGCTCGCGACGACCGGCGAGCGCATCTGGACGCTCACCCGACTGTTCAACGCCCGAGAGGGATTCGACCGCGCGGACGACGCGCTCCCTGAGCCGCTCCGCACCGACGCGGCCGACGGGACGCCGGGCGTCGACGTCGACGCGTTCGACCGCCTGCTCGATCGGTACTACGCGGCACGCGGGTGGGGCGAACGGGGGCTCCCGACGCCGGAGACGGCCGAGCGCCTCGGACTCGCGCGCGTCGTCGACGACGCGACGCCGCTGGACGATAGCCCGATCGACTCCGCCCCGGCGGCCGACGCGGACGACTGACCCCGCCCGGCGACGTGACTGCCGTCCGCTCCGGCGGCCTCAGCGACGCAGCCCGCCCTCCGCCTTGATACGCATGATGTGCCGGACGTTGAGGTAGATCTCCTCCGGCGACGTCTCCTCCTCCTCGTCGTATAAGTCCGACACCCGGTAGAGGATCGCCGAGAGCTGCTTGCTCTCCGAGCTCTCCGCGCGTACGTCCGCCGCCACCTCGCGGAGGAACTCCCGCACCTCCGCGTCGGCCGGGATCTCCGCGCCCGACGCCTCGTCCGGTACCACCGGGTCGACGCCCGCGGCCGCGAGGGGGTCCTCCGGGTCGTCGCCGGTCGCCCCGGTTTCGTCGCCGGCCCCCGCGCCGTCGTCCGCGTCGGTCATCGCTCGCCGCTCACCCCGCGGCGGCGGACGACCCCGGCGTTGTTCGCGACGTTCTCGACGAGCAGCTTGAACGCGTCTGCGGTCTCGCCGTCCTCCAAGACGACGGGCTCGCCGTCGTCGCCGCCCGTCCGGACCGCGGGGTCGAGCGGGACGCCGCCGAGGAAGGGCAGGTCGTGGTCCGCGGCGAGCGCCTTCCCGCCGCCGGAGCCGAATATCTCGTGAAAGCCGCCGCAGTCCGGGCAGCGGAAGCCGGCCATGTTCTCCGCGATACCGAGGACGTTCGTGTCGTGTTTACCGAACATCCGGAGCCCCTTCACCGCGTCGTCGAGCGCCACGTCCTGCGGCGTGGTGACGATCACGGCCCCCGTCAGCGGCAGCGTCTGGAGGATCGTGAGCTGTGTGTCGCCGGTGCCCGGCGGGAGGTCCATCACGAGGTAGTCGAGCTCGCCCCACTCCACGTCCTCGACGAGTTGGGTGATGATCTTGTGGACCATCGGGCCGCGCCAGATGACGGGGTCGTCCTCGCCGGTGAGGAAGTCCATGCTCATCAGCTTCACGCCGAACCGCTCCGGTGGCACGATCGTCTCGCCGTCGGTTTCCGGGCGCTGCTCCGCGGACACCATCCGCGGGACGTTGGGCCCGTACACGTCGGCGTCGAACAGGCCGACGCGGGCGCCGAGTTTGGAGAGCCCGGCCGCGATGTTGACCGCCATCGTCGACTTCCCGACCCCGCCCTTCCCGGAGGCGACCGCGATCACGTTCTGTACGCCGGGGAGGACCTGCTCCTCGGTCGAGAGGTCGTCCGGGATCGACGCCGACAGCTCGACGTCGAGCCCGGTGTCGGCGAGCGCCTCGCGCACGTCGTCGGCGATGGCCGACTCGGTCGGCGAGAAAGGGGCGCCGAGCGCGAGCGACACGTGGACCGTTCCGTCCGCCTCGTCGACGTCGACGCCGTTCACCAGCCCGAGCGAGACGATGTCGCCGCCGAGGTCGGGGTCCCGCACCTCCGCGAGCCGCTCCCGTACGTCCGATTCGTTCATGCCGGGGAGGAGGGCCGTGGGTCGAATAAGGGTTCTGTACGGGGGCGCGCCACCGTTTGCGACGCGCCCGCGGTCACCCGCTCAATCGATCCGGGTCCCCGCGCCCTCGCCGCGCAGGAACGGGACCAGCCCCTCTGCGCCGAACACGTACGCCGGCGCGTCCAGCGCGAGCAGCTCCCGCACCTTCGCGGCCATGCCGCCGGAGACATCGGTGGCGCCGCTCGCGCCGAGGGCGTCCGCGACCGACCCGAAGTCGTCGATCGCTGGGATCACGTCGCCGTCGCCGTCGAGGACGCCGGGCACCGTCGAGCAGACCCCAACGCGGCGTGCGCCAAGTCCGGACGCGAGCTCGACGACCAGCTCGTCACCCGAGACGACCGTCACCCCGTCGCCCGCCGTCGCCACGCCGTCGCCATGGAGGACCGGAACGAACCCCTCGCCGAGCAGCGTCGCCGTCGACCCGAGCGGGAGGTCGAGCCCGCCGTCCGCGCCGCCGGCCCGCGCCGCGAGCGACAGCGGGTGAACCGGCACCGCCGGGACCCCGTGCTCGCGGAGTCGTTCTAACACGTGCGCGTTCAGCCGCTTCATCGCCCCGTGAATCGCGGCCGCCGCCTCGGCGTCCCGCGTCCCGTCTGTCGTCGACACGCCGTGCTCGCTGGCGTGGTGGTGGCCGAAGCTCCCGCCGCCGTGGACGACGACGAGCCGGTCGGCCGTACCCGCCGCGAGGGCGTCCGCGACGGCGTCGCAGGCCGCGTGGAGCGCCGCCTCGTCGAGGGTTTCGGGCTCGTTCTTCTCCGTGATCAGACTCCCGCCGAGCTTGAGGACGACGGGGGGAGCGGACTCTCCGCCGGCGTCGTCGTTACTGACGGCTTCGCCCCCCGTCACGGCTCCACCACCCGGACGCCCTCGGTCGCCAGCTCGGCGCGGAACGATTCCTCGCAGCCCTGCGTGAACGAGAGCGCGGTCTCCGTCGCGTCGCTTTCGTCGAGCGCGACGATACAGCCGCCGCCGCCCGCACCGGTGAGCTTCGCACCGTGCGCGCCCGCGTCCCGCGCGGCCCACACCATGGCGTCGAGCGACCGGGCGGAGACGCCGAGCGCCGCTAACAGTCCGTGGTTGAAGTCCATCAGCTCGCCGAGTTCCGCGAGCAGCGCCGGGTCGGGGTCGCTCTCGGGGTCGGCATCCGCGAGCAGTTCCTCGCCCGTCCGGACGAGGTCGCCGATCGATTCGACCGTGTCGGCGGCGAACTCGTGTTCCGCCCGCAGTTCGCGGACACCGGCGACCAGCTCACCGGTATCGCCCGCGCCGCCGTCGAACCCGACGACGAACGGAAGGTTCGGCGCGTCGATCGGCTCGCAGTCGTCGCCCTCGACCCGCACCGCGCCGCCCATCGTCGAGCAGAAGGTGTCCGCTCTGGAGGCCTGCCCGTCCTGGACCTCGAACTCGGCCCGATACGCCCGCTCGGCCAGCTCTCGGCGGTCGAGCGGCTCCCCGAGCGCGCGCGTCGCGGCGTCGATACCGGCCACGACCACGGCCGCCGACGACCCGAGCCCCGCGCCGAGGGGGATGTCGCTCTCGACGGTGATGTCGAAGCCGGCGTCGGGCGCGTCGGCCGCCTCGCGCGCCTGCTCGACGGCCGCGTCGACGTACCCCATCGCGGCCTCGACGAGCGGCGTCGGCACGTCGACATCGGGCCGGTCGCTCGTCCCACCCGCGTACTCCACGGTGAACCCGTTCAGAGAGAGGTCCTCGGCCTCGACGCGCACGTGGTCGTCCTCGCGCGGCTCGGCGGTCACCGTGGCGCGCCGCTCGATCGCCGCGGGCACGGCCGGCTCGCCGTAGACGACGGCGTGTTCGCCGAAGAGGTACACCTTCCCCGGCGCTTCGCAAACGGTCATACGAGTCTCCTCTCCCCCCGCGCTTACAGGCGTTGCGCTTGGCGGGTCTGGGCGGGACCCGACATCTACTCGTTCATCCGTCCCGGGTCGCGGTCGCGTATCGTTTCGCGGCAGCGGACCGCGCGACGCAGCCCGATCTCCGCCACGTTGCCCCCGCACTCCGCGGTTCGCCGCAGCGCGCGCGCGACGCGGCGGAGCTCCGCCGCCCCCGCGCCCGCCTCGTCCAGTTCCCGATCGAGCGCGTCGATGTCGTCGCGAGCCCGGCGCAGCTCACCGACCGCGCTCCGAGCGACGTCGGCGCCCTCGTCGCCGAGGGCGACGCTCACCCCGTCGGAGACGACCTCTCGGACCGTGCGACCGAAGTCGCGACACGCCGCCAGTCGCGCGGCCGACGGCGGGTCGTCGAGGGCCGCCGCGGCGCTCCCGATGTCCGCCGCCGCGTCGCGGAAGCGGCACAGCTCCCGCATCGCCGTCCACGACTCGAACAGCTCCGGGCGGGTCGTGCCGAGCGCGTCGACCTCCCCGAGGTCGGCCATGCCGCGGGAGACGGACCGGTCGATCATCGACGCGAGGCGGTCGACCTGTTTGTCGCGGGAGCCGATCGGCGACGAGTCGGGCGGCGTCGCCAGCGCCTCGACCGCGTCGCCGTGTATCGAGCGGACCGTGAACGCCAGCTGTCGGAGCGACTGACTCACGGAGACCTCCGTCGAGTCCAGCATGATCTGAACCGTCGTCGCGGTCTCCGACTCCGCGGCCACCGACATCCCGATCCGGTTGCGGGCGACCCGCTCGACGACGCGCCGCTGGTCCGGGGTGAGCGGCTCGTCCCGTTCGAGCGTGACCTCGCGCGCGCCAGCGGCGTAGGCCGCCCGCAGCGCCCGCTCGATTACCTCCGGGTCGGCCGACTCGATCCGGGCGACGGGCGGGTCGCCGTCGCCGCCGTTCCCGGTCTGGACCGCCAACACGCCGTCGATGTGGTCGTGGAGCGTCACGGTGTCGCCGGACGCGACGCCCTGCGACTCCGCCCAGTCCTTCGGGAGCGAGACCGTGTACGTCCCGTTCCCCACGGTTTGGACCTTTCTCGACTCCATCTCAGTAGAGCAGCTCCGGGTCGTTTTCGGTCATGTACAGCGTCCGCGCCGCGATGTTCACGGCGTGATCCGCGATCCGTTCGAGGTCTCGGATCGTCAACAGCACCCGCGATACGTCGTCCAACAGCCGTTCGGCCTCCCAGCCGTCCCCGTCGGTCCCGGCGATCAGATCGCGGGTGACGCTCTCGCTCGCCCGCTGGCAGAGCGCGTCGACCTCGTCGTCGTCGGCCGCGACCGCGCGGCACGCGGCCGCGTCCTCGGCTTCGTACGCGGCGAGGCCCCGTTCGAGGAGGTCACGCGCCGCCTCGCCGATGGCGTCGAGCTGAACCTCCGGCGAGAGCGTCCGCGTCGCGGTCCGGAGGTAGTCCGCCAGGTTGACCGCGAGGTCGCCGATGCGTTCGAGGTCGGTGATGATCTTGAACGAGGCGGTGACGAGTCGGAGGTCGCCCGCGACCGGCTGCTGGAGCGCGAACAGGTCCACGCACCGGTCCTCCAAGCGCAGGTACGTCTCGTTGACCGCGGCGTCGGCGTCGACCACTTTCTGCGCCAGCGACTCGTCGCGGCGCTCCGCGGCGTCGAGGCTCCGTTCGACCTGCCCTATCACCTGATCCCCCATGGCGAGCACGTCCGCCCGGAGCTCGTCGAGCGAGTCCTGGTACTGTTCTCGGGGCATGGGATCACCCGAACTTGCCGGTGATGTAGTCCTCGACGCGCTCGCTGTGTGGGTCCTCGAACACCTGATCGGTGTCGCCGTACTCGACGAGCTCGCCGCCCGTGAGGAAGACGGCGGTCTGGTCCGATATCCGGGCCGCCTGCTGCATGTTGTGCGTGACGATGACGACGGTGTACTCCTCCGCGAGGTCGTCGATCAGGTCCTCTATCTTCGCCGTGGCGATGGGGTCCAAGGCGGACGCCGGCTCGTCCATCAGGATGACCTCCGGGTCGACCGAGAGGCAGCGGGCGATACAGAGCCGCTGTTGCTGGCCGCCCGAGAGCCCGAGCGCGTTGTCGTCGAGCCGGTCGCTCACCTCGTCCCATAGCGCCGCGTCGCGGAGGCACCGCTCGACGAGCGCGTCGCGCTCGTCGGCGTCGCTCCGGTTCAGCAGGCGGGCGAGGAGGCCCGTGTCGAGGTCGCCGTGCTTCTTTGGCCCGTAGGCGATGTTCTCGCGGATCGTCTTGGGGAAGGGGTTCGGCGACTGGAACACCATTCCGACCCGCTTACGCAGCTCCACGAGGTTGACCCCATCCCGGTAGATCTCTTGCCCGTCGAGCTTCACCGAGCCGTCGATCCGGGCGGAGCTGACCCGATCGTTCATCCGGTTGAGACACCGGAGGTACGTCGACTTCCCACAGCCCGAGGGGCCGATCAGGGCGGTGACGCTCTTCTCGGGGATCTCCATCGAGACGCCCTTCAGCGCGTGGTCGTCGCCGTAGTGAACGTCGAGGCCCTCGACGGCCAGCTTCGCGTCGCCGCGGAACTCGTAGTCGGTCCACTCGTCGCGGGTCTGCTCGACGGTCTCGCCGGTCGTCGTGGTGGGCGAGCGGTCGTCGGTCGATGCGGTCTGGGTCTGTTGGGTGGTGTTCTCGCTCATCGGATTCAGGTGTGTGTGAGCCGTCGCCGGAAGTAGTAGCGCGTCGCGATGCCGATCGCGTAGAATGAGAGGACGACGACGAGCAGCACCAGCGCCGTCGCCCAGCGGAACTCGTCCGCGTTGCCGACGTTGCTGCTGGCACCCACGCCGGCGGAAATCAGAGCGTACAGCTGGTACGGCAGCGCCGAGGTTGCCTCCAGCAGGGCCGGATTGGCGACGAACGGCGGCGCGGACGTGAACTGGAAGCTCCCGAGGACGTCGACCGTCTGCGAGCCGGGAACGAACGTCCCGCCGGCCATCGTCAGCAGGATCGGCGCCGTCTCGCCGGCGATCCGACCGACGCCGAGGATGACGCCGGTGACGACGCCGGGCAGCGCCGCCGGAAGGACGACGCTCCGGATCGTCTGCCACTTCGACACCCCAAGCGCGGCGCTCGCGTCGCGGTACTCGTCGGGGACGGAGAGCATCGCCTCCCGGGAGGTGATCACCACGAGCGGGAGGAGCATGAACCCGAGCGTGATCATCCCGGAGAGCAGCGACTTCCCGTTGCCGAACCGCGGGATGAGGAAGGCGAAGCCGAACAGCCCGAAGACGATGCTGGGGGTGCTCCACAGCCCGTTTGTCGCGATCTCGACGACCTGGGTGAACCGACCGCGGTCCGCGTACTCGGTGAGGAAGAGCGCCGCGCCGACGCCCAGCGGGACCGCCAGCACGACGGCGCCGAGGACGAGCCAGACCGTGCCGACGATCGCGGGCAACACGCCCTGGAAGTCGTTGAAGAGGGCGACGCCGTTCATCACGAACGGGACGGACACCGGCAGCGTGACCGAGACGCCGAGGACCGTCGTCTGCGGCCCGGTGCCGAGGCCGATCTCGACGCCGTTCAACAGCCCGGGGACCCCCTGGACGACCACGAAGGCGACGAGGACGAACAGGAAAGCGACGATCGAGAGCGCGTTCAGGTACACGAGGACGTACGCGCCCATGTGCCGACCGCGGGCGCCGAAGCCACCGTACGCCTTCGCCGAGGCCCAGCCGCCGTACAGCGCGCTGAACAGCGTCGCCGCGGGGATGAGGAACTCCGCGGTGAGGGCCGCCTGCTGGGCCCAGTCCAGCTCCCACACCCACGTCGGGCCGATGACGCCGGTGAGGAACACGAGCCCCGTCAGCGCGAGGAGGCTCCCGAGCGGGAGCGTCGACCCTACGTCCTCGCGGGGGAGTACGGTGAGCGCGAACGCGCCGCCGCCGACGGCCGTCCCGGCGAGGACGCCGACCGTCGTGCCGAGACCGAGCGTCTGGCTCGCGACGCTCCCGCCGACGACGACCCACGGAACGGCAGCGCCGAAGCCGGCGACGAGCCCGGCGCTCGGGTCGGGGTCGGTCTCGACGTAGCCTAGACGGGAGCCGGCGCCGAAGGCGACCACCGCGACGCCGAGCGCGGTCAGGAGCCCGCCGAGCAGCGTCACGGTCCGAATCCCGAACAGCGAGCCGGTGAGGCTGACGCGCTCGAACAGCGCGGCGACGGCGAGCGCGAACAGGACCGCCGAGAGCCCGACGGCAACGCCCGCGACGGCGTCCGTCTCCGTGGTCTCCGACTCGACGAGCCTGGCGTCCGTCTGGCTCGCGTCCGCCATCAGACCTCACCCCCGAGCCGCTTGTGCATTCTCCATTCGATGTACTGCGCGCCGATGGAGATGACGAGGACGGTGACGAACAAGATCACGCCCGCGACGAACAAGGCGTCCATCTGGAGGCCGTCGGCCTCGCCGTAGTTCCGCGCGATGATCGACGTCAGCGTCTCCTGCCCGTAGAAGACGTTGACGAGTGGCTCCGTGAGGCGAGGCACGCCGCGGAGCATCACCGTGGCGGCCATCGTCTCGCCGATGGCGCGGCCGACACCGAGCAGGACCGCCGCGGAGACGCCGGAGAACGCGGCCGGCAGCGTGATCGAGGTCATCGTCTGCCAGTCGGTCGTTCCCATCGCCAGCGAGCCGCTCTTCATCGACTCCGGGACGCTGCTCAGCGCGTCTTCGGCCACGGAGACGACGGTCGGGAGCGCCATCAGCCCGACGACGATGCCGACGAACAGGTACGACCCCTGCCCCGTCGTCTGGAACTGGTCGGAGGCCCACGGGCCCAGCACGGTGAACCCGATGAACCCGTAGACGATCGAGGGAATGCCGGCGAGGATCTCGACGCCGGGCTTGACGACCTCGCGGACGGTCGCGGGGGCGATCTCCGAGAGGAAGAGCGCCGCGGAAACACCGAGGGGCGCGGCGACCGCGGAGGCGATCAGCGTCACCATCACCGTCCCGTGGATCATCGGCACCATCGAGTACCGGATGGGCGGCGAGACGGCGTCCCAGTTCGGCTGGATGAACATCCGCAGGCCGGGGACCGTGATCCCGAACGCCGTCGCGCTCTCGTATCGGATCACCGGGACGGACTCGCGGAAGATGAAGACGATGATCAGTCCGAGGATGAGGATCGTCGACACCGTCATCATCAGCGCGATCGTGTACGCGGTCTCCTCCTGGTACCGGAACCAGCCGATCCCCGCCGCCGTGAGGAAGACGACGAAGGGAACGATGGTGAGGTCGGAGACGGCGAGGAACCCGACGAGGGTGGCCAAGAGCGACAGCGTCATCGCGGAGATGATCGCCAGCGCGGGGGGTTCGGTCTCGTCGACGAACTCCCTGACTCGTCTGCGCTGCGCGCCGAGCGCGTCGGTCAGTCGCCCGCCGAGCGCGTCTGTTACCGTTGGCATCTGTCTGTTATCGAGAGCATTCGCGTGTTGTGTGTCGTAGAAGCCATGTTCGTCCGTACCGTGAGCGCCGGCGGCCGCGGAGAGACGGGCGGTCGCGGGGGGGTCAGTCGGCCGAGACGACGCTCGTCTCGGGTCGATCGACCGTCGGTCGTCGGACTACGGCGAGATGAGATCCTCCGTGGCGACGGACGAGACCTTGTCTTTCATCGACTGGAGGTCGCTCGTCGGGAGCGGGATGTAGTTGTTCCCCTCGACGAAGACGCTCTGTCCGAACTCGTTGAGGAACATATTGACGAACGCCGCCTCGCGCCGGTCGTAGCCGCCGGCTTCGGGGTTGTTCTCCTCGATGAGCGTGTACATGTGGAGGTCGCGGTTGAGCGGGTACTCGCTGTCGAAGATGGTGTTCTCCGCGTCGCGGCTGGTCTCGTACAGCGTGCCGTCGAACTCGATGGAGATCGGGATGACCGTTTCGCTGGTGAACGCGAGCGCCATGTACGCGATGGCGCCCTCGTTCTGGGAGACGGCCTGCGCGACCTGCTGGTTCTGCCCGAAGCGCGTGTCGACGCCCGACATCGAGGCGTCGGCGGCGCCGAGCATGTTCAGGCGGAACGAGGTGTCCGTCCCGGAGCCCTCGGCGCGGCCGATAGCGTAGATCTCCTGATCGTAGTCGACCCCGTCGATCTCGTTCCAGTTGGTGATCTCGTTCTGGTAGATGCCGCGGATCTCCTCGCCGGTCAGCTGCGCGACGCCGGCGTCGGAGACGTCGGAGCTGACGACGACCGGCTGGCCATCGCGACCGACAACGTTGTCGACGACTGTGTTCTGGGCCTTCTCCTCGGTCCAGTCGAGCTCCGCCGTGATCGGCCCGGAGGAGTTGCCGATGTCGACGAGGCCGTCAGTGACGGCCTCACAGCCGGTCCCGGAGTGGCTCAGGCCGACCGTCGTCGGGAACGGCGGCGAAGAGCGCTGATCGGTCGGCTCGAAGCCGAACTTCGCTGCGAAGTAGTCGGCGATGAGCATGTCGTCCGCGCCGTCGGCGGAGAGCTGGTCCCAGCCGGGCACCGAGCCCTCGTCGTTCGCGCCCCAGTACTCGCCGTCGCTCGGCGGGGCGTTGGAGTTCCAGTATGAGCTCCCCGTGTTCGAGATTGGGTACACCGTCGAGGAGCCCTCGGCGTTGAGCAGCGCCGTGCTCTGCCCGGAGCCGTCGTCGCCGTCGCCACCGGAGCCGCCGGAGCCACCGTCGCCGCCGTCGCCGCCGGAGCCGCCGTCGCTGCTTCCGCTACAGCCCGCCAACCCGGCGGTTCCGAGCGCTCCGGACGTGATGAGAACTTTCCGCCGCGACACGCCGCCGTCGACCCAGTTCCGGTCTGACATCAGGCGTGGCAACGGGCAAGTCTATTAAACTGGTTTATATTTTTAATATAGTCACCTCTTGTCACGCGAAGAGTCCACAGTATCGGTGGTGAGTACAAGAGACGGTTCTGACAGCTATATACCACCACGTACCGCTCTGTTCGCCTCTGTCCCCGAACACACCGCTCTTAGGAAGGTATACACCGTACTACGCCGAATCCGGCCGTATGAGTGAGAGCGCGCCCGCGGAGACGCCCCTCGACGAACTCGTCGAGTCTGTGGCCGACCGGACCGGCGAGGAACCGGAGTCGATCCGGACCTGGCTCGAACCCTTCACCGACGACGGGAGGGTGACGTCCGCGGCGATCGAGTCGAGCGTCACCGACGTGTCGCAGATACTCGCGACAGCGGAGACGCGGGTCGACCTCGCGACGCGGACCCACGACGAGGCGACCGCCGCCGACGACGCGCCGGACCTCGAGGTCGTCACAGTCCGCCGGCGGGCGTTCGGGGACCGGCTGGACGACCTCCGTGCGGAGGTGGAGGCGCTCGGCGACGAGCTCGGCGCGGCGCGGTCGGGGCTGGCCGAGCCGGTGGCGGTGTACCGCGCCGCGGTTGCCCTCCACGAGATAACCACCGAGGCGCAGGACATCGTCCGCGTCGCCCACGACCTCGAAACCGAACTGGAGGCGTTCGAGGCGTGGCTCCGCTCGGCCAACCGACGCCACGGCGCGCTCGTGGACGAAGTCGAGGCCGCCGAGGAGTCCGCTGCGGCCCTCACCGAGACCGTCGAGTCGCTGCGGGACGCGGACGACCCGGACCCAGGACGGCGGTTCGACGCCGCCGTCCAGACGCGCGTCCTCGACCTCGTCGTCGCCGACCTCCGAGCCGAGGCCGACGACCTCCGCGCGTGGGCCCACCGCGACGGCGCCCCCTTCCCGGACGACGTGGACGCGCGGATCGACGATCTCGAATCCGCGGTCGCGGAGCACGCCGACGCGCTCGGCGACCGGCCGGGCCGGGACGGCGAGTTCGGCGAGCGGCTCGACGCGCTCGACGCGGAGCTCGAGGCGGTCGAGCCGCCCGTCGCGTGGGCTCGCGTGGACGAGACCGTCGCGGAGGCTCGGTCGGCGCTGTCCGAGGACGGGGCGACCGGCGACGAGGCCGCGAACTGAGCCGGCGGCGCCCTCACCTTTTCTACTCTCCGCCGTGTGCGGTTCGGCATGACGCAGATCCCGTCGCTCGTCTCCCGCTCGCTCTCGAACTTCGTCGAGGGGCTGGTCGTGGCGGTCCCGCGGCTGCTCTCGGGGCTGATCTTCCTCGCGCTGGCGTACCTGACGGTGCGGGTCGTCCTCTCGGTCGTCCGCGGGTCGATCGAACGGCTGTACGTCGGCGACCGCGAACTGGTCGGCGACCTCATCGTCACGCTCGTCTCTGTGTTCCTCTGGTTCGGCGTCGCGCTCACGTTCCTGAAGGTCGTCGGCATGGGCGACATCGCGGCGAGCCTCGGCACCGCTGTCGGCTTCATCGCCCTCGGGGTCTCCTACGCGCTCTCCGAGATGATCGAGGACACGGTGGCGGGCGTCTACCTCCTGCGGGACCCGGACTTCAACGTCGGCTACCGCGTCGAGTCGAAGGGCGTGACGGGAACGGTCGCCGCCATCGAACTCCGGAAGACGCGGATCGACACCGACGGCGGCGACCGGATCGTGATGGCGAACCGAGAGATAGAGCCGCGGTGGACCCACGACGTGCCCGAGGAGACGACGGGCGGGGCGGTCGACGAACCGACCGACAGCGAGCCGTCGACGACCGACTGAGCGGGGGATCGGTCGACGCCCGACTGAGCGGGGGACCGACCGACGACCGATCGGTCGCAGTCGGCGACGGGCGCCGGCTTGAGCGTGGCTGTCGACTGCCGCCTCCGTGTATTCCGGTCGGTCTCCGAAAATTTATCAATCTGCTCCGAAACCGCCATCCCGCTATGTCAACCACAGCAACTGAGACCGGCGACGGGACCGTCGACGGGGACACGACGCTAGCGGCGCTGTCGCACGCCTCGTCGCTCTTCGCGTCGTTCCTCGGCCCGATTCTCTTCCTGATCCTCGCGGACGACAACGACGAACTCGTCGAGCGGAACGCGAAGAATTCGCTGAACTTCCAGATCGTCGTCTTCGCCGCGCTCATGATTGCCGCCGTCCTGAGCTTCGTGTTCATCGGCCTCCTGCTGTTCCCGATTATCGGCGTCGTCGACCTAGTCTTGGTCCTCGTGGCAACGGTGAAGGCCAACGACGGGCGGGTCTATTCGTACCCGTTCACGCCCGATATCGTCTGAGCGCGTCGCGCCGCGGATCGATTCGCCGACGGCTCTCCGAGCGGTGAACGGACGAAACAGGAAGCGTCGAAGAAAAACGCGGCCGGCTTAGAGCTCGTCCTCGAAGTCTTCGAGGGCGAACACCGTGTCGGCGCCGCGGCGGTCGAGCGTCTCGTTGGCGAGGAGCCAGTAGACGACCGACAGCGCGCGCCGACCCTTGTTGTTCGTCGGGATGACGAGGTCGACGTTCGACAGTTGGTTGTTGGAGTCGCACATCGCGATCACCGGGATACCGACGGTGATGGCCTCTTTGACGGCCTGCGCGTCGCCGATGGGGTCGGTGACCACGACCACGTCCGGCTCGATGTAGCCGGCGTAGTCGGGGTTCGTCAGCGTGCCCGGAATGAAGCGACCGGTGCGGGCGCGGGCGCCGATGGCGTCCGCGAACTTCTCGGCCGGGAACCGACCGTACTGCCGCGAGGATGTGACGAGGATCTGCTCGGGGTTGTAGTTCGCGAGGAAGTCCGCGGCCGTGCGGATCCGCTGGTCGGTCAGGCTCACGTCGAGGACGTACAGCCCGTCGTCGCGGACGCGGTGGATGAACCGCTCCATGTCCTTCGTCTTCTGCTGGGTCCCGATGTGGACACCCGCGGAGAGGTAGTCCTCGACGGGGATCAGCAGGTCGACGTCGTCGTCGGGCATGACGTCGTCGTCGAACGGGGAGGCCTCCTCCTCGTCCGCTTCGTCGTCGCCCGCGGCGGTCTCGCTCTCGGCGTCGGCGGCCGTCTCGGCCGCGTCGGCGGTCGGTTCCTCGGTCGTGTCGGCCTCCTCCTCGACCGCCGCGTCGACCGCCTCGGTCTCCGCGTCGTCGTCGAGTTCGACCGCGTCGTTGTCTTCGCTCATGCGTGGTGTGGGCCCGTCATACCGCGTCGTCCGCGATGCGGACCAGTTCGTTCAGCTTGGCGGTTCGCTCGCCGCCGACCGTCCCGGTCTTGATGTAACCGGCGTCGGTCGCCACGGCGAGGTGTGCGATGGTGGTGTCCTCGGTCTCGCCCGAACGGTGAGAGATGACCGTCTCGTACCCGTTGCGGGCGGCGAGCTCGACGGCGTCGAACGCGTCCGACAGCGTCCCGATCTGGTTCGGCTTGATGAGGATGCTGTTGGCCGCGCCGGCGTCGATGCCGTCCTGGAGCCGCTCGACGTTGGTGACGAACAGGTCGTCCCCGCAGATCAGCGTCCGGTCGCCGACCCGGTCGGTCAGGTCCGCGAACGCCTCGTAGTCGTTCTCGTCGAGCGGGTCCTCGACGTACGCGAGGTCGTACTCGTCGACGAGGCCGGCGACGTACTCGATCTGCTCGTCGGCCGACTTCGTCTCGTCGCCGTAGACGTACGCCTCGGCCTCGTCGTCGTACAGTTCGGCCGCGGCCATGTCGAGACCGAAGCGGATCTCGAAGCCCACGTCCTCCTCGACGCGGTCGACCGCCTCGTCGACGACCTCGAACGCGTCGGCGTCCGAGATGGGGGGCGCCCACGCGCCCTCGTCGCCCTTCGCCGCGGGCACGCCGCGCTCGTCTAACACGTCCGCGACCGCCGCGTGGACCGCGGCGTTCGCGAAGACGGCCTCCGAGACGCTCGGCGCGCCGACGGGCGCCGCGAGGAACTCCTGAATGTGGGTCGCCTCCTTGGCGTGCTCTCCGCCGCCGACGACGTTGCCAAGCGGGATCGGGAAGTTCTCGCCGCGGAACGCCCCGCCGAGGTGCTGGTACAGCGGTGCGCCGAGCACGTCGGCGGCGGCCTTCGCGGCCGCCATCGAGATGGCGACCGCGCTGTTGGCGCCGATGGCGGAGAAGTCGTCCGTCCCGTCGGCGGCGCGGAGCGCGTTGTCGACCGCGCGCTGGTCGCCGGCGTAGACGCCCTCGAGGCGCGGGACCGCGTGTTCGCGGGCCTTCGCGATGGACTCGCTCGCCGGCAGTTCGATCGCTTCGTACTCCCCGGTCGAGGCCCCGCTAGGCGCCGCCCCACGGCCGAAGCCGCCGGACTCGGTGAGCACGTCGGCCTCGACCGTCGGGTTTCCGCGCGAGTCGAGCACGCGACGCAACGAGACGCTGGTAATTCGGGTCATTAGTTGGATTCCCTCCGCACGGTGAACGGGAGCGCGCCCGCGTCGTACTCCTCCGCGGCGACGAGTATCGGCTCCGTCTGGTCCGTGTCGATCAGCACGGGCGCCCCGTAGGACACCTGTAGCGCTCGCGCGCCGAGGATGCGTGCCTTCTCGTATCGATTGTATCGCTGTCCTGACATTGTTACTGGTACGGCGAGACGACGTCCACGAGGTCGCGGTGGCTCACCAGCATGCGCCGGCAGCAGTGCCGGTCGACCCCGAGGTCGTCGAGCACCTCGCCGGGGTCTTCGTCGCCCTCGCGAGCCCGCTCTTTGAACTCTTCCCAGTGTTCACCCACGACGTTGCCGCACGTGAAACACCGGACGGGGATCATCATGACTGGATCACCTCAGCGGTAGGACTTCTGGTAGCGAGCGCGCGCGCCGGGTCCCCCCCACTTCTTGGGTTCGGACTGGCGCACGTCGTTGACCAGCAGGGTGCGGTCGAAGTTCATGTACGCGTCGCGCAGCTCGGCGTCACCGAGGTGCTGGACGAGGCCGCGGGCGATGGCGGTCCGCGTCGCGTCCGCCTGCCCGCTGAAGCCGCCGCCCTCGACGTCGATGTCGATGTCGACGCCGTCGCGGAGCTCCTCGCCCGCGATGCGGAACGGCTCCAGCATCTTGAGCCGCGCCTGCTCCGGTTCGACCAGCTCGACTGGCTGGGAGTTGATGCGAACGC
Organism: Halorubrum sp. CGM5_25_10-8B; assembly: GCF_005435095.1. NCBI lineage: Archaea > Methanobacteriati > Methanobacteriota > Halobacteria > Halobacteriales > Haloferacaceae > Halorubrum > Halorubrum sp. CGM5_25_10-8B. The sequence goes on along the minus strand of NZ_SGTY01000013.1, from coordinate 17,875 downwards.
GACCCTCGCCCTCGCGCACGGTGGCGCGGGCGACGGCCGTCTTCTTCTTGCCTGAGGTGTTCGTTACCATGTGACGTTGGCTCCCAGAGACTCGGAGATCTCCCCGAGCGTGGTGAATTTGATGTTCGAGAGGCGGTCGAGCGAGGTGCCGTCGAGGACGACGCTCTCGACGTCCTCGTCGCGCTCGTAGGGGTTCCCGACGTACACGCGCACGTTCGAGAACGCCTCGCGGCCGTCCTCCGACTTGTACGGCAGCATGCCGCGGATGGCGCGCTTGAAGATTCGGTCGGGGCGCTTGGGGTAGTACGGCCCGCTGTCCGAGCCGAGCTCCGCGCGCTTGTGGTACGTCTCCATCGTCGCCTCCTCGTTGCCGGTGATGACGGCGCGCTCGGCGTTGACGACGGCGACGGTCTCCCCGGCGAGGACGCGCTGGGCGACCTCCGAGGAGACGCGACCGAGGATACAGTCGCGGGCGTCGACGACGACGTCCGCGTCGATCTTCGCGAGACTCATCGGATCACCCGCACGTTGCTTCCTTCGGGGTTCTGTTCGACGTACTGTTCCAGCGCCACCGCTTCGCCGGCCTGGTCGATCTTCGTCCGGGCGGTTCCGGAGAAGTCGACGGCGGCGACGGTAACGTTCGTTTCGAGCACACCGCTGCCCAGCACCTTGCCGGGGACGACGACCGTCTCGTCTTCCTGCGCGTATCGTTCGATACGGCCCAGGTTGACCTCAGCGTGCGTGCGCCGTGGCTTCTCCAGTCGGTCGGCGACGTCCTGCCACACGTTGGCACCGGAGTCACGCGAGACCGACTTCAGATCGGCGATGAGGTTCTGTAGTTTCGGATTCGTCTTGCTACTCATAGCTGTCCCTCCTGAACGGAGAGTTCGTGGAAAACGGAGTGCAGGGAGCAGGATTTGAACCTGCGGACCTCTACAGGACAGCGCCCTGAACGCTGCGCCGTTGGCCTGACTTGGCTATCCCTGCGTGCACTCCACCGTATTCCGGCTCCCTTCAAACCACTTTCGGTCCCGGCGTCCCCGCGGTCGGCCGCGGGCGCTCCGTCGGTCGGAGCGGCGCCGCGGCTGCCGGCGGGGGCGACGGTCAGGGGGGTGGTTCGAAGGGCCGTCATTTCCTTATACTGCGACTTTCGTCTGTAGTTCGTCCGCGCGCTCCTCGATGGAGTCGATCGCGCGGAGCAACAGTTCCTCGACGTCGAACGAGCCGTCCGTCTCGATGTGGAAGACGAACGCGCCCGGCACGTCCTCGACCGCGACCTCTTTACCGGGGAACCGTTCCGAGAGGTCGTTGTCGAACTCGTCCGTGAGCTCGATCTCCCCGTCCGGCGTCTCGATGACGCCGCGGAGGATGTTCGGCTCGTCGTCGTCGAACTCGCCGCGGTCGCCCTCGACCGAGACGCGCTGGAGGTGGCGGTAGCCGACAGAGACGCCGCCCTGGTGTTTGGCGTGCTCCTTGCCGGTGTCGAGGACCGCGTCGGCCTCGAACTCCAACCGCTGTCCCTCCTTCAGCTCGATGATCGGAACGTTCTCGTCGGCGACCTCGACGAGCGGGTCGCTGCTCTCGATGTCGCCGGAGTACGCCGTCGCCGGACCTTCGACGTCGAGCGCGAGGGTGACCTCGTCGCCGATATCGAAGTCGTCGAGCGGCGTCGTCAGGGGCACGAGCCCCAGCCGCAGGCCGATCATCTCGTCGAACATGACCGAGGAGTTCTCGACGAACCGGACGGTGTCGATCGAGAACGTCGGGACGTCGGCGATCATCGCGCGGCGGATGCCGTTGGCGAACGCCGGCGTGAGCCCGCGGATCAGCACCCGCGCGCTGCGTTCGTCCCGTTCGACGTACTGGACGTCGAATTCGTCTTCGGTCATGTCAGACTCGCTTGTTCTTCGGCGCCTTCGTCCCGTCGTGCGGGATCGGCGTGACGTCCTCGATGCGCCCGATCTCGACGCCCGCCCGCGAGAGCGCGCGAATCGTCGCCTGCGCACCGGGACCGGTGGACTTGTTGAGGTTGCCGCCGGGACCGCGCACGCGAACGTGCACGCCCTCCAGACCGGCGTCCTTGACGCGCTCGGCGACGACCTCCGCCATCTGCATGGCGGCGTACGGCGACGCCTCGTCGCGGTTCTGCTTCACCACGGTGCCGCCGGACGACTTGGCGATCGTCTCGGCGCCCGTCTCGTCGGTGACCGTGATGAGCGTGTTGTTGAACGACGCGTACACGTGGGCGATGCCCCACTTTCCGTCCTCGGATTCACTCATGGTTGGTTACTCCTGTGACTCCGCGCGCTCGGGGTGGAGATCGTCCGCGAGCGGGCTCGTCTCGTCGAAGGCGATGGCGCCCTCGTCGTCGACGTCCACCTTCACCGACGGGCGCGTGACGCGGGCGCCGTTGACGGTGATGTGGCCGTGGACGATGAACTGGCGGGCCTGCTGGGTCGAGGAGGCGAAGCCCTGTCGGTAGACGACCGTCTGGAGGCGACGCTCCAGCAGGTCGGTCACGTCGAGCGACAGGACCGTCGAGATGTCGTCGTTGTCGCCGAGGATGCCGATCCGGCGGAGCCGCGTAACGAACTCCGCGCCGGCGTCCTGTGCGGCGTCGACGTCACCCTGCGCCTCGCCGAGCAGCCGTCGGGCCTCTCGGCGCATGTTGCGCAGCTCGGACTGGGCGCGCCAGAACTCCTCTTTGTTCTTCAGACCGTACCGCGAGAGGAGGTCGGACTCCTCGGCGATGCGCTCGCCCTGATACGGGTGGTTCGGCGTCTCGTAGCCCTTGGTGTTCTTTCCGGTGCTCATTCGTCGTCACCGCCCTCGTCGTCTTCCATCTCCTCGCGGATCTCCTCGACGTTGACCCCGATGGTCCCCTCCGAGCGACCCGTGGACTTGGTGCGCTGGCCGCGGACCTTCTGCCCGCGCTTGTGGCGCACGCCCTTGTACGATTCGATGATCTTCATCCGGTTGATGTCGTGGCGCCGCTTCTCGTTGACGTCCGTGCCGACGAGGTGCGTCGTCTCTCCGGTGAAGAAGTCGTTCTGTCGGTTCGTCATCCACGACGGGACGTGGTCTTCGAGGTTCTCGGCGATGTCGACCACCGCGTCGATATCCTCCTCGTCGAGGAGCCCGAACGTGGCGTTTCGGTCCACGTCGGCCTTCTCGGCGACCAGCCGCGCCGTGCGCGTGCCGATGCCGTCGAGTTCGGACAGGCTTCGCTCGACCGTCTTCGTCCCGTCGAGGTCCGCGCCCCCGATCCGAACGAAGTACTGGAGGTCTTCCTCCTCCTCCGGCGAGTCGTCCTGTGGTTCTTCCGTGCTCATGTGTTGGTTGTGGTGAGCCCTACCGGCGCGATCCGGCGGTACTCGTCCGTTCGAGCGTTGCGGCGGGGATTCGAACCCCGGAGGCAGTGACGCCACAGAGTTAGCAACCCTGCGCCTTGGGCCAGGCTTGGCTACCGCAACCCGCGTTGTATCATCGCCCTCTCGGACTCGGGGCCCGACGCCCCTACAGTTCGTGCGTTCGTATGCTCCCGCTTTCGGTACTTAAACATCACGAAACGGTCGGGTCGCTGTGGGCGACTCGCACGGTGGCTGCGAGCGTCGTCCCGCGGGCCGCGCCGGTTCGATGGTCGCGTCAGTCTGGTGGCCGCGCCGGTTCGATGGTCGCGTCGCTCGTTTCCGTGAGGCGTACTGTTTAGTGGGTCCCGCGGGAGGGTCCGAATATGAAGGCCGTTCAGTTCGCCGACCACGGCGACCGCGACGTGATCGAGTACGGCGAGTTCCCCGAGCCCGACCCCGACCGCGGCGAGGTGCTCGTCGACGTCAAGGCGGGGGCGTTGAACCACCTCGACGTCTGGACTCGCCGCGGAATGCCCGGCATCGACGTGGAGATGCCGCACATCCCGGGGAGCGACGCCGCGGGCGTCGTGGAGGCCGTCGGTGAGGGCGTGACGCGCTTCGAGCCTGGGGACCACGTCGCCGTGAGCGCCGGCGTCTCCTGCGGCAACTGCGAGTTCTGCCGGAACGGCGAGGAGTCGCTGTGCGTCTCCTTCCACATCATCGGCGAACACGTCCGCGGCGTCCACGCCGAGAAGGCGTCGGTCCCGGCCGAGAACCTCGTCCCGGTCCCCGACGGCGTCGACTGGGAGGTCGCCGGCTCCGCGTCGCTCGTGTTCCAGACCGCGTGGCGGATGCTCCAGACGCGCGCGGACATCGAGGCGGGCGAGAAGGTGCTCGTCTTGGGCGCCTCCGGCGGCGTCGGCCACGCCGCGGTCCAGATCGCCGACCACGCGGGCTGTGAGGTGTTCGCGACCGCCTCCACCGAGGAGAAGCTCGCGCACGCCGAGGACTGCGGCGCCGACCACGTCATCGACTACGAGGCGAACGACTTCGCGGACGAGATCGCGGCGCTCACCGGCAAACGAGGCGTCGACGTCGTCGTCGACCACGTCGGCGAGGCGACCTATCCGAACTCGCTGAAGTCGATGGCGAAGGGCGGCCGGCTCGTCACCTGCGGCGCGACCACCGGCCCGAACCCGGGCGCGGGGCTCAACCGCATCTTCTGGAACCAGCTCTCCGTCATCGGCTCGACGATGGCGACGCCGGGCGAGGTCGACGACGTCCTGGAACTGGTCTGGGACGGGACCTTCGAGCCCCGCGTCCGGGAGGTCCTCCCGATGAGCGAGGCCGCGCGCGCACACGAGATGATCGAGAACCGTGAGGGCTTTGGCAAAGTGGTGGTTAGACCCGACAGTGAGCTCTGAGACCGACGCGGCCGACGGCGACGCGGCCGATCGCGACGCGGCCGCGGGCGCCGACGGCACTACCGACGGCGGCTATGTCCACGCCCCGGAGGGCGAGAGCGGCGGCGCCGACGGTACGGGGCCGTCGGAGTCGGCCGGTCGGGAGCCGGCGGCCGACGGCTTCGGCCGCGAGGGGTGGGCGCTGACGGCGGCGCTTTTCGTCTGCGCTATCGTCATCCCCGGGATCATCTACGCGTATCCGTACGCGGCCGGGTGGTTCGGGCTCCCCTTTTTCGCCACGTACCTCGTGCTGCCGCTTGTCCCCGCGCTCCTGCTCGGCCTCGTCGCCGTCTGGTCGATGACGGCCGCGACGGCCGACCCCGAGGCGTGAGCGAGCCGGGTCGGTGACGGCGAGCGAGTCCTCGACACGGGCGCCGACGGGCGCGCGCTCCCGCAGCCGAACGACAACCGTTTTGAACGACACCCGCGCAGTGGTGATATGTTGATCACCGTCTCCGGCCCGCCTGGAAGCGGGAAGAGCACCAACGCCGTCCAGCTGGCGGACGCGCTCGGTCTCGGGCACGTCTCCGGCGGCGACATCTTCCGCGAGATGGCGGCCGAACGCGACATGACGCCGGTCGAGTTCAACGAGTTCGCCGAGGAGGACCCGCAGATCGACCGCGACCTCGACCGCCGGCTCCGCGAGATCGCCGTCGAGCGCGACGACGTGGTCCTCGAATCGCGGCTCGCCGGGTGGCTCGCGGCCGACCACGCCGACTTCCGGTTCTGGTTCGACGCGCCGCTGTCGGTCCGCGCGGAGCGGATCGCGGAGCGCGAGGCGAAGCCGACCGACCGCGCGCGAACGGAGACGGAGCGCCGCGAGGCCTCCGAGCGCAAGCGGTACCGGGAGTACTACAACATCGACATCGAAGACCTCTCGATCTACGACGCCGCGTACAACACCGCCCGCTGGGGGCCCGAGCGCTTCCTCAACGTCCTCGTCGCGACCGTCGAAGCGTACGACCCCGACGACGACGAGGGGAAAGCGCCCGTCGACGGCGTCGTGTACGACTTCTGAACCCGCGACTGACCTCCGCATGACAGACCCTTCCGACGCCGACCCCGACCCGCTCAGAGCGCCTCCCGGAGAGCGGTCGGTGCCGGAGCTGCTCCGGTTCGGCGTCGTCAACCTCGACAAGCCCGCCGGGCCCTCCTCGCACCAAGTGTCGGCGTGGGTGCGGGACGCCATAGACGAGACGCTCGCGACGCTCGACCCCGAGGGGCCGCCGACCCGCGGCGTCGCTCACTCGGGGACCCTCGATCCGAAGGTCACTGGCTGTCTCCCCACGCTGACCGGCGACGCGACGCGCATGGCGCAGGTGTTCCTCGAAGGGGCGAAGGAGTACGTCGCGGTGCTGGAGCTCCACGGGTCACCCCCGTCGGACTTCCGGGAAGTCGTCGCCGAGTTCGAGGGCGAGATCTACCAGAAGCCGCCGCGGAAGAGCGCCGTGAGCCGTCGGCTCCGCACGCGGACGGTCCACGAGTTGGACCTGCTAGAGGTCGCCGACCGCCGGGCGCTCCTCCGGATCCGCTGCGAGTCGGGGACGTACGTCCGGAAGCTGTGTCACGACATCGGACTCGCGACGGGGGGCGGCGCGCACATGGGACACCTCCGGCGCAGCGCCACGGATCCGTTCGACGACCGCGACCTCCGCACGCTTCAGGACCTCGTGGACGCGCTCGCGTGGGCCGGGGACGGCGATGACGCGCTCCTCCGCGAGGTGGTCCGCCCGGCGGAGGACGCCCTCGCCCACCTCCCCGCGGTGACGGTCGCCCGGTCGGCCGCCCGCAGCGTCGCGACCGGGGCTCCCGTGTACGCGCCCGGCGTGATCGACGTCGACGACGCGGCGATCCCGGCGGCGATCCGCGACGACGCGTCGAACGATAGCGACGCGCCGACCGACACGGATGGCGACGCGCCGACCGACACGGATGGCGACGCGCCGACCGACACGGATGGCGACGCGCCGACTGACCGCGACACGGACCCGGACCCGCCGCTCGCCGCGTGCTTCACGCCGGACGGCACCGCGGTCTGCCTCGGGCGCGTCGTCGGCGACCCGGACGCCGAGAACGGGACGGTCGTCGCCTTGGAGCGCGTTCTTTTATAAATTCGCCGCCCCCAGATGCGGACATGGACGAGCCGGACGCAGACGGAGGCGGAGTGGTAGCCGTCGGGAGCGCGAGCGCCGAGCCCGGAACGCTCGACCGCGGGTGGCTCACCGTCGGGGACCTCCCGACCGGCGGCACGGAACGGCTCCCGGTCGCGGTCGCGAACGGCGCCGCCGACGGGCCGACGCTGTGGCTCACCGGCGGCGTCCACGGCGACGAGGCGACGGGCGTCGCGGTCGTCCAGGACGCGGTCGCGACCTTCGGCGACCGCCTCGCCGACCTCGCCGGCGTTGTCGTCGCCGTGCCCGTCGTCTCCCCGGCCGGCCTGCGCCGGAACGCGCGAGAGACGTACTACGCCGACGAGGACCCGAACCGGCACTTCCCGGACGCCGACGCGGAGTCGGCCCGCCCGCCGAAGCTCCAAGAGCGGATCGACGCCCGGCTGTACGCCGCGATCACCGGCGAGTCGTCGGTCGAGGGGAACGAGTTCTCAGTCGACGCGGTCGGCACCGACGCGACCGCGGACGCGCTGATCGACTGTCACACCGCGGGCGTCGGTAGCGAGCCGTTCGCCATCCGCGACCGCGTGCTGTACGGTGACCGACGGAATGAGGCCGAGGCGGCCGCGCTCTCTGAGGACCTCGGCCGACTCGTCGAGGCGTTCGGGCTTCCGGTGGTCCGGGAGTATCCCGCCGCAGAGTACGTCGAAGAGAACCTCCAGCGATCGACCGCGGGCGCCGTACTCAACGAGGCGGGGATCCCGGCGTTCACGGCGGAGCTCGGCGCCCACAGCGTCGTCGACGACGCGCTCCTCGACGCTGGCGTCGCGGGCGTCGTCGGCGTCGCCGTCGAACTCGGGCTCCTCGACGAAGTACCCGAGTCGGCCAGCGAGCCCGGGGTCGGCGTGGCCCCGGCCCCCGTCGAGTTTCCCGTGCGGCGCTTCCGCGGGCCGACGACCGATATCTCCGGACTCGTCCGGCACCGGGTGGCGGCCGGGGACGCGTTCGACGAGGGAGATGTCCTCGCGAGCGTGGTCGACGCCGCGGGCGCGGAGCGCGGGACGGTCGAGGCGGACCGCGATGGGTACGTCCTCGGTCGCGCCGAGGGGCTGGCCGTCTACGAGGGCGACGCGATCGGGAGCCTCGCGGTGCGGGACGCGGGCGACCTCGTGGTCCCGCGGGACGGCGACGACTGAAGCGAAGTCCTTAATTACCGGACCGTCGTTTTTCAGCGTGTAGTCAGGGACCGTGGGGTAGTGGTATCCTATGCGGATGGGGTCCGTATGACCTGAGTTCGACTCTCAGCGGTCCCATCAGATTTTTTATGGGTTCTCATTATCAGTAGCTTCAGAACCTTCTAACGCCCGAAAACCGCATTCAGGGGGTGCGCTATGAACCGCCAACCCGGCGGTTCCGACGAAACCGCGCAGTGCCGGTACTGCGACGGTCACGTCTCTGATAGGTTCCGGGCTGTCTTCGGTGATGAGGACGACGTCGCACACCGGTGCCTCGGGTGTGACTGCTTCCGTCGCATCAGCCGCGGCAGCGCCGCCGGCGTCGACGTCGACCTCGTCGACCCCGCCGAGGATCCGAACCGTAACCGCGGTCAGCGTGTCGGTGCCGCCCTGCGCGCCGACGGAGGTAGCCGATGAGTCGCCCGCGCAGCCAGCCGTGGTACTCGGGCGCCCATCGGGCGCTCGAACCCGAGGTCGGGCCCGTCGACGAACACGGTCTCTGCGAGTGCGGCCACTGCGACCGCGAACAGCGTTACCGGCTGCCCTGGCCCGAGGTCGGGGGCGACGTCGCGTACTGTGGGTACCACGTCGCCCGGTACCGACATCACAACCGCGAGCTCTGGGAGCGTCTCCGTAGCCTCGACGACGTTGAGGACCCCGACGTCCACGCCGTCGCCGGCGACCGCTTCCTGACGCTCGACGAAGTCCCCGAGGAGATCTCCGTCGACGGCGAGAGGATGCGCCGCGTCGCGCTCGCTGTCGACGGCTGGGCGCTGTTCGACAGCGCTGAGCCCGATGACGACGGGAAAGTCCGATTCGTGACCGTCGATCGGAATCTCGAGCCCAGGGAGTCGGTGGAGATCAGCCGATCGTCCGCCGGCGAGTTCCTGAACTGGTTCCGTGAACACGAGGGCGTTCACGACCTCGACGCAGACGCTCGTCACGCGCTCTACGGAGGTGAGCCTCGTGATGACTGAGAGAGTCAGAGAAAACCATGAAGACGCTGATCAGCGTGTCCACACCGGAACCGAGGTGAGGGAAGAGCGCGGGCAGGAGGACCTGCCTCTGACATGGTGTGCCAAGCACACCAGTAGATTGTTCAGTGGGATTAAGAATAGTCCTTACGAAAACACAGAAATATGTCAGCTGCTCTTAGGTGAATTTGAACAGCGAGATGACGCTGATCGCGACCGAGCGTCTATCGCTCGGAAGCTCCTTCTTGAGTCGACTGTGCGGGCGTACAGTGGCAGTGAGATAAATGTCATATCGAAGACTAATGCCGGAAGGGCGAAGATACCCGGGAGGTTGGGCCGATGAGCAGCGATACTCTCGCTGCCGCGAAGCGCGCTGGCGAGAACGCCGAACACGAGGTCTTCGACGTCGTCGTCGAACTCGAATCCACCGCGGACAGCGAACACTACGATGCTGTCGCCGAGACTGCTATCTTCCCGCGCTCAGACCTCCCGTTTGTCGGAATCTGTGTCCTCGAAGCTGGAACTGTCGTCGAGATCAAGAGCACGATGGCGGTCTACGGGAGCGCGCAGCGTCGCGGGCGTTTCAGCCTCCGCGAGACGCAGCACGATGCGCTCCTCGACGCCGGCGGCGTCTACGTCTTCGTCGTTTGCGAGCCCCGCCCGGCTCGCCCGGCGATCGCGATGAAGATCGTCCCCGCGACGACTGTCGAACACCTTATCGACGAGACCTCCAGCTGGCGCGATAGGCACGACGGCCGCGGTCGGGAGACGCAACTCGCCTGGTCGCGCGTGTTCGACCCCGCGGAGGTCGAGTGATGCGGTCCGACGACATCGTCCTCCGTCGTCCGATCGCGCGGTGGGTCGCTGGCGAGAAGCACGCCGCGAACCCGGTCACGAAGGACGTCGTTCTCGACTCGGTCGGGACACCGTTGGTCCCACGGCGCCGGATCGCCGGTGTCCACATCGACCGCGTCAGCTCTGAGATGGTCCCGGTCCGCGGGTATCGCGACGGTCGCTACGTCCTCGCGATCGCGCCGGAACACGCCTCCGTCGATGTGTTCGATCCGAGCGAGCGCGATCCGGGTGAGCCCGCGCTCGACGTCAGCGAGCCGTGGATCCCGCTCGTCGCGGTGTTCACCGCCGGCGAGCGCGGTGCCGTGGTCGTTCCCCGGAAGGAGGTGGAGCTTTGAGCGACGACTACCTCGAACCCGGGCCACAGGGCGACCTCGACGAGCTGCTGGGCGACGCCCAGCCCGTCACCGGTGACGACGAGGACTCGATCGAGGGCGTCGTCGACTCCGATGAGGCGCGCGAGCTCCGCGACGCCGCAAGCGAGGGCACTCGGCAGGTCCACCCCAGCAGCCCGGAGTCGACCGAGTACCGGACCTTCGATGTCGAGGGGCCGATCGAGTGCGTCGAGCCGCGTGTTCACGCGTTCGGTGCGCATCTGCTGTTCTCGCAGCCGGACACTCGTCAGAACGGTCACCCCGGCTCGCTGTCGCCGTACGACGCGATCGTCTCGCAGTACGAACCCACCATCGCCGACGACGTCGGGTCGTTCGTCTTCGACGGCGAGCTCTGGGAGATCAATCCGGACAAGACGAACTACTGGTCCGGCGGCATCGCGGCGCCGTCGCGCCCCTACGAGACGTTCAACGAGTACCAGATCGCCGTCCGAGCGCAGGACGGTCTCGGTGAGCGGAAGGCGTCGTTCCAGTTCCGGCCGTCGGTGCCGGACGCGCGAACGGCCGACGGCGAACGGATCGGGTCGATGCCGGAGGATCTCCCGTACGGCCTGCGCGTTCAGGCGAACTCCAGCAACCTAGAGCCGGACGAAGTGATCCCGCTGCTCCGTCGACTCGCCGAAGAGCTCGACATCAGTACGCACTACTTCCGCGACGAGTGCGTTCACGAGCACTCGAACGCCTACCAGATGGAGATGTACCTCCGCCTAGACCGCGGCGCCGGCGAGCAGCACGTCGCCGGGCAGGGCGCCGTTCTCGACCAGCTCGCGCTCTTCGGTTCGAACAACCGCGGGAGGGGCGAGTACAAGTGGGACAACGAGAAGGTCGTCGGCCACCGGAACGCCGTCGCGCTCGACGAGTCGACCTGGAAGAAGCTCACGGAGAAACCGAACGGCGTCGGGAAGCTGGTGAAGTACTACCATCCCGAGTTCGCCCGGTCTGAGGAGACGTCGTCGGACGACGATCCGCTCTCGGACCCGAAGCTGGAGCTCCAATGGTCGAAGGAGTACTCCGACCTCTCCTCGGTGCCCTGGAGCGAAGAAGGCGCGTTCGACGTCGAGGCGCTGCGGACGGAGCTCGACGAGTCGCTCGTGAACGTCCTCCTCTGGGCGGGGCTCCCGACGCGAGCTGACCCGCGCGTTTACACGGCGGATCACTACTTTGAGGCGACCGAGTCAGAGCGAGATCTTGACCTCATAGAGAACAAGATGCCTAGCGTCCAGGAGGGCGAAGAGCAGCAGGCGGTCGCGCACTTTGCCCGCGGTGACGCCACCGAGTCCGAGCGCTCCGTACTGGCTGCGCTGACCGATGGCGGCGACGGCGCCGACGTCGAGCAGCTGGCCGAGCTCTCGGACACGTCTCGCTCGACGGTCTACCGCGCCGCCGAGAAGTTCGACGACCTCGTTGAGGTCGCGAACGCGAAGATGTCGTTCGAGGACAGTCTGATCCGCGAGAAGTTCCAAGACCTGCTGAACACCTTCGAGGACGTCACGGACTGGGTCGTCGGCGGCGTGCGGCAGCTCGCGTCGGCGGAGACGGAGATGATCGACCAGGACTCCGCGCTCGCACGCTGGGCTCGTCGCCACGGAATCTCGATCACCGAGTCGGTCGACGGAATGGTCGTCGATCTCGGCGGTCAGCCGCTTTCGCGCGTCGAACTCGTGAAGCTCATCCGCGCCGGCGTCGACGCCGCGGAGGACACGGGCTCGATGGCGTACCGGAAGTTCATCAGTGGCGAGTTCTCCTGGACGGAGAAGGAGGAGGGTCGCCGGACGGGTCAGCGCCCGATCAACCGCAACGGGGACGTTCTCTTCTCGTCGAAGCTCCCCCGCTGACCACCGACAGTTGAGTGGCAACACTATCCTGTCCCCTGTTTCTTGTTGACATCGTTACGTTTTGAGCGGTATCTGAGCCGATTTTGCTCTCGATCGCGGTCGCGATCGACCTCGACGTCGTCGCGAGCGCTGCGGCTGGTCAGGGTTCAATCCCATGGGCTGGGACGGACCCCTTAGGGAGTGTGCCTAAGGGCACCCCCTTCGGGGGAAAATACACAGCAACCGCTTTCAGAAGTTCCACCTGAAGCACTCGAAACAGGGGTTCGACCTGCGCGAAAAATTTGGCTCCGTTGAGATTGTCCATAGGGAATGAATCCGCTCCATCTGCGGGGATTGGAAGCGAATCAGGTACTGGCTAGGCCGATGAATCACTCATTACCGGTCCAAAGCGCTGTGCGAGATACGGAGGCTGGGGGCCGTTTGTTTTCAATTACTACTATAGATCTGTGACATTATTCTCGGATCAAGTAACATCAACCCAACCCTGCTCCTGAAATGTACGTAGAGAATTTATCGTGGTTTCTTCCACTTCTGGATCGGTGTTAAAATGTGGAGCTAAAACAGCCAACAATAAAATATAATATATTTGAACTTCTTTATGATTCGTATGGTCGATCGAGAGCAGCGATCCAGACGATCGTTCCTTCTGGAAGGAGGGGCTGTTCTCGGTGTTGCGGGATCGGTCAATGAGTTGGCGGTGGATCTCCTCACTACTCGACGAATCTGGAAGCGTGATCTCGATATCAATGGCCTTGATTCGTCACCGACGGTAGTCGACGCAACCGCGTATATCTCCGGCTCGTCACTGTACGCCGTTAGCGCGAATGACGGGGCGGTTTTGTGGGAATTCGACGAAGCTAGTGGGAGTGGTGCGTCGGCACCGGCGTACTCCAATGGGACAGTATACTATGGGTCTCTAGATCAAACCCTGTACGCCGTTAGCGCGAATGACGGATCGCTTGAGTGGTCTTATGAAGCTGATGCGCGCCTCGATCAGTCCTCGCCGACGGTCGCCGACGGGACAGTGTACGTGGGCTCGGGTCATGGCGACGGTTCGTTGTACGCGATCGACGCCGAAACTGGCGTCTTACGCTGGCGTGATTATGTTGGGGACAGCGTCGGCGCACCCGTCATTCACGACGATCGAGTCTATGTCGGAACCTACACGAGTGGTCTCCACGCAGTTTCAATCGAGAACGGTGAACGGTTGTGGCGTGTCGATCGGGCAGACTATGGTACTACTCCAACAGTTGTCGATGGAACCGTCTACGCAACCTCCGACGATACAGTGCTGTACGCCGTTGACGCCGAGACTGGAGAGGAGTTGTGGGCACACGATAATTCGAACATAAACACGCCCGGATCCTCGCCTACAGTCCACGAAGGGGTCGCATATGTCGGGTCGGGTGGATTTCTCTACGCGATCGACACCGAAACCGGGGAAGTACGTTGGAATAGTCTCATTAGCGAGAGATCGATTGATACGTCACCAACAGTTGCCGGCGAAACCGTTTACGTTGGCTCCGACGAGGGAATCTGTTACGCTGTCGACGCACAGACCGGGTCGGTCTCTTGGGAGGTGAGTCTGGGAGGACTCCCGCGACTATGGGGGAACAGTCCATGGATCAACAGCTCACCGATCGTCGTTGGGGGAGTCCTCTTTTTCGGTGCGAGTGACGGTGCACTTTACGCGTTTGACACAGAAACTGACGCTGACAGCGTGGGCTCGCGGGTCGTTCATGGATCGCTCAATCATCATCATGCGTGGGCGGGCGAACCTGGTAGATGGTTCGGGTTCAACCGGGAGATCCGGTGGTCGACACCGGCGGTCGGCCTTGCGGGTCTCGGTACATACGGATTCTACCGGAGGCGCTCGAAGCAAGCGAGCGTTCGATCGCCTGCCGGAGACGATGGAGCAGAGACAGACGCCAATCGAGTGTCGGACGCGGAGGAGCAATCTGCGCCTGATAGCGATGACTGTGACGATAACAACGACGACTCATCGATCATCGAAGAGCGACAATCGGAGGGCGCAGAATTGTTAAAAAAGGCACACACCGCTAAAGAGACTGCTAATTTCAATGAGGCAACCGACGCCTACACTGAGGCACTTACTCAATTCCAAGCCGCTCTCAGCGGAGTTGATTCTGGGGACACTGAAATACGCTCAGAGATCGAAGAATCCATTGAGGTGACTCGCGAGGAGCTAGAATCGATCGAAGCCCGCGAGAGACAGCGGACGGAGCTTATTGAACTGCTGAATACAGCCGAACGCAGTTTTCAGGTAGGTATCGTTGCGTATACGCAAAATCGCGAAATTCTCGCCCGAATTCGCTTCAGACAAGCCCGGAGTGCGTTCAAGGAAGCCACTGAACTTCTTGAGAGCAGCGACGGAGATCTGCTCAGCCCACCCGTGGAAGTAAATGTTCAGCCCGGTCGAGAGTTGGTATCGACAGCCCTCAGTGAGTTACCGGTGATTCCGGAGGCAGAGACGGTGGCATTAGCCGACGCTGGAATTGAGAACCTAAACGATCTTGAAAGTAGTGAGGAAGCACCCTGGCTACCTACTGTCGTCGAAACGGTAGTGGATGAAGAAACGACGAATGAGAGGGTAACAACGATACTGACGCTATTGTCATGGTGGAACGACACCGACAGCTACGAGTTCGATACCACAGCAGCGGTTTCACGGCGACGTGAGCAGGCCGACTACGGATTCACCCGGAGTTCATAGACGACTGTAATTGAGTGGCACCCCTGTTGTATTCGCGCCCTGTATTCAGCACGGGCTAAACAAACTATCTGTAAGCAAGAATCTAGGCAAGTCAAAAATTCGCTCTCTCACTGTCGAGCTACTCTAGGCACCCATCCCGCCACACATCCGTTCCAACACGCACAGCGACGCAGCAGGCGCCGAGAAACAGCCGCTATCCTGAGAGCGGTGCTACGCGGCCGCGAACTCTTCGAGCCGCTCGACGGTCTGCCGCAGCACCCACTCGCCGGCGACGTCGTAGAGCGCCCGGCCCGCGCCGAGCGCGTCACCCACGATCTGCGAGACGGGCGGCTCCCAGTAGCCGAGCGCGACGAGCGCGAACAGCACGACGAGGACTGCGACGCCGATCGTCGCTGCCGAGGAAACCGCACCGATCGCCGCCCCGCCGACCGCGCGGTAGCGCCGGAACTTCAGCAGCACGACGACTGCCGCGACGCCGACGAACGCCGACTGCCCGAGGTGGCTGCCGAGGAACCCGAACATCAGTTCTCCCCGTCGTCGCCCGAGATCTCGATGCGGTTCACCTCGTCGGGCGTGTTCGCCTCGGCGCGCCACGCCGACACCGCGCGCCACGCCAGCGCCAGCACGCCGGCGACGATGATCACGCCCGCCTCGCCGGCGATCGTCTCGAACAGCTCCGGCGCGAGCACCTGGAGCCCGAGCACGCCGACGAGCGCGGTCGACCCGGCCCAAATCCGGAAGTCGAACCGGTCGAACTGCTGGAGCACGAGGAACATCGCGACCGGCACCGCCGACAGCGAGACGATCAGCGTCGTCTGCTCCGGCAGCACGCCCGACGCGAGCAGCCAGCCCCCGCCCGCGAGCAGCAGCACGCCGAAGACGATCTCGTTCGCGATCGCTCGCTCGACAAGCCCGCCGACCGTACTCGCCGCCGAGCCCGCCGCGCTCGTCGCGGCCGACTGTCGCTCCTCGGTGATGACGCCCGTGCGGCGCCCGACGACGAACAGCCCGCCGAGCAGCGTCACGCCGAGCAGCAGCGTCTGTCCGCTCGGGGCGATGCCCCGGAGCTGCGCGAGGACGCCGCCGCCGGTGCCGGCCATCGGCCCGCCGCCAGCGCCTCCGCCGCCGACGCTCCCGGTCGGACCGTCGCCCGGGCCGGAACTGCTCGCGCTTCCGTCATCGACGAGGAAGACGAGCGTCTCGTCGGAGTTGTCGTCGGTCAGCGTGATCGGCGACGACGCGAGCCCCTCGTCGCGGACAATCTCATTCGTCTGCGACCACAGGATGTACGGCTTCCCGTCAGCGGCGCCGGTAAACGTGTAGTCGACGTCGCTGTTCCCGTCACCGCGCACGGTGATCCCCGGCTCGGAGCGGTCGCCTTCGAGCCCGGCGACGGTCGCCTGCCCGGTCACGGGTGCGACCTCGACCGGCCACGTGCGGACGGTCGTCTGAGCTCCTATCGTCGCGTTCGGCAGCGCGAGCGTCTGATCTCCCTGCGCCGTGATCGTCGTCTCGCCGGTCTGCGGGCCCCACGTCGAGTTGTCCGCGTAGTGAACGCGGTCGCTGAATACGGTCTCGTCGACCGAGAGCCCGAAGTTCGGCCCGGCGTCGTCGATCCGGACTCGCGTGTCGAGGCGGCCCGACGACGTCGTCGGTTCCAGAACGGTGACCGAGCCGTCGCGAACACGGACCTTCGACCCGGTCGCGCGGACCTCGACCATCGAGCCTTCGGCGACGTCTCCGAGTTCGGCCGTCAGATCCGTGCCGTTGAGTTCGTAGCGGTCCGCGGCGAGCGGGTCCCACGTGGTGCCGTTCCGACGGACCTCGACGCTCCGTACGTCTACGACGCGGTCGTTCATGGGGACGGTTACTGTCGCGTTCGAGCGCGCCGACGCCCACGTGTTCGCGACGGTCGTCGTCTGCGACCAGGTCGTCTCCTCGACGGTCGCTTCGGTCGCCGTTTCAGCGCCGTGCGAGTAGTCGAGCGTGACGAGTGACGCCGGCCCGCTCGCCGGTGAGTCCGTCGAGACAGTGATGTAGTTCGTTCCCGACTGGAGCCACGAGGCACTCGCGTCGAGGGTAGCGGTCTCGCCGTCGGCGAGCGTGCCGTCGAGACCGACCGTCTCGCCGTTGATCTCGATGGTCGGACTCCGCGTCTGTGTGCGCTCGGTGATGTCCGCGGAGACGGTCGGCGCGTTCCCGTCCGCCGATACGCTCCACGTGTCGCCGACCTCAGGCTGAATCGTGTCCGAGGCGGTTTCGCCGTCGCTCAGGACTGCTCCCGACGAGACTTCAGGCGTGCCGTCGCCGTCGGTGTCGACCTCGGGAGCGAGTGTCCCATCGAGCTCCTCGAACGAGTAGCTCAGGTCAGCTCGCATTCCCGGTCCGTCTGAGACGGCCGACAGACTGAGCGAGACCGTGTTGCTCCCGGTTGAGACGGCGCTCTCGGGGAGCGTCAGCGAGGCCGTCTCTCCCTCGGCGAGCGTTCCGCTGTGTGAGACGGTTTCGCCGTTCAATTCCACGACGGGATCGCGCGTCGCGGTGACCTCCGTCCACGACGCGGCGACGTTGACAGGACCGCTAACCGACACGTCCGCCGACTGTGAGCCCGTCGAGAGATCGACTGACTCCGTGACCGTCTCACCGTCACCGAGGATCCCGGAGTGAGAGACGGTCGAGCCGCCGATCGTCACCGACGGATCTACTGTCGCGGTGACCTCCGTCCATGAGGCGTCGACGCCGACCTCATACGCTGTCGACACGTCGAGCGACTGAGAGCCCGTCGAGAGATCGACCGACTCCGTGACCGTCTCTCCCTGTCCAAGCGTGCCCGAGTGTGATATAGTCTGACCGGCGACGGTCGCCGTTGGATCTTCTGTCACGTCGACATCGTCCCAAGTGATCGAGTAGTCGATCGAGCCGCCGACCG
>NZ_SGTY01000012.1:20438-103614 GCF_005435095.1 Halorubrum sp. CGM5_25_10-8B | reverse complement strand
GGCGTTGGGGGGCTCTCCGCGGCGGCGTACCTCGCGGCCGCCGGCGCGGAGGTGACGGTGTACGAGCGCGCCGAGCGCGTCGGCGGGGTCGCCGGTCGGATCGAACTCGACGGGTTCCGGTTCGACACCGGGCCGTCGTGGTACCTCCTTCCGGACCTGTTCGACCGGTTCTTCGACGACTTCGGTCGGTCGACCGAGGAGTTCTACGACTTGACGCGGCTCGACCCCCACTACCGCGTCTTCTGGGACGACGGCGACAGCGCCGACGTGCCCGCCGATCCCGACGCGGCCGCCGAGCTGTTCGAGTCGTACGAGGCGGGCGCTGGCGAGGCGTTCCGCGAGTACCTCGCCGACGCCGAGCGAGCGTACGACGCGGGGATGGACCGGTTCGTGCTCCCCGGACGATCGCGGTTCCGAGACTACCTCTCGCTGGACGTCCTCGCCGGGGGACGGGAGCTCGACCTCCTCTCCACGCTCGACGAGACGGTGCGGTCGTACGTCGATCACCCGAAGCTCAGGCAGCTGTTGGAGTACACGCTCGTCTTCCTCGGCGGGTCGCCGCACAACACGCCGGCGCTGTACCAGCTGATGAGCCACGTCGACTACGGGCTCGGCGTCTACTACCCCATGGGCGGGATGTACGAGGTGATCGAGGCGGTCGAAACGGTGGCGCGCGACGCCGGCGCAGACGTTCACACGGGCGTCGAGGTGACGGCGCTGGAGCCGATAGACGGCGGCGTCGAAGTCGAGCTCGGCGGCGACCGCTACGTCCACGATCGGGTCGTCTGTAATGCGCCGCCGGCGCACGTCGAGCGCGAGCTGCTCCCCGACGGCGCCGTCTCGCGGGTCGGCGACTACTGGGACCGGCGGACGTACGGGCCCGCGGCGCACCTGCTGTACCTCGGCGTCGAGGGGGAGCTGCCGGAGCTGGAACACCACACGCTCGCGCTGCCGACGGACTGGGACCCGCACTTCGCGGCGATATTCGACGACCCCGCGTGGCCGACTGGGGAGACGGACCCGGTCGTGTACGTGAACGTGCCCTCGCGCACCGACCCGTCGGTCGCGCCCGACGGCCACGAGGCGGTCGTGACGCTCGTGCCGCTCGCGCCCGGGCTCGACGACACCCCCGAGCGACGGACGGCGCTCAGGGAGCGCGTCCTCGACGCCGTGGCGTCGCGGGCCGGCGCCGACCTCCGCGGCCGGATCGTCGCCGAGGAGTCCGCGTGCGTCTCCGAGTTCGCCGAGCGGTTCGACCAGCCCGGCGGGAGCGCGCTCGGACTCGCGCACACGATGCGACAGACCGGCCCGCTCCGCCCCGGGCCGCGCGTCCGCGGGACCGACCGGCTCTACTACGTCGGCGGGAGCAGCAACCCGGGGATCGGGGTGCCGATGTGCCTGCTCGGCGGCGAACACTGCGCGGCCGCCGTCGAGGCGGACGTCGGCGCTGGCCCGCTGGACCGACTCCCGCTGGTCGGTCGATGACCGCGAGGGACGAAACGATCGTCTGGTATTTAACCGATAAATAAGAATATTTCGAATAATACGAGTCGGTTCCGGAATCTGTTAGAAAAACCTTACCAGTCAGGTTGGTACATTTAATAAATACGCCACGTGATACACACCGTCGCATGATCGAAACAGCAGCGGCCGACATACTCGCAAGCGGAATGGTCCCGCTCGAAATGACCCAAACGCAGATCTTCGAGGCCGTTCAGAGCGACACGCTCCTCGCTTCGTCGCTCTGGATCAACATCGCCCTCGCGGGCCTCTCGATCCTCCTCTTCGTGTACATGGGCCGGAACGTGGAGGACCCGCGCGCGCAACTGATCTTCGTGGCCACGCTGATGGTCCCGCTGGTCTCTATCTCCAGTTACACCGGCCTCGTCTCCGGGCTCACGGTGAGCTTCCTCGAAATGCCGGCCGGCCACGCATTGGCCGGGCAGGAGGTTCTCACCCCGTGGGGCCGGTACCTCACGTGGGCGCTGTCGACGCCGATGATCCTCATCGCGCTCGGCCTGCTGGCCGGGTCGAACACCACGAAGCTGTTCACGGCCGTCGTGGCCGACATCGGGATGTGCGTCACCGGCCTCGCGGCCGCGCTGACGACGTCTTCGTACCTGCTCCGCTGGGTGTGGTACGCGATCAGCTGCGCGTTCTTCGTCGTCGTCCTCTACATCCTGCTCGCCGAGTGGGCC
Organism: Halorubrum sp. CGM5_25_10-8B; assembly: GCF_005435095.1. Classification (NCBI taxonomy): domain Archaea; kingdom Methanobacteriati; phylum Methanobacteriota; class Halobacteria; order Halobacteriales; family Haloferacaceae; genus Halorubrum; species Halorubrum sp. CGM5_25_10-8B. The sequence goes on along the minus strand of NZ_SGTY01000012.1, from coordinate 101,416 downwards.
GAGGACGCCGAGATCGCCGGGACGGCGGACATCTTCAACACGCTGAAGGTGCTCACCGTGGTCCTCTGGCTCGGCTACCCGATCTTCTGGGCGCTCGGCGCCGAGGGGTTGGCGGTGCTTGACGTCGCGATCACCTCGTGGGCGTACAGCGGGATGGACATCGTCGCGAAGTACCTCTTCGCGTTCCTCCTGCTCCGGTGGGTCGTCAACAACGAGCGGACGGTCGCCGACGTGGCGTCCGGCCTCGGCTCGGGCTCGCGCGGCGGTGCGGCGCCCGCCGACGACTGAAGCCGGTCGCGTTCTCGCGGACCTTTTTTCGGTCGCTCGCCCGCCAGCGGTCGGCGTGACGACCGAGAGCAAAGCGCTAAACCCGCGGCGGCGGTGAATCGGGACATGAAACAGGCGATCGTCGCGCGGACGGACATCGGGATGGGCGAGGGGAAGCTCGCCGCGCAGGTCGCGCACGCGTCGCTGTCGGCGTATCAGGACGCGAGCGAGCGGGCGCGGAAGAAGTGGCAGGGCGAGGGACAGAAGAAGGTCGTCCTCAATGGCGACTCCGAGAGCCGGCTGTTCGAGCTGGCCGACAAGGCGGACAGGGAGGGGCTCCCGTACGCGATCGTCCGCGACGCCGGGCACACACAGTTAGAGCCCGGCACCGTCACCGCGCTCGCGGTCGGGCCGGCCCGCGACGACAGCGTCGACCGCGTGACCGGCGACCTCTCGCTGTACTGAATGGCCCCCGAACGCACCCTCCGCGAGGCGCACCCGACTGAGCGCGCCGTCGGGATCGCGTACTACGTCAGCGACGCCGACGGGATCGGCGGCCGGCTCCGCGAGTCGCCGGAGGACTTTCGGGTCCGGGAGCTGGAGGCGTTCGACGCGGAGCCGCTCGGCGTCGAAGCGGGGAGCTACCCCGAACTCGTCGTCCGGGCGACGCTCCGCGACTGGGACACGAACGACTTCGCGCGCCGGCTCTCGGACGCCCTCGGGATCAGCCGCGAGCGCGTCTCGTGGGCGGGGACGAAGGACAAGCGCGCCGTCACCACGCAGCTGTTCACGGTCCGCGGGGTCGACGCGGACGCGCTCCCCGAGATCCGCGGCGCCGATGTCGAGGCGCTCGGCCGGGCGGGGCGGAGCCTCTCGTTCGGCGACCTCGCCGGCAACGCCTTCGAGATCCGCGTCGCGGACGCGGTCGGGGAGGCACCCGAGCGTGTCGCGGACGCGGTACAAGACCTCCGGGCGTTCGCGGGCGGCGCGGACGGGCCGAACGACTCCTCGACCGGTGAGCGGGCGTTTCCGATCGAGGCGACCGTCGGCGTCCCGAACTACTTCGGCCAGCAGCGCTTCGGCAGCCGGCGACCGGTCACCCACGTCGTCGGGCTCGCGATCGCCCGCGAGGACCCCCGCGAGGCGGTCCGGCTGTACGCGGGTAACCCGGCCGAGACGGAGCCGGACGACACCCGCGCCGCGCGCGACCGTGTGAACGCGGCCTTCGGCGTGAGCGACGGTTCCGGAGCCGACGACGGCTTCGGGGCCGACGGCAGTCCCGGCGACGGCGGTCGCGCCGCCGACGGCACGGGCGACGGCGACTGGGCCGCGTGCCTCGACGCGATCCCCGGGAAGCTCCGGTTCGAGCGGTCGATGGTCCACCGGCTCGCCGACCGCGGCGTCGACCCCGACGCGCCGCCCGACGACGAGGACTGGTGGCACGCGCTGGAGGCCGTTCCCTCGAACCTCCAGCGGCTGTTCGTCAACGCCGCACAGTCGTTCCTCTTCAACCGGATCATCAGCGAGCGGCTGCGCCGCGGCCTCCCCTTCGACCGCCCCGTCGCCGGCGACGTGGTCTGTTTCGCCGACGGCGACGCGCCCGGGGAGCTGTACGCGCCCGACGCGGACCGGCTCCAGCGGGTCGACGCCGACCGCGTCGACGTGGTCGCCAGGCACTGCGAGCGCGGGCGGGCGTTCGTTACCGCGCCGCTGGTGGGCACCGAGACGGAGCTCGGCGACGGCGAGCCCGGCGAGATCGAACGCGAGGTGCTCGCGGACGCCGGCATCGAGCCGGGGGACTTCGACCTCCCCGGCGAGTTCGACTCCGCGGGCACCCGGCGGGCGATCCTCCTTCGGACCGACCTCGACGCGTCGTTCGCGGACGGCGACCCCCGGTTCGCGTTCGCGCTGCCGAGCGGGTCGTACGCGACCGTGCTGCTCCGCGAGTTCACGAAGCGCGGCCCGCTAGCCCTCTGATCGATCCGCGTTTGTGTATTTTTGTTAACCTCGCGGCGGCGGAAACCACCACGATACTGCGACACGTTCCGAGCCGTTTTTGTGCGGCTGTCGTCAATCGAGGCCATGACCCGAATCGTCGTCATCGACCTCCACGGCCAGTTCACGCACCTCGAACGGCGGGCGCTCCGCGACCTCGGCGTCGACACCGAGATCGTCTCGGCCGACGCGCCGGCCGACGAGGTCGACGCTGACGGGGTCGTCCTCTCGGGCGGGCCCGACATGGACCGCGTCGGGAACGCGCCGGACTACCTCGACCGCGACCTCCCCGTCCTCGGGATCTGCCTCGGGATGCAGCTGATCGCCAGCGAACTCGACGGCGCGGTCGGCGAGGGCGACTACGGCGGCTACGCCGACGTGGACGTGGAGATCGTCGACGACGAGGACCCGCTCGTCGGCTCGCTCGCGCCGGAGACGCGCGTCTGGGCCTCCCACGCCGACGAGGTGACCGAGCTGCCCGACGGGTTCGGTCGCACCGCCACCTCCGACGTCTGCGGCATCGAGGCCATGGCCGACCCGGACGCGGGGCTGTACGGCGTCCAGTGGCACCCGGAGGTCGCGCACACGGAGCGCGGCGAGGAGGTCTTCGAGAACTTCGTCGCGATCTGCGAGTCGGCCTGACGGCGTCGCGCGGACCCGAGGCCCGCCGGTAGCGGCGGTGAAAGAACGGAAGGAGACGGCGAGCGCCTACTCGTCGAACAGTTCGTCGACGGCCTCGCCCGCGGTCTCGACCGCCTCCTGCGCGACCGCCTCTCTGTCTGGCTCGGCGTCCGCGGGCGCGTTGAGGTAGACGTCGACGTCGAGGACCCCGTCTTCGAAGGTGACGGTGACGTCGAGATCCGTAACGGCCGACTGGTCGTAGTGTTTGAAAACGATCCCCTCGGCCGCCTCGGCGGCGGTGCGAACGACCTCATCGTCGCTCGGGTCCGAGGCGGCGTCGGCGTCGTCGGCCACGGCCTTACGCGCCGCCGGCGCCCGGGCCGCCCGGTCCCATCGGGCCGCCGCCGCCGGCGCCGCCCTGGAGCATCTGCTGGAGCTCGCTCTGGAGGTCGTCGAACTGCTCCTCGACGCGCTCCTCCTGCTTCGTGAGCTGCTCGACGCGGACCTCGAGCGAGTCGACCTTGTCCTCGAGGTCGTCGTAGGCGGACTCGTAGTCCGTCTCGACGAGGACCTCGCCGATCTCGCGGTACATGCCCGCGTCCTCGTCGACGTCTTCGAGGGCGTCGAGGGCGGTCTTCGACTCGTTGAGCGCGGACTGCGCCTGCTCCTTCTGCTCGGCGACCTGCTGTGCGGTCTCCTGAAGCTCCTGCAGCTCCTCGATCTTCTCCTGTGCCTCGGGCGGCATGTTCCCTTGCATGGGCGGACCGAGGCGGCCCGGACAGAAAAACCCCTTACTTCTCCGACGAGGGACAATTCGCAGCGCAGCGGACTGAAAGGCCGCCGTATCGGCATCTCCGGTGATCCTCAATCGCGGCCGGTACCGACGCGTTCGGCGACGGCGATCAGTCGCGACCAGCTGTTGACGCCGGCGCGCAGCGCCACGAGGTCGTCGGCGAGCACGCGGATCCGGACAGCGTCGCCCTCGCGGTCGACCGTCGCGGTCGAGCGGGCGTCGTCGATCTCGCCGATCTCGGGGCCGAGCGCGTCGGCCACGACCCGTGCGCGCCGCTCGGAGGGGTAGGTGAACGAGAGGACCGTCTCGTGTGCGCGCGTCACGGTCCGAGAGGGAGACGAAAGCGTCGGATTACTCGACGTTCACTTCCTTCACGTCGCCGCCGCGCTCCTTCAGGAGGACGCGGTGGCCGCAGTACGGGCAGCGCACGCCGCCGTACTCGTCGAGGGTGACGTCGCGCTTACAGCGGGAGCACTTGTAGCTCATCGTCCTATTCCTCGTCGGCGAGCGCGGCGCGGATGGAGCGGCGGACGGTGCGACCGCCGGGCGTCTCGGGGCGGTACGCGCCGCCCGTGAACGTCTCGCCGGTCTCCTCGTTGACCCAGATGCCGGTACCCACGCGCTTGACGTCGTCGCCGTCGACGGTCGCGTTGCGCATCTCCTCTTCGATGTCCTGGACCCGCTTGCGGGCGACCCGGCCGTAGCGAGCGCCGAATCGGCCCGCGCTGCCGGTGCTTCGAGCCTTGTCCTCAGCCATAGTAGCCACTCCTACCGCCAGCGCAGGTAAAAAGGCTGCGAGTCGCGGCGGTTGGAAAGTCACGCGCGACGAGAGAAGGCAACCGGATGTGACGGCGGCGCGTGCCTGCGAGCGGCCGGAGCGAAGCGGAGGCCGCGAGGGGCACGCGCGAGGGAGTCAGTCGCCCGAAGCGAAGCGAGGGCGAGTGACGAGGCTGGGGAGGTGTGAGGCACGGGGCGGCGCTGTGCGGGGTGGGACTCGAAGGGGCAGCCGTGAGGGCGCCGTAGGCGATGTAAGCACCGGAACGAGGGAGCGAACGAAGTGAGCGACCGAGTGAGGAGCACAGCGAGCGTACGGCGCCCTCACGGCTGGGGCTTTGGCGGTGGGAACCGGCGATCTGTAGCTGACCGAGCAGAGTTGAGCGGCTTGAGCTTCGGCTGTGTTCGACTCCGGAGTACCGATATGAATGGAACACACACCCGCGTATCGACCGCAACACATTTCACAACCAAGTAATACTACCAAGTTGTATGGACGGATTCAACGGCTTCGCGGACGTGAGCGAGACCGACGTGACGAAGGCGATCGGGAACGAGTGGACCGACGGATTCCTCGATTTCACCGACTCCGAGGTCATCGTCCTCGGCGGCGGCCCCTCCGGACTGATGGCCGCGAAGGAGCTGGCCGAGCGCGGCGTGAAGGTGATGATCGTCGAGAAGAACAACTACCTCGGCGGCGGCTTCTGGCTCGGCGGGTTCCTGATGAACACCGTGACGGTCCGGGACCCCGCCCAGGAGATCCTCGACGACCTCAACGTGGAGTACGAACCGGTCGAGGACGTGGACGGGCTCTACACCGCCGCGGGGCCGGAGGCCTGCTCCGGGCTGATCAAGGCGGCCTGCGACGCCGGCGCGCGCGTCCAGAACATGACCGAGTTCACCGACCTCGTCGTCCGGGACGACCACGAGGTCGGGGGGATCGTGATGAACTGGACGCCGGTCCACGCGCTCCCGCGCGAGATCACCTGCGTCGATCCGATCGCGGTCGAGTCCGACCTCGTCATCGACGCGACCGGCCACGACGCGGTCGCGATCAGCAAGCTCGACGAGCGCGGCGTCCTCTCGGCGCCCGGGATCGAGCACGCGAAGGAGCACAACACCGGCATGGACCAGACGGGCGACGGCGAGTACGGCGCGCCCGGCCACGACTCGCCCGGCCACGACTCGATGTGGGTCGGTGAGAGCGAGGACGCGGTCGTCGAGCACACCGGCGTCGTCCACGACGGCCTGATCGCCTCCGGGATGGCGGTCGCGACCGCCCACGGCCTCCCGCGGATGGGCCCGACGTTCGGCGCGATGCTCGTCTCCGGCAAGCGCGCCGCGCAGTCCGCGCTCGACGAGCTCGGCGTCGACGCGCCCGAGGTGTCGCTGTCGACCGGTAGCGCGCCCGCGCCCGCCGACGACTGAAAATCCGTCACCGCTGACGCTGCGGCGACCGACCCTCCACCGTTCCGATCGCTCGGCGATACGTACTCGACTGCGGAGCGACCGCGAGCGCCGGCAGGGCCCCGGTCGCGGGCTCCGTGTCCGGGACCCGCGAGGGACCGTTCTTCACGAACGTTCACTCGGGAGCGACTCAACCGGGTGCCTTTTTCAGCCGCTACGCCGAACCCGGCGGTATGCGAAACGCCAAGATCGTCTGTACGATCGGTCCCGCCTCGGACGACCGGGACACGATCCGCGGCCTCGCCGACGCGGGGATGTCCGTCGTCCGACTCAACGCCAGCCACGGGACGACCGACCACCGGGAGACGGTGATCGAGCGCGCCCGCGCCGTCGACGACGAGATCGACGACCCGCTCGCGGTGATGGTCGACCTGAAGGGGCCGGAGGTCCGCACCGCCGAGATCGACGACCCGATCGCGCTCGCCGAGGGCTCGGAAGTGAGCTTCCTCGAAGGCGACGACGCGACGCCCGAGCGCGTCGGGCTCACCCACTCGATCGGGGCCGCCGAGCCGGGCGACACGATCCTCCTCGACGACGGCCGGATCGAGTGCCGCGTCGAGCGCGTCGACGGCGAGTCCGTGGTCGCGACGGTCGTCTCGGGCGGCAAGCTCGGCTCCCGGAAGGGCGTGAACCTGCCGGGCGTCGCCATCGACGTGGACCTGATCACCCCGGAAGACGAGGCCGAACTCGACCTCGCGGCCCGGACGAACGCCGACTTCGTGGCGGCCTCGTTCGTGCGCGACGCGGACGACGTGTACCGGATCGCCGACGAGCTGGAGGCGCGCGGCGGCGACGACATCCCGATCGTCGCGAAGATCGAACGCGCCGGGGCGGTCGAGAACCTGGAGGGGATCGTCGACGCCGCCGACGGCGTGATGGTCGCCCGCGGCGACCTCGGCGTCGAGTGCCCGCTTGAGGACGTGCCCGTGATCCAGAAGCGGATCATCCGGACCTGCGTCAACGAGGGCGTCCCCGTCATCACCGCGACGGAGATGCTCGACTCGATGGTCTCCTCGCGGCGGCCGACCCGCGCGGAGGCCTCCGACGTGGCGAACGCCGTCCTCGACGGCACCGACGCCGTGATGCTCTCCGGCGAGACCGCGGTCGGCGAGGACCCGATCAACGTCGTCGACACGATGGACCGGATCGTCCGGCAGGTCGAGTCTAGTGACGAGTACGCGGAGACGCGCGAGCAGCGCGTCCCGACCGCCGAGGAGGGCTCCCGGACGGAGGCGCTGGCGCGGTCGGCGCGCTACCTCGCGCGCGACATCGGCGCCTCCACGGTGGTCGCGGTCTCCGAGTCGGGCTTCACGGCGCGAAAGACCGCGATGTTCCGCCCGGGCGTCCCGGTCGTCGCGACGACGCCGAACGACCGGGTCCGCCGACAGCTCGCCCTCTCGTGGGGAGTCCGACCGGTGTTGACCGAGTACGCCAACGACATGGAGTCGATCCTCGACAACGCGGTCGACGCCGCGCTCGACCGCGGCGGCGCGGCGTCCGGCGACACCCTCGTGGTCCTCTCCGGGATGCTCACCGAGCTGGAGGGGACGAACACGACGAACACCCTGAAGGTCCACGTCGCCGCGGAGACGCTCGTGACCGGGAAAGGGGCCGTGGCCGGCCGCGTGGCCGCCCCAGTCCACCGGACCGAGGACGGCGACCTCGACGCGCTCCCCGAGGACTCCGTGGTCGCGCTGGGGCCCGAGTTCAACGGGGAGTTCGGCGGCGACCTCGACCGGATCGCCGGCATCGTCGACGCCCGCGAGGGGATGACCGGCTACCCCGCCGTCGTCGCCCGCGAGCTGGGCGTCCCGATGGTCTCCGGCGCCGCCCTCCCCGAGTCGGTCGCCGACGGGACCACGGTGACCGTCGACGGCGAGCGCGGCGTCGTCTACGACGGCGACGTGCTCCGCGCGGCCCGCGAGCGGTAAGTACCGTCGACGCCCGCGACGCGACCGCCGCGCTCGGTCCGGGACCGACGCGCCCGCCAGCCATTTATTACGGAGTCGCGTACGAGGTCGTATGAGCGACGAATCCGGCGACGGTGCCCGCGACGGAGACTCGGCCGTCGAGGCCGGCGACGACGCCGTCACCGGCGATCGGAGCCGAGCCAACGACGCGGGCGAGAAGGGCCCGGACGGCGGGACCGAGTGGCGCTTCTCGGTCGACGACGTGGGGCCGGACGGGGTCACCGAGGACACCGCCACCCCGGCGGACGAACCGATCGAGCCGGGCGACATCACCCTCGAACACGCGGCGTTCGTCGTCCTCGGCGTCGCCCTCACCGTCGGCACCTTAGTGGTCGGACTCTGAGTCGGACGCCGCGGGGAGACCGGACGAGGAGCGTCGAGAGCGTCCGAGCGACGAGCGGCGAGACGGCCCGAGGGGAGAGCGTCAACGGCTCGTCGGACGCCGCGCGACCGCGCGCACCACCACTTATCAGGCCGCGGCCGTAGGACCGAACATGAACGCGCTGGCACAGTCCGGACTCCTCTCGCCGGACACCCTCCCCCTCCTGCTGTTGACCGCGGGGCTGCTGCTCTCGATGGCGGAGGCGCTCGCGCCGGGGGCGAACTTCATCGTCGTCGGCATCGCGCTCATCGGCGCCGGGCTCGGCGGGCTGGCGCTGACCTCGCTCGGCGTCGCCGGCGCCCTCCTCACCCTGTTCATGGCGCTGCTGACGCTCGTGTTCGGTGCGGCCGCCTTCTACGCCTACCACGAGTTCGACTTCTACGGCGGGAAGGGGCAACAGCAGACCAGCGACAGCGACTCCCTGAAGGGGAAGACCGGAACCGTCACGGAGCGCGTGACGCCCACGGGCGGCGAGGTGAAACTCGCCGGCGGCGGGTTCAACCCACACTACTCCGCCCGGTCGATGGAGGGGACGATAGACGAGGGCGAGGAGGTGATGGTGGTCGACCCCGGCGGGGGGAACGTCGTCACCGTGGAGTCGATGGGGTACGTCGAGGACGACATCGACCGCGAGCTGGCGGCCGACCGCGCGCGGAAGGCCGCGGCGAGCGAGGCCGAGCGGGAGGCGGACGCGGCCGAAGAGGACGCCGACCCGGAGGCCGAACTCGAACGGGAGTGACGCGGTCGGCGGCGGCGCGTTCGACCGAAAAAGCACTTGTGTGTCGCCCCGGATCGCTTGGGCGTGCCCTCCCCGCTCGCCGTCCTCACGAGTCCGATCGGTAGCGTCCTCGACCGCGTCCGCGACGCGGTCGACTCTCCCCGCGCCGGGACCGTCGCGGTCGCGATGCTGGTCGTCGTCACGATCGGCACCAGTGTCGGAATCATCGCGCTCGGGGCTGTCTTCGACGCGACGGTCGACCAGCAGATCACGGTCGACAACCCGGATCGCCCCTCGGAGTCGACCTGCGAGACCTTCGGCGACGACCCCGACTCCGCGTTCGCAGAGGAGTGTGACGAGCCGAAGCAAATCGAGGTCGACGCGGGCGAGGAACTGAGCGACGCCGCGAACGGCTACATCCACTACGGGCTGCTCGGCGTCCCGATCTGGTGGGTCGCGTTCGCGCTCGCGCTCCACGTCGGGGCGCTCGTCGCGGGCGGCTCCGGCTCCGTCGGCGACTCCTTCGTGATCGCCGGGTGGGCGATCGGGGCTGAACTGCTCCGGCTCGGCGCCGGGATCGTCGCGATCTGGTACACGCTCTCGAACGCGGCGCCCGCGGGGTCGTCGTTCGAGGCGCTCACGACGGACCTCGTCGCCGCGATCACGAGCGCGACGGGGCCGCTGCTGGTCGCGTCCGCGGTAGCGATCGCGATCCAGTGGGTCGTGGTCGTCGGCGGGCTGGAGGCCGTACACGACCTCGACCGCGGCCCCGCGGCGGGGGTGGCGACGTTCTTCGCCGCGATCGCCCTCCTGATCGCGGCGGTCTGAGCGCTCCCAGAGCGGTCGGCCCCGGGCGTCGGTTCGAGCGCTCGGAGCCGCCGATTCGGGAGTTTTTAAGCCGCCGGCGCTCCCCCTCTCGGTATGATCCTGTCCGACGCAGACATCCTCGACCGGCTCGCCGAGGGCGACCTCGCGATCGAGCCGCTCGACGACGTCGACCAGCAGGTCCAGCCCGCCAGCGTGGACCTGCGGCTCGGCGAGCGGTTCCTGGAGTTCCAGCGCACCAACATCCCCTGTATCCACCCGACAGACGCCGGCGAGGTGAGCGAGTACGTCACCGAGACGACCGTCGCCGAGGGCGACGAGTTCATCCTCCACCCCGGCGACTTCGTCCTCGGGACGACCGCCGAGCGGGTCAAGATTCCGGACGACCTCGTCGCGCACGTCGAGGGGCGCTCTTCGCTCGGGCGACTCGCCATCGTCGTCCACGCCACCGCTGGGCTGTGCGACCCCGGCTACGAGGGCCAGATTACCCTCGAACTCTCGAACCTCGGGACCGCCCCCGTGGCGCTCTCGCCCGGGATGCGCGTCTCGCAGCTCACCTTCACCGAGCTGAAGCGGCCCGCGGACCGGCCGTACGGCGCCGAGCGGGGCTCGAAGTACCAAGGACAGGACGGCCCGCAGGCGTCGCGGATCGGCGACGATCCGGAGTTCGCCAACGATAGCCGCACCGATGAAGCGGCCGGAGGTGACGGGCGATGAGGTTCATCGAGGAGGTCGTCGTCGACGAGTTCCTGCCGACCGTCCGCTCGATGCTCGCGGAGGACCTCCGCGACCGCGGGTTCACCCAGAGCGAGGTCGCCGACGCCCTCGGCATCTCGCAGTCGGCGGTCTCGAAGTACGCCGCCGGCGACGTGGCCAGGCACGAAGACATCGTCGCGGACGAGCGCGTGCGCGACCTCGTCGAGCGCGTCGGCGAGGGGCTCGCGAGCGGCGACCTCACGCCCGTGGCCGCGCTCGTCGAAATCGAGGTGCTGATCCGCCAGCTGGAGGAGGGCGACCTGCTCGCCGACCTCCACGAGGCGGCGATGCCGGGGCTCGCCGACGCCGACGTGGAGTTCTCGGTCCACGACCCGGACAGCGGGCTCCGCGAGCGCGAGCGCGTCCTCACCTCGGTTCGGCGCGGGCTCCGCACCCTGACGAACGCCTCCGGCTTCGCCGGGCTCATCCCGAACGTCGGCGCGAACGTCGCCGAGTGTACCGACGACGCCGCCACGGTCGACGACGTGGCCGCGGTCCCGGGCCGGCTCGTCGACGTGAAGGGCCGCGCGATGGTGCCCGGCGAGCCGGAGTTCGGCGTGAGCGAACACGTCGCGACGGTGCTGCTCGCGGCGCGCGAGGCCGGGTCCGGCGTCCGGGGCGCGGTGAACCTCCGGTACGACCCGGAGACGGTCGCGGCGCTCGGCGAGTCGCACCCGACCGTCGAGTTCGACGCCGAGCGCGAGACCCGCGAGGCGGTCGCCGACGCGGTCGCGGCCGCCGACCGCTCGGCGGACGACGAGGCGGAGACGCTCGTGGCGTACCAGACCGGCGCGGTCGGCGTCGAGCCGATCGTGTACGTCCTCGCGCCGACCGCTGCCGAGGCGGCGCGGATCGTCCGCGGCCTGCTGTGACGCGGGGCAGGTCGTCCGCGACCGACCGTGACCCCGTCACGGGCGACGGGTTTTAGACCGGACCGTCCAAATTCACGGGCGTGACACGGACACGGCGGTCCGGGATGCGGACGCGCTCCTTCTAGCGGCGGGCGGACCCGTCGCGGCGGCGACGGCCGGTAGCGCGGCCGACGCCGGCGCGGCGGCAAATCCCGCCGCCCTTCCGCAGCGCCCGGACCGTCGACCCGGCCGCGGTGTGACCAGTTCCCGAGCCGGCCGCGACGGCCCAGAACCAGCGGGCTTTAGACCCGATCGACCGACATACGACATACACACACCACATGAGCCACGACGACTTCCCCACGGCCGACCCGGCGGTGGTGACCTGTGGGCTGCCGTACGCCAACGGCGACCTCCACATCGGTCACCTCCGCACCTACGTCGGCGGCGACGTGTACAGCCGCGCGCTCGAACGACTCGGGCAGGAGACCGCGTTCGTCTCCGGCTCCGACATGCACGGCACGCCGGTCGCGGTCAACGCCGAGCAGGAGGGCGTCTCCCCGGAGGCGTTCGCGCTCGACTGGCACGAGCGCTACGCGGAGACGTTCCCGAAGTTCAACGTCGAGTTCGACAACTACGGCCACACCCACGACGAGACGAACACGGCGGTGACTCAGGAGCTCGTCCGCGACCTCGACGAGGCGGGCCACCTCTACGAGAAGGAGATCATGGTCGCGTACGACCCCGTCGACGACCAGTACCTCCCGGACCGCTACGTCGAGGGGACCTGCCCCTACTGCGGCGCGCACGCCCGCGGCGACGAGTGCGACGAGGGGTGCCAGCGCCACCTCGAACCCGGCGAGGTCGAGGACCCCGAGTCGACGATCACCGGCAACCCCGCGGAGTACCGCGAGCGCACCCACAAGTTCTTCGCGGTCTCGGAGTTCGCCGACTACCTCTCTGACTTTCTCGACCGGCTTGAGGGCACCTCGAACGCCCGCAACCAGCCTCGCGAGTGGATCGAGCAGGGGCTCCAGGACTGGTGTATTACCCGCGACATGGACTGGGGGATCGACCTGCCCGGCGGGAACCCGCAGGACCTCGTCCTCTACGTCTGGGTCGACGCCCCGATCGAGTACATCTCCTCGACGAAGCAGTACTCCGAGCGCGTCGGCGCGGACGCGTTCGACTGGGAGGCGGCCTGGAAGGAGGGCGCCAGCGACGAGCACCCCGAGGGCGGCGAGATCGTCCACGTGATCGGCCGCGACATCATCCAGCACCATACGATATTCTGGCCCGCGATGCTGGAGGCGACCGACCACGCGGAGCCGCGCGCGGTGATGGCGAGCGGGTTCGTCACCCTCGACGGGAAGGGGTTCTCGACCAGCCGCGACCGCGCGGTCTGGGCCGACGAGTACCTCGACGAGGGGTTCCACCCGGACCCGCTGCGCTACTACCTCGCCACCAACGGCGGGTTCCAGCAGGACGTGGACTTCTCGTGGGAGAAGTTCGCCGAGCGCGTCAACACCGAGCTCGTGGGGACCGTCGGCAACTTCCTCTACCGCTCGCTGCTGTTCGCCCACCGCAACTTCGAGGGCGGCCCCGACGCCGATGCCCCGAGCGACGACGTGGCGGCGCGGATCGACGAGGCGGTCGACGACGTGGCCGCCGCGGTCAACGACTACTCCGTGCGGGCGCTGGGCGACGCGGTCACCGACCTCGCGCGGTACGGCAACGAGTACATCCAGCGCAACGAGCCGTGGAAGCTCGTCGACGAGGCCCCCGACGAGGCGGAGCAGGTCATCTACGACTGCGTCGCGCTCGCGAAGGCGATCGGGGTCCTCTTCGAGCCGCTGGGCCCCGAGAAGAGCGAACGACTCTGGGAGCAGCTCGGCGAGCCCGGCTCCGTCCACGAGACCACCGTCGAGGCGGCACGGGAGGGCCCGGCGGGCGACCTGAGCGAGCCGACTGAGCTGTTCGAACAGATCGAAGACGAGCGCGTCGAGGCGCTCAACGAGAAGCTCGAAGCGCGCGTCGCCGAGGCGGAAGCGGACGACGGCGACGAGGAGCGCGACGACGGCGCGGACGCGACCGACGACGACGGAACCGACGCGAACGCCGACGAAGCCGACGCCGACGACACCGACATGACCGACATCGAACCCCTCAGCGACGACCGCATCAGCTTCGACGACTTCCAGGAACTGGACATCCGCGTCGGGCGGATCGAGGACGCGGTCGGGATCGACGGCGCCGACGAGCTGCTGAAGCTCACCGTCGACCTCGGCGCGGAGACCCGGACGATCGTTGCGGGGCTCAAGCAGCTCCACGACGTCGACGACCTGCCCGACACGAAGGTGATCGTGCTCGCGAACATGGAGAAGGCGGAGCTGTTCGGCGTCGAGTCCAACGGGATGGTCCTCGCGGCCGGCGAGGAGGCCGACCTCCTCACCACCTACGAGGGCGCCGGACCGGGCACGAAGGTGAAGTGAGGCGACGGACCGGCCGGCGCAGCGCCGCTCAGGCGTCGAGCACTTCTATCAGGTTCCCCTCGGGGTCCCTGACGAACAGGACGGTGGTCCCGCTCTCGGTGGTCCGAGGCGGGCTCAGCGTCTCCACGTCGTCCGCGAGGCCGTCGTAGAACGCCTCCACGTCGTCGACGGAGAGGCCGAGGTGCGTCGCCCCGGGACGGTTCAGCTCCGGCGGGTCGGGGCTCTCCTCGCCGACCGGCTCGTATTCGACGAGCTCGACTATCGAGCCGCCGGCGTCGAGGTGGGCGAACTCGGCCGACGCGTCCTCGACGGCGACCGCCTCGGCGAAGGCGTCGCCGCCGACCGCGAACTCGGCGACGAGGTCGAGGCCGAACGTCTCGGCGTAGAAGTCGACGGCGCGGTCCAAGTTGGCGACGGTGATCCCGACGTGGTGGGCGGTTGGGTCGGACACGGGTAGGCGCTCGGCCGGCGCCGGGGAAACCGTGTCGCCTCAGAGCCCGAACAGGCGAGCGACGAGGCCGGCGAGGACGACCAGCGCGCCGAGAACGAACGTCCCCGGGAGCGGGAGAACGAACAGGAGCGCGCCGACCAGTATTAAGAGCGTCGAGGTCCGCATCACCGTCGTTTCGGCGTCGCGACCGATATACCTTCGGACGAGCGACCCCCCGGGACCGAAACGACCATTCCGCCGCCGGCCGACCCTCCGGTATGTACGTGGTCGTCAACGCGGCCCAGAGCGTCGACGGGAAGCTCGCCACCCGCCGCCGGGAACAGCTCCAGATCTCCGGCCCGGAAGACTTCGACCGGGTCGACCGGGTCAGGGCGGCCGCGGACGCGGTGCTCGTGGGCGTCGGCACCGTCCTCGCGGACGATCCGCACCTCACCCTCGACGAGGAGGACCGTCGCGTGGGGCGGCTCCAGAACGGGCGACCGGGCGACCCCGCGCGCGTCGTGGTGGACTCGACCGGACGGACGCCGACGGACGCTCGGGTCCTCGACGACGCGGCGACGACGTATCTCCTCGTCTCTGCCGCGACCGACCGCGACCGTCGAGCGGCGCTCGCCGACGCCGGCGCGGAGGTGATCGTGGCCGGCGAGGAGCGCGTCGACGTCGCCGAGGGGTTCGAGACGCTCGCGGACCGCGGTGTCGACCGGCTGATGGTCGAGGGGGGCGGCGAGGTGATCTTCTCGTGTTTCGAGGCCGGCCTCGTCGACGAACTCCACGTCTACGTCGGCTCGTTCGTGATCGGCGGCCGCGACGCGCCGACGCTGGCGGACGGGGCCGGGTTCACCGAGGAGTTCCCCGACCTGACGCTCGCGGAGACGGAGCGGTTCGACGACGGGATCGTCCTCTCGTACGAGGTCGGCGGTGGCGGCGGCGAGTCGTGAGCAGGGGGACGCGAGGCGAGTCGTGAGCAGGGGGACGCGGCCCGGGGCGTGTGAACGGTAACCACGAAATCGCGGAGTACACGCGCCGTGCCACCGGTGTACACGAAAATCACCGAAGTATTTATATGCCGTCCGCAGGTAGTTGCGGGTACCAGAACGCCTCTGGCGCTGGTGGAATCGCACGCTGAAATGAACGGGAGTTCTTGCAGACGGCCCGACGCACCACAGCGAGCGTCCGCTATCGCCGGAGCGGTGATGGAGAGATAACAAATGGTAACGAAAGAAGAAGTCATCGAGCAGTACGACGTGGAACCGATGGACGAGGCGGACAACGTGGACCTTTCTGAGGACGACTTGGACAACGGCTCCAAGGGGCAGCTCATCAAACGCGCCGGGCAGCTGCGAGACCGACGCAACGAGCTGAACCAGATGGCGTCCGAGCGCGCCTCCAAGCGTGACGACCTCAACGCGAAGACGCGAGAGAAGGTCGACGAGGCCCAAGAACACCGCGAACAGCGCGACGAGCTCAACGAGCAGGTCCAAGAGCACAAGGACAAGCGCAACGAGCTCAACGCCGAGGCCAACGAGCTGTTCGACGAGGTCGAGGAGCTCAAACAGGACCTCGAACTCGGCTCCGGTAAGTCCATCGAGGAGCTCGAAGAGGAGATCGAGGACCTCGAGTTCCGCCAGCAGACCGAAGTGCTCGACGCCGAAGACGAGCGCGAGCTCATCGAGAAGATCGACGACAAACGCGAGAAGCTCGCCGAGAAGAAAGAGAAGGTCGACGACACGAGCGAGCTCGACGACCTCGTTGAGGAGGCCGAGGAGGTCCGCTCCGAGGCGTCCCAGCACCACCAGAAGGTGACGGAGCTCGCGGACAAGGCCCAGGAACACCACAACCAGATGATCGAGGCCTACCGCGAGGCCGACGACATCCGCGACGAGGCCGACGAGATGCACGAGCTGTTCGTTGAGGCCCAGGAGGCGGCCGACCGCCACCACGAGGACTTTGTCCGCGTCCAGAAGCGCCTGCGCGAGCTCGACAAGAAGGAGGAAGAAGAGCGGGAGGACGAGCGCGCCGAGAAGCGCGAAGAGGAGAAGGAAGAGGCCGAGGAGATCTATCAGAAGTTCAAGGAGGGCGAGACGCTCGACACCGAGGACCTGATGAAGCTCCAGAAGACCGGCCTCCTGTAAGCCGGGCGACGCGACCTTTCTGCGGTTCTTCTGCGACGCGCCGAGCGACGGGTCCGTCGCCCGCCACGCGCAGGTCGTCGGGGGTCCGCCGAGGATTGGCGATCCCGACCGAACGGCTCGGCTCGACGCCGTTCAGTCGGTGCGCGTCGGCTCGTCCTCGGCGACGAAGCGGTCGTACGCAGATGTGAACTCCGCGTCCGCCTCGGTCGCGTCCTCCCACGCGGTGAGGCCCCGCTCCGCGGCCGTTCCCGGGATCGAGTTGTCGAGGAGGAACGCCACGACCCCGCCGACCGCCATCCCCGTCGACCCGATGACGTAGACCGTGTTCGCGACCACGTCGGCCCCGAGGAGCGGGCCGAACAGGAAGACCTCGACCAGCCCCTGCTGGAGGGCGTCCGCGCCCCCGACGCTCCGCATGTACTCCGGGACGGCCAGTCCGGTGAACATCGCGATACCGACGACGAAGATGTTGCGCGAGGAGTCGAGGTCGACGTACTTGAGGTTCGAGAGCCCGACGCCGACGATCTGGGCGAACATGGCGATGTAGAGTCCGCCGATGATCGGGCTCGGGACGGTGGCGACGAGCTGGCCGAAGTAGCCGACGAACCCGACGAGGATCATGAGCGCGGCGCCGATCTGGACGACGTACCGCGAGGCCACGCCGGTGAGACCGATGGCGCCGACGTTCTCGGAGTACGAGGTCGACCCGCCGGTCCCCATCACCCCGGAGAAGACGTTCATCAGCCCCTCCATCCCGATCCCGTGCGTCATCCGCTCGCTGCTGGGGGCGCCCATGCCGGAGAGCCGGGCGACGGCATGGTAATCGCCGATGGACTCGACGATCGAGGCGGCGACGCCGGCGAGCATCCCGATGACGAACGCCGGCGTGACGCTCGGCACGCCCCACTGAAGCGGGTAGATGAGGTGAACTGGGTCGGCGGCAGCGACGCTCGCCAAGTCGACGTAACCCGGCGTCTCCGGTCCGAAGACGCCGAGGACCGAGAGGGACGCCGCGAGTACCCACGCGACGACGATGCCGAGGAGAACCGGAAACAGCTGGAACAGCTTGGACCGCGCGCCGAGGTACTGCGAGAACAGGACGATGGCGACCAGCGTCAGGCCGACGAGCCACCAGTTCTGATCGGCCGTGGTGATCTCGGGGGCGTTGAACAGGGAGAGACCGATGAGGACGATGACCGGGACGATGACGACCGGCGAGAGACCCTTCCGCAGTCGACCGACGAGGCCGAAGTAGCCGACCGCGACCTCGGCGAGCGCGGCGACGATGATCGCGCCCTGAAGCTGTAACAGGGCGGCCCGCCAAGCCTCGATGCCGGCCGGCGGGTTCGCCGTCACGACGCCGATGACCGCGAGCGCGGGCGCGAGCATCGAGAACGGCGCGCCCTGAACGATCGGGTAGCGGTTGCCGAACGTCGTCTGCGCGAGCGTCGCGATCCCCGACACGACGAAGAACGTGCCGACGAAGCGGGGGATGATCGACTCCGGCATGCCCATCGCGCCGGCGAGGATGAGGGGCACGGCGATGTTCGCCCCGACCATCGTGAGGTAGTGTTGCGCGCCCAGCAGAAGCGACCTCCCGAGCGGTGGTCTGTCGTCGATGCCGTACCGAACGAACGCGTCGTCGTCCTCGTTCCCTCCCATTCCTGTGGCGTTCATCGACGCAGGGGTACAAAAATTCGGCCCTTGGCGGGCGCGGGTCGGCCCGTTGGGAGGTACGGCGCTGTGCCGCGGTAGCTCCGCGACGCGCGTCGGCCGGCGACAGTATATATAAACGGTCCCACGCCCAACCGACGGTATGGACGACGCGCCGGCGAACGGACGGAAGGGATTGCTCGCGGCCGCCGCGGTGGGCGCGGCGACGACGATCGCGGGCCGAGCGGTGCTCTCGCGGCTCACCGGCGGGCGGTTCGGTGACGCCGACGAGTACAACGCCGCGAAGGTGACCGTGTCGGGGCCGATCAGGCGAAGTCAGGGGCGACCCTCGCCGCTTTCGGGCCCCGGCGGCGCGACCGCCGACGACGTGGTCGAGCAGATCGAGGCGGCCGACGACGACGAGGACGTCGAGGCGCTGCTCGTCGAGCTCAACACGCCCGGCGGCGAGGTCGTCCCGAGCGACGACATCCGGCGGGCCGCCGCCGCCTTCGACGGGCCGACCGTGGCGTACGCGACCGACACCTGCGCCTCCGGGGGGTACTGGATCGCGAGCGGCTGCGACGAGCTGTGGGCACGCGACGCCAGCCTCGTCGGCTCCATCGGCGTCGTCGGCTCCCGACCGAACGCGAAGGGGCTCGCCGACAAGCTGGGGATCTCCTACGAGCAGTTCACCGCCGGGGAGTACAAGGACGCCGGCGTCCCGCTGAAGGAGATCGAGGAGGAGGAACGCGAGTACCTCCAAGGGATCATCGACGGCTACTACGAGCAGTTCGTCGAGACCGTGAGCGAGGGGCGCGACATGGACCCCGAAGAGATCCGGGAGACCGAGGCGCGCGTGTACCTCGGCGACGACGCCGCGGAGATCGGGCTCGTCGACGAGCTCGGGACCGAGGACGACGTGGAGGACCGGCTCGCGGAGCTGATCGGCGCGGAGCCGGAAGTGCGCGAGTTCACGCCGGAGCGCGGACTGGCGGAGCGGCTCGGTATCGGCGCCGAGCGCGTCGCGTTCGCCGCCGGGAGCGGCGTCGCGGACGCCTTCGTCGACGACGGCGGCGACATCGACGTGGAGTTCCGCTAGCGACGGGGAGGATTTTTGTCCGGTCGCGGTGTGAGTCGACACGTGACGACGCTGGTCATCTGCGTCGACCGCTCCGGGGCGATCGGCCGCGCCACCAACGTCCCGATGCCGGTCGCCGGCTGGGAGGCCGTCCGGTCGCTGGTCACGGACGCCGGGCTGGACGACCCCGAGGACGCCAGCGTGAACTGCCTGCTGGAGTCGCTTCGCGTCGCGCGCGACCTCAGGGACGAGCGCGAGGAGTCGGTGGTGGCGGTCGTCTCCGCCGAGAGCGACACGGCGGTCGGCGCCGACCGCTCTATCGCCTCCCAGCTCGACGACCTCGTGGAGCGGTACGACCCGCGGGCCGCGATCGTCGTCGTCGACTCCGCCGAGGACGAGCGCGTCCTCCCGGTCGTGGAGTCGCGGGTCCCCGTCGACTCCGTCGACCGCGTCGTCGTCCGGCAGGCCCGCGACATCGAGTCCACCTACTACCTCCTCAAGCAGTTCCTCGCCGACGAGCAGCTGCGGTCGACGGTGTTGGTCCCCGTCGGGGTCGCGCTGCTCCTCGTGCCCGCGCTGTTCGCCTGGTTCTCCGCGGGCGAGGCGGTCGCGGGCGTCGCCGGGCTGCTCGGCGCCGCGCTGCTGTACAAGGGGCTCGCGATCGACCGGCTGATGGCGGGGATGCCCGAGCGCGTCCGCGAGGCGCTGTACGCCGGACAGGTGTCGGTCGTGACGTACGTCGTCGCCGGGGGGCTCGCCCTGGTCGGCGGCTTCTTCGGCTTCCTCGCCGCCTCGGAGCTGGCCCCCGGATCGCCCCGGCTCGTCGAGGTCGTGGAGTTCACCTTCGTCGCGGTCCCGTGGTTCGCGGTCGCCGGCGTGACCGCGGCCGTCGGGCGGCTGCTCGACGAGCTGATCCGCGACGAGGGGATCCGGACGCCGTACCTCAACCTCCCGTTCGTCATCGCCGCGGTGGCCCTCGTCGTCCGCGGGTTCGCGGGCTACTTCCTCGCCCAGGAGGCGATCCGGCAGCCGCTGTCGGCGTACGGGATGGCGATGACTCCGGTCCAGCAGCTGGCGGCGTTCATCGTCGGCGGAATCGTCGTGTCGCTCGTCGGCGTCAAGGTCGCCAGCGACGTCGGCACCGAGACCCTCGAAGACGTCATCGACGCGGACCGGGACGCCGAGGGGCAGCGCGAGTAGACGGCCGGACGAGACGTTCAGCCGCGGGGGCACGGGTAGACCGCGGACGCGTCGTCCGACCGACCGCCTTTTGTCGGTCGCGGCCGCGGGGGCGGGCATGGACGTTTACGGACTGATCGGGAACCCGGTCGAGCACTCGCTGTCGCCGTCGCTACACGAGGCGGGCTACGGGGCGCTCGGCCTCGACGCGCGGTACGTCACCTTCGAGCCGGACGCCGACGCCGCGGCCGCGGCGATCACGGGCGCGGCCGACCTCGGAGTGGCGGGGCTCAACGTCACGGTGCCGTTCAAGCGCGACGCCCTCGACGCGGTCGACGCCGCCCCGCTCGCCGCGCGCATCGGCGCGGTCAACACGGTCGACTACGGGCCGGTCCGGGCCGGCGAGGCCGACCGGCCGCGCGGCCACAACACGGACGCCGCCGGGGTGACCCGGGCGCTCGCGCACCACGACGTGGCGGTCGACGGGCGAGACGCGCTCGTCGTCGGGGCGGGCGGCGCGGGACGGGCGGCCGCGTTCGCGCTGGCCGACGCGGGCGCGACGGTCCACGTCGCGAACCGCACCGCGGAGCGGGCCGTCGAGCTGGCCGACGCGGTTCCGGACGCGACCGGCGGCGGCCTCGACGACCTCGGTGAGCGCGTCGCCGCCGCGGACCTCCTGGTCAACGCGACGAGCGTCGGAATGGAGGCGCCCGACGAGACGCCCGTCCCCGCGGAACACCTCCACGGGGACCTCGCGGTCCTCGACGCGGTGTACGCGCCCGTCGAGACGCGGCTGCTGCGGGAGGCCGCCGCCGCGGGCGCGACGACCGTCGACGGCGCGTGGATGCTGCTGTATCAGGGCGTCGAGGCGTTCGAGATCTGGACCGCCGAGGACGCGCCGGTCGACGCGATGAACGCGGCGCTGCGGGCTGCGTTGGAGTAAGGAAGGGTTCGGGACGGGAGGTTCGCCGCTCAGACCAGCCGTTCCGCGATCCGCGCCGCGCCCTCCGCGGCCGCGGTCGCGGGGCTGTCGGGGGAGACGACCTCAACGTCGCGGTCGAGCTCCTCGGCGAGGCGCTTCTCGAACTCCTCGGTGAGCCCGGGGATACACGCCATGCCGCCGGTTGCGGCGAGGGGGCGCCCGAGCGCCAGCTGGTATGGTTTCATGTGGTCGTTCGCGAGCTCCGGGAGGAACTCGTTGGCGACGACGTCGACCGCCTCGTCGATGTACCGGTCGACCGGCTCGCGGACGCCCCGGTCGACGGTGAACTCGTGGCTTCCGCCGCCCGGCTGCTGGATCACGTCCGTGAACGGCTCGAAGTCGTACACGTCCGCGTGCTCCTCTTTATACTCGCGGGCGGTCGTCCGGTCGATGTGGACGCGGCCCTGGCTCTCCTCCTCGACGGCGGCGACGATCCGGCGGTCGACCTCGTTACCCGTCACCGAGCCGGTCGAGAACGGCGAGAGCTGCTCGCCGCGCCGGTAGGCGCACGCCTCCATCGTCGTCGACCCGAGGTTCACCGAGACGAACACCTCGTCGATCGCGTCAAGGTCGTCGCCGTAGGCGGGGATCGCCCCGCACAGCGACTCGGGGTAGCTCCGGGTCTCGACCTGGCCGATGGAGGAGCCCTCGATCACCGACTTGAGGTTCTCGACGCCCGCCTCGTTGTCGATGGTCGGCACCGCGTAGACGACCGCGCTGTCCTCGGGCACGTCGTAGGCATCTACGATGGCCTCGAAGAAGCGCTCTGCGTCCGCGACGCTGTCGTCGTCCTCGGGGAGGCCCGACCGCAGCATGAAGCGCACGCGGTCGGGGTACTCGACCGCGGCCTCCTCGCCGAACAGCACCTTCTCTTCGCCGGTGATGGCGTCCTCGTAGGTCGCCAGACAGGTCAGCACCGAGTGGCGCTCCCGTCCGCCCCGCCCGTCGGGAACGTCGAGCACCGTTCGGGTGCTGCCGAGTTTTACGCCGACCGCTGCCGATTCGTCCGATTCGTTGATGTCCGTGGATTCGTCGTCGCTCATTGGTCACTCGCACACGAAGCGATCCGGACGATGGAGACGAGACTGATCCGGTGGTCCGCCGGCGTGAACGGCCGGTCGCGCGTCGGGGCGTCGAACCCCTCCAGCCGGCGCGTCAGCGCCGCGACCGCGTCGTCGCCGACCCAGTCGAGCTCGCCGTAGTAGGACAGTACGTCCCGGCTCCGCACGTGGCCGCCGACGTCGACGAGGTAGCCGAGCCACTCGCCGATCTCGCGTTCCGCCGCGGGCGACGCCGGGATCGCCGTCAGGTACGGCCGATCCGCGGGGTCGTCGCCGTCGAACCGCGCACCACGCTGACGCTGGAGCAGCTCCGTGAACGCGGCCGAGCGCGCCGCCTGCTCGGCTCGGTTCCGGTTCGGCCGCCGGAGCGCCCGCTCCCGAGGCGCCCCGTCCGCACCGTCTCGCGGCGCGTCCGCGATCCGGCGCAGCTCCCGTACGTCGTATCGTCGTGGATTCAGACTCATGTTTCCGTCCGTCGTTCGCGTCCGTACCCGAATCCTCACGGCGGGGTCATATGATAGTTAGGCCTCGGTTATCAGCGGTGAGAAACGTCGTGGTGGCACGACCGGCGCCGGGAGCGCTCGCCGCGCGCTCGTGCGCGGACCGTGTGCGGCCGCTCAGTCGACGACGCGGTTCGCGAGCGCGACGCTGCCGGCGGCGAGTGCGGTCCCGGCGACCACGTCGGTCGCCCAGTGGATCCCGAGGAACATCGTCGCCACCACGATGCTCGCGGTGAGGAACGCGGCCACTGGCGTCCACCGCGGGAACTCCTCGTGGGTAAAGACGGCCGCGAGCAGCACCGTCACCGACAGCGCGGTGTGAAGCGAGGGGAAGACGTTCGTCTCGACGTTCACTCGCGCCGTCAGCCGCGTCACGCCGCGGAACCAGTCGAGGAGGAGCGGCTCGACGCTCGCGGCGCTCTGGTCGGCACCGGGCACGTCGCGGTAGCTGCGCGGACCGTACGCGACGACCCCGGCGTAGCAGGCGATCGCGAACGCGTAGTTGACCGCGTACGCCGCGATCAGTCGCTTCAGCGGTCGCAGATTCCGGGCGAACGCGTACGCCACGAGCGGGAACGAGAGCAACACGACGTAGCCGACGACGTATATCGGTCCGAAGTAGTACACCGCGGCCCGCGGGATCGCGTCCTGTATCGCGGCCACGAGGTCGCCCTCCACAGCGTAGATGGCGGTCGTCGCGCGGTAGCCGTACTCGAACGAGAACGCTTCCAGCCGTCGAAGCAGGCCCTTGTTGACGGCGAGCACGAGCGCGAGTCCGCCGACGTACGGCGCGATTCTGCGCGCGCGCTCGCGGAGCAGTTCGCGGTCCGCGAGGACGCTCCGGACTCGATCGCGGCCGACACACGCCGGTAGCAGCGCGGCGAACGCGGCGACCACGGCGGCGAGGACGACGCCGAGGAGCCGGAGGAACTCGACCGGGAGTTGCTCGATCATCGACTACGTCTCACCCGTCATTCGTCGGTACGAGGCCAGGACCGGACCGGTATTACTCCCTCGGTAGCGGTGGGTCGGTCCGCGTCTCCGACGACCGCCGCGCTCCGCACCGCCCCGTCGACTCAGTCCGACTCTGCCCACGGGAGCGGCTCGGTACACCAGTGACAGAATTCGAGGTCGGCGTCGATCTCCTTGCCGCAGTTGGGACAGGTCACGTCGACGGCCTCGCCGTCCCCGCCGCTCACGGCCGCGACCGGCGCGGCGTGACCGGCTCCCGCCCCGTCGTCGCCGTCGGCGCGCTCGACCTGACGCCGCATCGCCTCGGCGGTGGCGGCGCGCTCGCGCTCCGCGACGACGGTCCGGCCGACGAGGTACGCGTCGAGCGCCGACAGCAGCGACAGGAGCGCGATCGGCAGCGCCACGTCCGGGGGGACCGCGGCCGACACCGCCGCGGGGTCGGCGAGAGGGTCGACCGGTTCGACGTCGTACAGGGCAAACAGCGCGACGCCGCCGCCGATGATCGTCAGGTGCCACAGCAGCGCCCGGCCCCACCGGCGCAGCGAGAGGTGGCCGAGCCCCGGGAGGACCAGCGCGAGCACGGCGGCGAGGACGGGACGCAACTGGCTTCGCATACGGCCCGGGTTCGATCGGCCCGTACTTAGGCCTGCGGTGTCGCACCGAGCGACCGCGGCCGGGCGGTCGCTCTCGTCGCGCGGACGCCCCGGGGATCCCGTCGCGGATAACAACCGTTAATCGCGGCCCGGTCGTCGGCCGCGACATGAGCAGCCAGCGGGCGACCGCGTTCGTCCCGGGTCACGTCACTGCCTTCTTCAGCGCGCACCGCGACGACGACCCGACCGTCGCCGGGTCGCGCGGCGCGGGCGTGACGCTCACCGACGGCGTGACGGTCCGAGTGTCGGCGGCGGACGACGGGGACACGGTGGCGGACGCCGCCGCCGCTGGGGAGACGACCATCGACGGCGAGGTCGGTTCGATCGGCGCGGTCGACGACGTGCTCGCCGAACTGGACGCGACCGCCGCCGACGTGGCGGTCGAGACCGACCTCCCGATCGGCGCGGGCTTCGGCGTTTCGGGCGCCGCGGCGCTCGGGGCCGCGCTCGCGGCGAACGACGCGTTCGACCGGGGGCGCTCCGAGAACGAGCTCGTCCGCGTCGCCCACGCCGCGGAGGTCGACCGCGGGACCGGCCTCGGCGACGTGGTCGCGCAGGCGCGCGGCGGGGTCCCGGTCCGGCTCGAACCCGGCGCGCCGGGCGTCGGCGAACTCGACGGTGTGCCGGCGAGCGCGCGCGTCGAGTACGTCACGTTCGGCGAGCTGTCGACCGAGGAGGTACTCGGCGGCGACACGGACGCCCTCTCGGCGGCCGGCGAGGACGCGCTCGACCGGCTTCGGGCGGACCCGCGGCTCCCGACGCTGATGGACGCGGCCCGCGGATTCGCCGGCGAGGCTGATCTCCTCGTTCCCGAGGTGGCCGAGGCGATCGACGCGGTCGACGCGGCCGGCGGCGAGGCCGCGATGGCGATGCTCGGCCGCACCGTCTTCGCGCTCGGCACCGGGCTCTCCGACGCGGGCTACGACCCCGAGGCCTGCCGGATCGACGCCGCGGGCGCGCGGCTCGTTGACGACTGAGGGCGCCTCGGATCCGAGTATCGGCTCCAGAAGCGGGCGACGACCACAGAAGACGGCGACGACCCCTTCGAGAAGCATCGCGGAAGCGCCGACAGCAACGAGACGATGCCGGAGCGGATGCGTCGACTCCGCGGCGAGTACCCGCGAGAGGTCGATGGCCCACCAGAAACCGACGAGGGTTCCGACGGCGGGACGACGGGTGCCGACCCGTGACGACGGCGGTCGACACGAACGCGTTCCTCGGGCTGCTGTACGACGACGAACGCGCTGACGCAAGCGAGGCGGCGCTCAGGCGCGCGTATCGAGACGGAGCGGTCGTTGCCGCGCCCGTCGTCTACGCCGAACTCGCGGCCGACGGCCGCTTCGCATCGGCCGCCGACCTCGATCGCTTTCTCGCGGACTTCAGCGTCGACGTGACCGAACCCTCGCGCGAGGCGCGCTTCGCCGCGGGCGAGCGGTTCCGGGAATACGTGGACCGCCGTCCGGACGGAATCCAGTGTCCCGCGTGCGGTGAGAAGCGGTCCGTCGACTGCGAGGCGTGCGGCAAGTCGCTCTCACCGCGCCAGCACGTCGCCGCCGATTTCCTCATCGGCGCGCACGCCGCAGTCGACTGCGACGGACTGGTCAGCTTCGACGAGGAGTTCTACTCGACGTACTTACCGTCGCTGACCGTGTCTCCCGCGTGATCGGTTACCGGGTTTCGTCCGGAAAGAGGTCCCGCAAGTCCGGGTGTTCGCGGGGTTCGATCGGCGGTTCTTGACTCCGGGCCGCGGACGGATCGGAGGCGATCCGGTCCCGGATCCGTTGCCACTCCTCGTGGCGACACAGGACGTTCACCGTAATCTCGTCGAGTTCGAACACGGACGCGACCGCCGCCCGGTGGAACCCCTCGCACAGTTGTATCTCCCCGTCCCGTCCGATCGCGACGACCGGTACACCGCCGTCTCTCGAAGCCGCTCTCTCCCGTCGAGGTCCCAGTCGCTGCCCTCGACGCGGCCTCCTCGCAGCGCCCGCCGACGAACAAAGCTTTACCGCGTCGCCTGCCTAGCTCCGGCAAATGGTACTCGACGACCTCGGCACGTCCCTGCGGAGCAGCCTCGACAAGCTCCAGGGGAAGTCCCGACTCTCCGAGAGCGACGTCGAGGAGATCGTCAAGGAGATCCAGCGCTCCCTGCTGTCCGCCGACGTCGACGTCTCCCTCGTGATGGAGCTGTCGGACTCGATCAAGTCCCGCGCGCTCGAAGAGGAGCCGCCGGGCGGCACCACGGCGAAGGACCACGTCCTCAAGATCGTCTACGAGGAGATGGTCGAGTTGGTCGGCGACTCGACCGAGCTCCCCTTAGAAAACCAGACGATCCTCCTCGCCGGCCTCCAGGGGTCGGGGAAGACGACCTCCGCGGCGAAGATGGCGTGGTGGTTCTCGAAGAAGGGGCTCCGGCCCGCGGTCGTCCAGACCGACACCTTCCGGCCGGGCGCGTACGACCAGGCGAAGCAGATGTGCGAGCGCGCGGAGGTCGACTTCTACGGGAACCCCGACAACGACGACCCGGTCGACATCGCCCGCACCGGCCTCGAAGAGACGGCCGACGCGGACGTTCACATCGTCGACACGGCGGGGCGGCACGCGCTCGAAGACGACCTCATCGCGGAGATCGAGGAGATCGAAGGCGTCGTCGACCCCGACCGCTCGCTGCTCGTCTTGGACGCCGCGATCGGGCAGGGCGCGAAGGAGCAGGCCCGACAGTTCGAGGAGTCGATCGGCATCGAGGGCGTCGTGATCACCAAGCTCGACGGGACCGCGAAGGGCGGGGGCGCGCTGACCGCGGTCAACGAGACCGACTCCTCGATCGCCTTCCTCGGGACCGGCGAGACGGTCCAGGACATCGAGCGGTTCGAGCCGTCGGGGTTCATCTCCCGGCTGCTCGGCATGGGCGACCTGAAGCAGCTCTCCGAGCGCGTCGAGCGCGCGATGCAGGAGACCCAGGAGGAGGACGAAGACTGGGACCCCGAGGACATGCTTCAGGGCGAGTTCACCCTGAAGGACATGAAACGGCAGATGGACGCGATGAACAAGATGGGGCCGCTCGACCAGGTGATGGACATGATCCCGGGGCTCGGCGGCGGGATGATGGACGAGCTCCCGGACGACGCGATGGACGTCACCCAAGACCGGATGCGCCGCTTCGAGCGCATCATGGACTCGATGACGGAGGAGGAGCTCGAGAACCCGCGCGTCGTCGGCCAGTCGCGCACGGAGCGTATCGCCCGCGGCTCGGGCACCGACGAAGAGACCGTCCGGCAGCTGCTCGAACAGCACTCGATGATGGAGCAGACGATCAGCCAGTTCCAAGGGATGGGCGAGGGCGACATGCAGCGCATGATGAAGAAGATGGGCGGCGAGGGCGGCGGCCTCGGCGACATGATGGGCGGCGGCAAGGGCCCGTTCTGAGCGGCGCCGCGAGGCGGTTCCCGTGCGGCTGTCCGCTCCGCCCGGTCGGGGCGACGACAAAACACTTCTGACGGGGGCGAGTTGAGGCCGGCGTGACCGTGCGCGACGTGGTGACCGACAACCTCGGATACGCCCTCCTCGGCGGTCCGGCGGTGGCCGTCCTCTCGGGGCTCGCCGGGGCGTCCGCCCTCGGGACGGCTGGCGGCGTCGCCTGCGGGACGGCGGCGTACGGCCTCGGGTGGGTGCTCGCGGTCCGCCGGTCGACGGGAGACGCCGAACCGCCGTCGGACGCCGACGAGGCCGACGGCCGTCGCGAGGGCGAGCTAGAGGCGCAGAAGGGGTCGTACGGCGGCGGTGGCGGATAGCGCCCGCGCCGGCGTTCGCCATCGCGGCGGCAGGTAACGCGGCACGAGTACAGAGAACGCAACGCGGCGACGGGAGCCCACACGCCGCGCGACCGCGGGCCGCCCGACGCTTCAGACCTTTTATGCCGTCGACCGGGCAAGAACGCCCGATGCGCTCCCGTCGAATCGGCGAGTACGACGCCCTCCTCCTCGTCTCGCTCGTCTGGTTCCTCGGGAAGTTCGTCCGGTACCTCTTCCCGCCGCTGTTCGAGTCGATCCGGGGCGCCTACGGCGTGAGCAACGCGACCGTCGGGACCGCGTTCACCGGCTTCATGATCGTGTACGCGCTGTTACAGTTCCCGAGCGGTGCGGTCGCGGACCGGGTGGGTCCGGTACGGGTGATCGTCGCCGGCGCGCTCGTCGCGGGCGCGGGGTCGCTCGCGTTGGTGGTCGACGCCCCCTTCGCCGCGCTGGTGGCCGCGATGCTCGTCATCGGCGCGGGGACGGGCGTCCACAAGACCGTCTCGGTGCGGCTGATCGCCCGCGTGTACCCCGCTCGCACCGGGCGGATGCTCGGCGCGCACGACACGCTCGGCGCGATGGGCGGGGTCGCCGCGCCCGCGGTCGTCGTCGCCGTCCTCTCGGCGCCGCCCGCGCTCGCGGCCGTCCTCGCGCGCCTGCCCGGCGCCGACTGGCGCGCCCCCTTCCTGCTCACCGGGACGCTCGCCGTCGCGCTCGCGGCCGTCGCCGCGGTCCGGCTCGCCGGGTCCCCGGCGGCGACGGGGGCGGCGGACGAGGGCGACGACGGCGGCGATCCGGGGGCGCGCGACTACCTCCGGCTGTTCGGGGACGCCCGGTTCGCGGCGTTCGTCCTCGTGACGGTCGGCTTCTCGTTCGCCTACAACGGCCTCGTCGCGTTCCTGCCGCTGTACCTCTCCGAGGCGGTCGAGCTCACGAGCCCGACGGCGAGCCTGCTGTACTCGCTCGTGTTCGCGATGACGCTCGTCCAGCTCGTCACCGGCGATCTCTCTGACCGCGTCGGCCGCTTCCCCGTGATGGTCGCCACGCTCGGGCTGGCGGCCGCGACGCTCGTCGCCCTCGTCTCGCTCCCCGCGCTCGGCGGCGGCGCGCTCGCGGCCGGCGCGGTCGTCGCCGCCTTCGGCCTCGGGTCGCACGGCTTCCGCCCGGTCCGGGGCGCCTACCTGATGGAGCTGCTCCCCGAGCGGCTCGCCGGCGGCGGCCTCGGCGTGGTCCGGACGCTGCTCATGGGGGCCGGCGCGCTCGCGCCGAGCGCGGTCGGCGTCGTGGCCGACGCCGCCGGGTTCCGCCCGGCGTTCGCGCTGCTGGCCGTGTCGATGGGGGTCGCGGCGGCCGTCGCAGCCGGGCTCTGGCTGACCGAGTCGAGGGAGTGACGGCCGCTCACGCCTCGCCGTCGGTCTCGCGCAGGATGAACGGGCCGACTGAGAGGGTGCGCTTCGTCACCGTCGCGATCCGGAGGATGTAGGCTAAAAGCAGCGCGAACGGGACGAGCGAGACGGCGGCTGCGAGCGCCACCCAGAACGCGACGGCCTCGACGCCGAGGATAGACCCGGCGTAGCGCTCGGCGTCGAAGAAGGCGACCATCGCCGCCGCCGTCAGCAGCGCCGGGACGGCGGACACGAGCATCCGCCGCGAGAGGTCGATCAGCTCCCACTGGAAGTACAGCGTCTTGAAGTGTTCACGGGCGGGGCCGAACAGCCGCAGCGTCTCAATCAGGTCGTCGAGCGCCGCCGCCGCGGTCTCGTTCAGCGCCTCGCCGTGGCGCTCGCGGAGCCGCCGGGCCGCGAACAGCTTCCACGAGTAGTTGAAGTCGAGGACCGCCGATATCACCTCGAACGCGCCGAACTGAGCCCCGTCGAGCCCGTCCGTCGTCCGGGCAGCGTTCTCCGCGACGGCGTCGGTCAGGTCGTCGGTCGCCCGGGCCAACTCCGCGTCGGTCGTCCCGGAGACGGCCTCGCGGAGGGCGGTCGCGCGGTCGCTCGCCGTCCGGACGAGCGCGCCGAGGAACACCGCCGGCTCGGCGGGGCTGACCGGCTCGCCGAGGACGGCCGCCGCGTCGTCCCGGAACGCCATCGCGCCGTCCATGCGCTCGCGCTGGTCGCCGACGGCGCCGAGCTCCTGTGAGAGCACGAGCTGGTTCAGCGTGAGCACGAGCGTGACGCCGGTGATCGTGGCCGTGAGGAGCCCTTGGAACAGCGTGTCGACGGAGTCGCCGCCGCGGAGGGTCTCGGCGGCGCCGGGCAGGACGGCTCCGGCCGCCACCAGTCCGAGGAAGACGAGCGAGAGGATGACGGCCGTGACGAGCCGTCGGTCGGCGTCGAGCAGGAGCCACAGCGCGACGCGGCTCCGATCGGCGCGCTCGCGGACGCTGTCGTCCGGCACGTCGCCCGTCTCGGCCATGTCTCGGAGTCCCGGGCCGGGGCGAAAAAGCCTCCGGGGTCGCCTCCGAACGCCGCCCC
Organism: Halorubrum sp. CGM5_25_10-8B; assembly: GCF_005435095.1. NCBI lineage: Archaea > Methanobacteriati > Methanobacteriota > Halobacteria > Halobacteriales > Haloferacaceae > Halorubrum > Halorubrum sp. CGM5_25_10-8B. Next base: position 70,576 of record NZ_SGTY01000012.1, on the reverse strand, counting down.
GGCGCGCGCCCACCTCAGTCGAGCGTTCCGGGATCGAACGCCGCCGGGTCGAACTCGTGCTCGCGGAGTCGGTCGGGATCGACCGCGCGCAGCACGGACTCGTCCGTCGCTTCGAGGACGACCGGCGGGGCGACGCCCGCCTCGGCGGCCTCCAGCCACCGGCCGACGCAGAGGCACCAGCGGTCGCCCGGCTCCAGCCCGGGGAACTCGAACTCGGGGCGGGGCGTGATCAGGTCGTTGCCGCGGTCGCGGCTGTACCGAAGGAACTCGGCCGTGACGACCGCACAGAGCGTGTGCTCGCCGGCGTCGCCGTCCACGTCGCGACAGTGTCCGTCCCGCAGGTAGCCGGTCGTCGGGTCGCGGCCGCAGGGGGCCAGTTCGCCCCCGAGGACGTTTCGGTCCGCCGTGCCGTCGGCGCCGCCGTGGTCGCTCGACATACTACCGGGTTCGGTCTCGGTCGGAATAAGCGACCGGTCGACGTGGCCCGCGGACGGCGCCGATCGCGGGCGTTCGCCCGGCGGTATAAGTGCCGTCCCGCCGAACGGTCGCGTGATGAGCCGGAACGACGAGGTCGCGACGCGGTTGGAGGAGTTCGCCGACCTCCTCGAGGCGACGGGCGTCGAGTACAAACCGACCGCCTACCGACGGGCGGCCGAGAACGTCCGCGACCACCCGGCGCCGATCGAGGGGCTCGCGGCCGACAGCGAGGACGCGGTCGCCGAGATCGACCGCGTCGGCGACGCCATCGCCGCGAAGATCGTCGAGTACGTCGAGACCGGCGAGATCGGAGAATTAACCGAGCTCCGCGAGGAGCTGCCCGTCGACATGGCCGGGGTGACCGCGGTGGAGGGCGTCGGGCCGAAGACGGTCGGCTCGCTGTACGACGCGCTCGGGATCAGCGACCTCGACGAGCTGGAGACCGCCGCCGAGGCGGAGGAGATCCGGGAGGTCTCCGGCTTCGGGGCCAAGACGGAGGAGAACATCCTCGACAACATCCCGTTCGCGCGCGAGGCCCGCGAGCGGACCCGCCTCGGCGACGCCCGGCCGGTCGCGGACGACGCGCTCGCGTACCTCGCCGACCGCGACGCCGTCGAGTCGGTCGAGGTGTGCGGCTCGATCCGGCGGTGGAAGCCGACGATCGGGGACATCGACCTGCTCGTCGCCAGCGAGGAGCGCGATCCAATCGTCGAGGCGTTCACCGACTGGGAGGCCGCGGACGCGACGATCGAGGCGGGCACCGGGAAGGCGAGCGTGCGCGCGGACGGCACCCGCGTCGACCTCCGGATCGTCGACCCCGACGAGTTCGGCGCCGCGCTCCAATACTTCACCGGGTCGCGGGCACACAACGTCGCCGTCCGCAACCGCGCGATCGACCGCGGGCGCAAGCTGAACGAGTACGGGCTCTTCGACGTGAGCGACGCGGAGGGCGAGGCGGCCGACGACGACGCGGAAGGCGAGGCGGCCGACGGAGCCGCCGCGGACGGCGCGGAGGCCGACGCGACGCGTGCCGGCGAGCGCATCGCGGGGGAGAGCGAGGACGAGGTCTACCGCGCGCTCGACATGGACCCGGTCCCGCCGGAGCTCCGGGAGGACCGCGGCGAGGTCGAGGCCGCCGCCGAGGGTCGCCTGCCGCCGCTCGTCGGCCCGGACGAGCTCCGCGGCGACCTCCACACCCACACCGACTGGTCCGACGGCGGTTTCTCGATCGCCGAGATGGCCGCGGCGGCCGAAGAACGCGGCTACGACTACCACGTCGTCACCGACCACGCGACCGGACCGGGAATGGTGGGCGGCGTCGGGCTCGACGAGTCCGACATCGAGGCGCAGGCCGCGGCGGTCGCCGAGGCGGCCGACGAAGTCGATATCCCGCTCCTCCACGGGATCGAGGCGAACATCGACGCCGGCGGCGACCTCTCGACCGACGACGAGACGCTCGCCGCCCTCGACTTGGTCGTCGCGTCGCCGCACGCCGCGCTCGGGCAGGACGCCGAGGCGGCCACCGAGCGACTGGTCCGGGCGGTCGAGCACCCTCACGTCGACGTGCTCGGCCACCCGACCGGCCGGTTGATCAACGAGCGACCGGGGCTCGACCCGGACGTGGAGGCGGTCGCCGAGGCGGCGTCCGCGTCGGGCACCGCCATCGAGGTGAACGCGAACCCCGCCCGGCTCGACGCCGACGGCGAGTTCGTCCGGGCCGCGGTCGAGGCGGGCGCGACGATCGCCGTCAACACCGACGCGCACGCCCCGCGCGAACTCGACAACGCGCGGTACGGCGTCCACACCGCGCGGCGGGGGTGGGCGCGGGCCGCCGACGTGCTCAACGCGCGCTCGCTCGACGGGCTCCGGTCGTTCCTGCTGTAGATGACGGACCGGGACGGGAGCGCCCCCTCGGCCGCCGACCGCCCGCCGGTCCTGCTCGACGTGATGTGCGGGAAGCTCGCCACCTACCTCCGGCTCTGCGGGTACGACGCCGCCTACGCGCTCGACCGGGGGATCGAGGCCGACGACCGGCTCCGCGAGGTCGCGGCCGCCGAGGACCGCGTCCTCCTCACTCGGGACCACGACCTCGCGGACCGCGCCCCCCGCGGCGACCCCGCCGTCGACGCCGTCCTCCTCGCCGAGCGCGACGTGCTCGACCAGCTCCGGGAACTCGCCGCCGCCGGTCTCCGCGTCGAACTCGCCGACGAGCCGACGCGGTGCGGCTCGTGTAACGGGCCCGTCGAGCGCGTCGACTCGCTCGAAGTCGGCGACCCGTCGGCCGACCGTCCGGAGTACGTCCCGGACGACGTAGGGTCGGAGCGCCCGGGGTGGCGCTGCACCGAGTGCGGCCAGTGGTTCTGGAAAGGGGGGCACTGGGACGACGTGGCGGCGCGGCTCGACGAGATCTGACCGCCCCGCCGAGCGTAACCGGTTTGCCCGCCCGACGCGTAGTCGTCGCCAATGGAACGCGAAGGGGCCGTCGACCGTCTGGAGTCGCTCGTCGACCGCGTCGCGGGCGAACCGATGCCGGTGCCCGTCCGCGAGGTGTGGGCGTTCGGCGACGTGGCGCTCGGACTCGACCCGGTCGACCGGCTCGACGTCTATCTCACCAAGGACGTGATCATGGGCGGCGACGGCGACGCGGCCGCGGCGTTCGAGGCCGAGTACGGCGTGAAGGGCGTCGGCACCACCGTCGACGCCGAGTGGGCCGAGGCGCACCCGGACCGCGTGCGGACGAGCGACAACGGGTACGCCGCACCCGAGAAGTGCCTCGCGGCCGAACTCCTTGACGACGACGAGCCGATCCACTTGGAGGTGTGTAACGCGGGCTTCGAGGACAACGTCCGGCAGCGCCTGAAGGGCGCGCTCGCCCGGGACGCCTACGAGGAGGTGCTCGACCCCCGCGGGGTCTGCCTGTGGGTCGACGGGGAGCGCGACGACGAGGCCTTCGACCGCCTCCGCGAGGCCTCGCTCGCGATGCCGACGCTACCCGCCGCGCTCGGGATGCTCGGCGCCGACGAGGAGGCCGCGACCGAGGCCGCGGACGTGTTGAAACGACAGCGCACAGAGCAGGAGGGCGCCTCGGTTCGCGGCGACATGGTGTAAGGCGGACGCACCGCGACGCTATTTATAAATCGAACCCGGTGCGGTGGCGCGCGCCTCCGAGCGGCCGCCCTCGGCGGCCGCGAGACAGCACGCGCGAGGGAGTCGGCCGGCCGGAGCGAAGCGGAGGCCGGCCGACGAGGCTGGGGAGGCGTGAGGCGCGGTGCGGGGCGGGACTCAAAGTGGCAGTCGCGAGGGCGAAGCACGGCGCAGTACGCACCGCAGCGAGCAACGCGAGCGAGGAGCGCAACGAGCCGCGCGAGCGAGGAGCGCAACGAGCCGCGCGAGCGAGGAGCGCAACGAGCCGCGCGAGCCCTCGCGGCTGGGGCTTTGGAGGAGTTCGCCGCCGATCTACAACCAGTCATTTATACCCGGACGGCTGGGGCTTTGGCGGTGTCGGCCGCCGATCTGCTACCGTTCATTTATATATCAAATTCGGAGTCAGCCTCTCTGACTTATAAACAACCGCCCGTCGGCGTCGGTTCTGGTTTCCTCTTTCTCTCAGCTCACTCGTCCGACCGTCACGTCGAACGGGACGTACTCGACGCGTTCGTACTCCGCGGCGCCGATGGCGTCGACGACCTCGCGGCCCATCTCGCGCCAGCGCCCGCGGAGGTCGTCGTACGCGCGCTCGGAGGTCGCGGCCACCAACTCGTCGCGGTGGTCGGCCAGCCCCGCGCCGGAGGCCTTCCGCGCCGCCGACCGCAGCGCGGCCTCGGCGTACGGCGGCTCGGTCCGCTTCTCGTGGACGTAGCGCCGAGTGCGCACGTCGACGAGTCCCGCCGCGTCGAACGCCTCGCGGACCCGGTCGCCGAGCGCCACGTCGGTGTCCACCCCGTCGACGTACGCCTCGCGGGCCTCGCGCTCCAGTCGCTCCTCGGCGTCGACCGTCGAGGCCACCCGCACGTCGGCGTTGTCCGGCTCGACCGCGGCGACGAGGTCCCCGGAGGCGCGGGCGAGCTCTCGGACCGCGGCGGTCGGGTCCGGGAGGTTGATCAGCAGGGCCTGACAGGCGGCCAGGTCGACCGCGTCGTCACCGACCGGGAGCCGCGTGGCGTCGCCCGCGAGGTAGCCGATCCGGCCGTCGCTCTCCTCGCGGGCGACCGAGAGGAGCTCTCGGTCCGCGTCGACGCCGAGTACGTCCGCGTCCGTTTCCGCGGCCAGCACGCGGGTCAGTTCTCCGGTACCGCAGCCGACATCGAGGACGCGCTCGCGGCTCGATAGCTCCAAGTCGGCGAGCGCGTCGCGACCGTCCTCCCACATCCCGCGGCGGGTGTGTTCGAGGTACTCGGCGGAGAAGCGTCGCACGCCCCCGCTTCGGCGCGGGCGAAAATAAACGTCCGGAGATCGACCGCCGCTCGATTCCCGGTCGGGCCGTCACGGCTCGTCGGCGTCCCCCTCGCCGCCGTCCGTCTCCCCTCCGCTGCCGTGGCCGCCGAATCCCAGCATGTCGGCGGCGAGGACGGCGGTCACCCCGGCGCAGTAGCCGACAAACGCGCTGCTCAGCCCGATCGCGGCGAAGCTCACCGTCACGTCGCCGAGCGCCGGGTTCCCGCCGTTGACGCCGGGGACGCCGACCACCGTCCCGACGAGGACGAACCCCCCGAGGACGACCGCCGGCACGACGCCGACGGTCAGACAGGCCGGCCCCCCGCAGCGCGCGTACGCCCCGGCGGCGGCCAGCGGCCCGGGCGCGTAGAACACTAACGGCGGGAGGAGCCGGTCGGTCAGCGCGGCCGCCGTCGTCGCGCCGACTGACTCGGCGACGAAGGCGGCGACGAGCACGAGGGCCACGACCCCGGCGAATCCGACCACCAGTCCGACCGCGCGGCCGCGGCGACGGCCGACCAGCAGCGCTCTCGTGGTGGACATGCCCGCGGATCGCCCGCGAGATAACTTAAAACTGCGTCGGACGGACGGCGTCCGCGGAGACGGCGGCGTCTCGGTCGCGGTGCCTCAGTCGCGCCGGAGTTCGCGCACTCGGTCGATGTTCCACGCGAAGCTCTTTCCGTCCTCGGTCGGCGTCTCCAGCGCGAGCGGCACGTCCGCCAGATCGGGGTGGTTGAGGAACCGCTCCATCCCCGCCTCGCCGATGTGCCCCTCGCCGATGTGGGCGTGTTCGTCCTTGTTGGTGCCGCACTCGTGTTTCGAGTCGTTGAGGTGGACGTACTCCAAGTGTTCTAACCCGACCACGTCGTCGAACTCGCCGATCGTCTGGTCGACCGCCTCGGGCGTCGAGAGGTCGTAGCCCGCCGCGAACGCGTGTGCGGTGTCGACGCAGACATCGATGTCGGTCTCGGTGCGGTCGATGACCCCCGCGAGGTGCTCGAACTCGCCGCCGAGTTTCGTTCCCGCGCCCGCGTCGCTCTCGATCAGGATCGTCACGCCGTCGGGCACGTCGAGGTCGTCTATCACCGACGCGGCGTTATCGAGGCCGCCCTCGACGCCGGCCCCCGTGTGCGCGCCGAGGTGGACGTTCACGTACGGGATGCCCAGCTTGTCGGCCGCGTCGACCTCTTTTTGCATCGAGTCGAGCGACTTCTCACGGAGCCCCTCCTTCGGCGTACAGAGGTTCACGAGGTAGGAGGTGTGGATCACCCACGGCCCCTCCAAGTCGCGTTCGGTCCCCTCGCGGAACCGTTCGGCCTCCTCGTCGCCGATGTCCGGGTCCTGCCACACCTGCGGCGAGTGGGTGAAGATCTGTCCACAGTTGCCGCCGACCTCGACCTGGTTCGCCACGGCGTTGTCCACGCCGCCGGCGATGGAGACGTGCGCGCCGACCTTGAGACTCATACCGATCACACGGGGGCGGTCGAAAAAGCCCCTTCGGAACCGGGCGGTCCGCGGTCGTTCGCGGTCGTCCCCGCCGTCACCCGCCGCCGCTCCCCGATTTCCACGTCTTACCGCCGCTCCCCGCTTTCCACGTCTTGCCGCCGCTCCCCGCTTTCCGCATCTTACGCGCCGCCCCCGGGTCGCGTCCGGGCCCATTCCTCGTTCCGGTACTTCTCCGCGGCGATTTCCTCGGCCCGCTCCAGTTCGTCGTCGGCCCACGACCCGTCCGCGTCGACCGTCGCTCCCGGAGTCGCGTCCGCCCAGTCGGCCAGCGCCGCCTCGACGGTCGCCACCGCGGCCGCGCGGTCGACATCGACCAGTTCGTCCATCCCGACGACCCGGTCTCGGAACGCCTCGGGAGTCACCGACGGATCGGCGAAGACGCCGAGGTGCCGCGGCGCGTCGACCGAGAAGGTCAACGACCCGTGCTGGATCACCGCCTCCCGCTTGCGGTACTGCGCGTTTCCGGCGATCTTGCGGAGCTCGTCGCCCTCCGGTCCCGGGGCCACCACGTCGTGTGCCGGGTGGAGCTCGCGGAGGTAGCAGGCGGGGTGATACAGTTCCGGCACCGACTCGTCGACGTAGTCCGCGTCGACGCCGAGCCGGTCGAAGGCGTCGAGGACCGGCTCGCAAAGAAGGTGGTAGCAGTCGAGCAGTTCGCCCGGCACCGTCTCCGCGGGGACCGCGATAGAGTAGGCGATATCACCCGTTTCGTCGTGGTAGATGCCGCCGCCGCCGGTCTGCCGGCGCGTTGCGTCGATCCCCTCGCGCTCGCAGAATCTCCAGTCGACCGTCTCCGGGTCTTGGTGGCGGCCGAGGGTGAGACAGCTCGGCTCCCAGCGGTAGGTGCGGAGCGTGGCGGGGCCGCCGGCCGCGGCGGTCTCGGCGGCAACCTCGTCTAACGCCATCTGCATTGGGCCAGGGCGGGTCTCCTCGCGGATCAGCCGCCAGTCGACGGCGGGCGCGGTCATGTCGACACCGTCGGCCGCCGCTCCGAAAGCGGTTGCGCTCGGCCCAGCGGTCGGCCCGAACGAAATTCGATATCGCGATATACGCTATACCAGTGGATGTCGTCGAACGCGCGCCCCTTTTACGAATCGCCGGAGTAGGGGCGCGTATGGTGCGAAACGTCGCCGGCGACATGGCCGACCTCGACCCCGAGGACTTCTACCTTCTCTCGGGCGTCGAGCAGGGGATGCGCTTCTCGGAGTGGGTCCGTCGCGACAAGCTCCCGGACTACGCCGACCTGACGCGCGAGGAGGTCGACTACCGCATCGACCGCTGCCTCGACCGCGAGCTGATCGAGCGGAAGACGATCCAGTACGAGGGGTACCAGCTCACCTTCGAGGGGTACGACGCCCTGGCGCTCCGGACGTTCGCGGAGCGGGAGACGATAGACGGTGTGGGGGCGCCGCTCGGGCTCGGCAAGGAGGGCGACGTGTACGAGGCGCAGTCGTTCCGGCCGCTCGCCCTGAAGTACCACCGCGAGGGGTACACCAACTTCCGCGAGGTGAACCGCGAGCGCGAGTACACCGCCGACCGGGACCACGTCTCATGGCTGTACACCGCGCGCAAGGCGGCCGAGCGCGAGTACGAGGCGATGGAGTCGCTGTATCCGGACGTCTCCGTCCCCCGGCCGGTCGACCACAACCGACACGCCATCGTGATGGAGAAGTTCGCGGGCGTCGAACTTTCGCGCGCGAAGCTCGACCCCGAGCAGGCGGTCGGCGTCCTCGATCTGATCTGCCGCGAACTCGCGACCGCCCACGAACTCGGCTGGATCCACGCCGACGCCTCCGAGCACAACGTCGCGGTCGCCGAGAGCGGGATCACCATCTTCGACTGGCCGCAGGCGGTGCCCGTCGACCACGAGAACGCGCGGGAGTTCCTCGAACGCGACGTGGAGAACCTCGTCCGGTACTTCGGTCGGAAGTACCCGCACGAGGTGCCGCGAGAGGCCGACATCGAGGGCATCGCCGCCGCTATCGCCGACGGCTCGTTCGAGAGCGTGCGGTCGTTCGGCGCCGAATAAAGCGGATAGCGCGATACGAAATCCGGCTTGGCCGCGGTTCGTCCCGCTCGGCTGCCGTTCGTCACGTCCGCACCGGTCCGCGGGGTCTCGCCGACCGTCTGGCGAGGTTTTAGGCATACCTAAGATTCGAAACCGCTTTAATCCTTTAGGGTGGCCTAAATCGTATGCAACCAGACGCGGACCGACTCACCGGCACGCGACGCGACGCGATCAGGTACTGCGGCGCCGTCGCCGGCGCGGGGCTCCTCGCCGGGTGTAGCGGGAGGGAGACGACGCCGAGCGGGTCCGAGAATGAGGCCGGTTCCGCGGACGGAGGCTCCGGCGGCGACTCGCCGGACACGTACACGGCCGCGATGGCCCCGGTGGGCGAGGTCGAGTTCGACGCGGTCCCCGAGAGCGTGTCGGTGTACAGCCTGCTGTACGCCGACCTCGCCGTGGCGCTCGGCCACGGCGGGGCGGTGAACTCTCTCGGGTTCGACGCCGACGCGGGCGGGAACACGCTCGACGCCTACTACGCGAACCTCGACGGCGTCTCCTTCGATCGCGAGGGGATCACGCAGCTCAACTCCGGTTCGGGCGGGGGCATCTCGGTCGACCGCGAGCTCCTCTACGAGCTCGACTCCGACCTCCACCTGGCCGACCCGGCGCTGTTCGCCTCCTTCGACGGCTGGGACGAGGAGGACGTGGCCGAGGTCCGGGAGCGCGTCGGGCCGTGGTTCGGAAACAGCTACAGCCGCCGGCACGCCGCGCCGCCCGAGGCGTACCGCGACCGGTACGAGTACTACACCCTCCCCGAGATCGGCGAGCGGGTCGCCGCCGCGTTCCGAGAGTCGGAACGCTTCGCCGCGCTCGACGCGGTCCGCGAGGACCTGATCGAGACGATCCGGAGCGACCTCCCCCCGGCCGAGGAGCGGCCGACCGTCGCGACGCTCATCTACATGGACGGGACATACTACCCCTCGCGGACCGACGAGCCGGGGTTCGCGAACGCGCACGTGCGTCCGTTCGACGTGCCCGACGCGTTCGCCGGCGACGACGTCACCTACGAGACGGCATACGACCACGAGCGACTGCTGGAGGTCGACCCCGACGTCGTCCTCCACCAGTACGGGATCGCCTCTTACTACGACGTGGGCGCTGTCCGCGAGGAGCTGTCGGACCACCCGGTCGCCGGCGACCTCTCCGCGATAGCGAACGACCGCTTCTACCCCTCCGGCGATCCGGTTCAGGGCCCGATCATGAACCTGTTCCAGCTGGAGATGACCGCGAAACAGCTGTTCCCGGAGCGGTTCGGTGAGTGGCCGACGTACGAACGCGGCGACGACTACCCGGAGATCCCCGCCGACGAACAGCTGTTCGACCGCGGCGAGGTCGCCTCGATCGTCGCCGGAGGGGGCGAATGAGCGGCCCCGCCGAGCCCGAGGCCGCCGACCGCGACGTCGTCGTGGTCGGCTGTGGGCCGGCCGGCTGCGCCGCCGCGGTGTTCGCCGCGCGCGACGGCCTCGACGTGACCGTCTTCGACCGCGGCCGGTCGTCGCTCGCGCGGTGCGCGCACCTCGAGAACTACCCCGGCTTCCCGGCCGGCGTCGACGTCGGAACCCTCTCCGACCTTATGCGCGAGCAGGCCGAGCGGGCGGGCTGTGCGGTCGTCGACGACCTCGTCGAGACCGTCGAGCGGGCGACCGACGGCGGGCCCGGAGAGCCCCCCGAGGGCGACGCGCCTCGGTTCGTCGTGACCCCGCAGGAGGGCGACCCGGTCACCGCCCGCCGGGTGGTCGCGGCGACGCGCTACGACGGCGAGTACCTCCGCGGGCTCGACGAGGACGGCGCGATGTTCGAGGCACGCGATCGCGACGGCGAGACGCGCGAGGACTTCGACCGGGAGTACGCGGACCGAGACGGGAAGACGCCGGTCGAGGGGCTGTACGTCGCGTCTCCGTCGGACGCGGACCGGCAGGCGGTCACGGCCGCGGGCCGGGGCGCGCGGGTCGGCAAGCGGGTGGTCGCCGACGCCCGGATCGACGACGGTTGGTGGCCGGCGGCGGCCGAGGGCGTCGACTGGGTCCGCCGCGAGGCCGAGCGCGAGGGCGAGTGGACCGACCGGGAGCGCTGGGTCGAGTGGTTCGACGAGACCCACGCCGACGGCCCGGTCGACCCCGACTCCGAGCGGTTCGCGCGCGTCCGCGAGGCCGCGGTCGACGACGCCCTGTCGGCGTACGTCGACGCGGACGAGGCGGCCGCGCGCGCCGCGGCCGGTCACCGCGCGCTCGCCGAGCGACTCGACCCCGAGGCGGTCGTCGACGCACACGGGCCCGCCGCGCTGCTCGACGCGCTGGACGACGGGGCGGTCGCGGCGTACGCGGGCGGCGACGGGTCGACGCGCCGCGAGCCGACGGAGGCCCGCGATGAGCAGTGAGGGGTCGCGGACCGACGGCGGGCGGGTGACGGAGGGCGAGGGTCGGGCGGTCAGCGGCGAGTCGACCGCGAGTCGACCGGGCGGGCGCGGTCGGCTCGGGTGGCTCTTCGAGCCGCGGCTCGCGACCGTGGCCGCGGTGAGCCTCTTCATAGTCGTCCTCGCGGGGCTCGTTCAGGTGAGCTTCGGGGCATACTCGATGACGGTCGGGCAGGCGTGGCGGGCCGTCCTCGACCCGGCCGTCCTGCTCGACCCGCGGTGGTTCCTCAACTTCCTCCTCGGCGAGGAGCCGATGCGGGCGGTCACGGGGTTCCGGGGCGAGCTGCCGGAGCTCGCGCGCGAGACGCTCGTCGTCTGGAGCATCCGCCTGCCGCGAGTACTCGTCGCCGTCGTCGTCGGGATGAACCTCGCCGTCTCCGGCGCCATCTTCCAGGCGGTGACGCGCAACGAACTCGCGAGCCCGTTCATCCTCGGCGTCTCCTCGGGCGCCGGGCTGACCATCCTGCTCACGCTCGTCGTGTTCGGCGGGCTCTCGGCGTTCCTCCCGCTGATCGCGGCGCTCGGCGGATCGGTCGCGTTCCTGATCGTCTACGCTATCGCGTGGAAGAACGGGACGAGCCCGGTCCGGCTCGTGCTCGCGGGCGTCATCGTCGGGACCGTCTTCAACAGCCTCCAGACGGGGCTGTTCTTTTTCGCCGACGACATCGGCGTCGTCCAGTCGGCGATCCAGTGGACGACGGGGTCGCTGACGGGGACCGACTGGGAGCAGGTCCGGACCGCGCTCCCGTGGACGCTCGTGGCGGTCGTGCTGTCGCTCGTCGGCTCGCGGCAGCTGAACCTCCTCCTCCTCGGCGAGCAGACGGCGAAGTCGCTGGGGATGTCGATCGAGCGGGTCCGGTTCGCGCTCTCCGGCGTCGCCGTGCTGGCGGCCGCCGCCAGCATCGCGGTAGCGGGGATCGTGAGCTTCGTCGGCCTCATCGTCCCGCACGTGGTCCGGAACCTCGTCGGCAGCGATTACAAGCGGGTGATCGTCGGCTGCCTGTTCGTCGGCCCGGCGCTGATGGTCGGCGCCGACGTCGGCGCGCGCCTCGGGGTGAGCGTCCTAACCGGCGCGGACGCACAGATCCCGGTGGGGATCGTCACCGGGCTGGTCGGCGGCCCGTACTTCCTGTATCTGATGCGGCGGCGGCAGAACGTGGGTGAGCTCTGAGTGTCCATATTCCGTGCGAACGCGACCGAACCGGAGGGATCGAGCGGCAAGACCGAAACGCGCGGCGCGAACGGCCCGCGCGACGGGACCGGACAGACAGGGGCCGGTGACGCGACCGGACCGACCGGAGCCGGCGACGCGACCGACGCGAGCGACCTCAACGCCGAGGACCTCGTGGTGGGCTACCCGACCGCCCCGGAGCCGGTGATCGACGGCGAGTCGATCGCGGCCGAGCCGGGCGCGGTGACGGCGCTCGTCGGGCCGAACGGCTCCGGGAAGAGCACCCTCCTGAAGGGGTTGGCGGACCAGATAGCGCCCGACGACGGCTCGGTCCTGCTCGACGGGCGCGACGTCCAGTCGATGGACGCGAAGCCGCTCGCGAAGCGGCTCGGGCTGCTCTCGCAGGAGCGCACGTCGCCCGAGAGCATCACCGTCGAGGACCTCGTGTACCACGGTCGCTACCCGCACCGGGGGTTCTTCGAGCGGACGACCGAGGAGGACGCTCGCGCGGTCGAGCGCGCAATCGACCTGACGGGCTGCGGCCACCTGCGCGACCGCGAGGTTGGGAGCCTGAGCGGCGGGCAGCGGCAGTTGGCGTGGATCGCGATGGCGTTGGCGCAGGACACCGACGTGCTCCTCTTGGACGAGCCGACGACGTTCCTCGACCTTCACCACCAGATGGAGGTGATGGAGGTAATCGAGACGCTCCGCGACGAGAGCGATGTCACCGTGGTCGTCGTCCTCCACGACATCGAGCAGGCCGCGCGGCTCGCCGACCGCGTGGTCGCGCTCAAGGGCGGGGAAGTCCGGGCGCGCGGCCCGCCGGAGGAGGTCGTCACGGAGGACCTGCTCTCCGAGGTGTTCCGCGTCGACGCCGACGTGGTCGGCACCGACCGCGGGCCGCGAGTCACGCCGATCCGCGCGCGCCACGAAGAGTGACCGGAACCGGTGCGGGGGAGCGACACGGTTTTAGGTCGCCCTAAAGATCGGAACGGTTAAATTGGTTTAGGCTAGCCTAAAAGTATGCGCAGAATCGACGAGGCAGTCGACGGACACACCCGGAGAGCGTTCGCGAAGTACGGCGGGACGGTCGCCCTCGGCGGACTACTCGCCGGCTGTGCCGGCGGCGGCGCGGAGTCCGATCCGTCGGGGTCCGACGGCGGCGACGAGAGCTACGCCGCGTCGATCTCGCCGACCGGCGAGGTGACGTTCGAGTCGCCGCCCGAGACGGTGTTCACGCGGCTCACTCACCACGCGGGCATGGCGTTCGCCCTCGGACGGAGCGACGGGCTCACCGCGATGCACGCGCCGGACTACTACAACGGGCTCTGGAACCAGTTCGTCGAGCGGCTCCCCGGCGTCTCGCTCGACTGGTCGGGGCTCTACTCCTCGTGGCAGCCCGACAAGGAGAAGCTGTACGAACTCGACAGCGACGTCCACCTCGCCGACCCGGCGTGGATCACCCGGCAGGACGCGTGGAGCCGCGAGGACGTCGACGAGATCGCCGAGCGCGTCTCGCCGTGGTTCGGCAACTCCCTCTCCGACCGCCACCAGGAGCCGACGGGCGAGTGGGCCGACGGGTACCAGTACTACGGCCTCTGGGAGCAGTTCGAAATCGTCGCGGAGGCGTTCCGCGAGCGCGAGCGCTACGAGGCGCTCGCGGCCGTCCGCGAGGAGCTCCTCGCGACGATCGACGATGGGCTCCCGCCGGAGTCGGAGCGCCCGACCGCGATCATGGTCGCGGCCGCCGACATCGAGCAGATCTACGCGTACACGCTGAGCAACCCCGGCTTCCTCACGTCGCACACGCGCCCGCTCGGGCCGCGCGACGCCTTCGGAGGGAGCGTCGAGTCCGGCACGGTCGTCGACTTCGAGACGATACTGGAAGCCGACCCCGACGTGATCCTCTACCTCGGCGGCTTCGAGCCCGGAACCGACATGGCCGGGCGGCGGGCCGCCTTCGAGGAGGACCCCGTCGGCTCGGAGGTCACCGCGGTGAAGAACGACCGGATCCACCCGCAGGGCGCGCGGTATCAGGGACCGATCCTGAACCTCTTCCAGCTGGAGATGACCGCGAAGCAGCTGTACCCCGACGCGTTCGGCGCGTGGCCCCGCTACGAGGAGGGCCCGTACCCGGAGATCCCCGAAGGCGAGCGGCTGTTCGACCGGCAACGGGTGGCCGACGCGATCAACGGAGAGCTGTAGATGCGCGCCCGCGAGTGGACCGTCGCGGCGACGTACGGCGACCCGACCGACTACGACGTGCCCGCGCTGCCGACGTGGCGCGTCGAGCGCGGCGAGTGCGGCGGGATCGCGTTCGCGGCGACCGACCGCGACGAGCCCTTCATCGCCGCGGAGCGGCCGGTCCGAGTTCGCCGATGACCGCGGGATCGTCGGCCGCTCCGGCGCGCCCGATCGACGCCTCGGCCCGCTCGGGTCGCGTCGGCGACGCGACCCGCGACCGAAGGCCGTATCTCGTCGCGGCGGCGTCAACGGGTATGGACTCGAACCGCAATCGGACCGGCGACGCCTTCGGACGTGGACGGGTGAGCGGGCGATGACGGCGGGCGCGACCGGAGCGGCCGAGGGCCCGGACGGCCCGACCGACGAGCGCCCGCGCGAGCGCGACGCGGTCGTCGTCGGCGGCGGCGTCGCCGGGCTCTCTGCGGCCGTGTACACCGCTCGGCAGGGGCTCGACACGCTCGTCGTCGACCCGGGCGGGTCGATCCCCCGCCGGAACGCGCGCCTAGAGAACTTCCCCGGCTTCCCGCTCGGCGTCGACCCGCGCCGCCTGCTGGACCTGCTCGGCGAGCAGGCGGAGACCGCCGGCGCGGACCGGCTCGACGCCCGGGTCACGCGGGTCTCGCTCGCCGACGGGGACCCCGACACGGCCGACGACGGAGACGCGGCGAACGGCGCCCGCTTCGCCGTGACCACCGACGAGGGCGACCGGATCGGTGCCCGACGGGTCGTCGCGGCGACGAAGAACGAGGTGGGGTATCTGACGGAGCTCGACGGCGTCGATATCGTCGACCGCGGGAAGGCGTACGTCGACGCCGACGAGCGCGGGCGGACCGGCGTCGACGGGCTGTACGCCGCGGGACGGCTCGCCCGCAAACCCCACCAGGCAGCGGTGTGCGCGGGCCACGGCGCGGAGGTCGCCGTGACGCTGTTGGAGGAGTCCGACGAGCCGTTCTACCACGACTGGGTCGCGCCCGAGGGGTACTTCACCGACCGCGACCGCGACGTGCCGCCGGGCTGCGAGGAGATCGCCGCCGCCGAGCGCGAGGCGCGGGAGTCGGCCGCGCTCGACGCGACGCGCGACCGGTTCGCCGAACCGCACCCGGACCCACAGGAGACGCACCCGAGCCTAGAGGAGTGACCGACCCGATACCGAGGACACGGCCGTGATCGGAACGACGCTGCTCGACATCGCGGACCACATCGAATCGCTCGCGGGCGAGGACGGCGAGTTCTCGCTCGTCTGCGCGCGGTACGGCGACCGGCCGGTCCCGGCCGCGGGGCTGCGCTTCGAGGGCCGCGAGACAGCCCGCGCGGCGGCCCGGGCGACGGAGCAGTACCGCGACACGCTCCGTCGGTACGACCCCGAACTCCCCTTCTACGACGTGATCGTCAGACAGGAGTTCGCGGAGCCGACGACCGGGACGGCGACCGGGGACCCGGGCCTCGACCGATTTGTCCCCGACCTCGACGTCGGCGCGGCCGACGAGCTGACCGACCGCGTGGTGGAGGCCGTCGACGACCGTCCCGCCGAGGGCGACCGCGACGCCGAGGGCAGCGACGGGAGCGCCCTCGATGGCGACGCGGATCCGCACCCAGACGCACCGACCCGGTCCGGACCGCCCGGACGGGGCCCGCGCCGCGACCGCGTCGAGTTCTGTCACGCCGCGGCGGCGGCGGCGTTCGAAGCGCTTTCCGCGGCGGGCCACGACCGCGTCGAGTCGGCGGTGATGGACGCGTACTTCGCGTTCGCGGAACGGCTCTCCGACCCCGACGACCTCTGTCTCTGCCTGCTCGAAGCGACGGCGATAGCGCTCGACCGCCACCTCGATCCGGAGGCGCAGGCGACGGTGCTGTCCGCGGCCGCCGAGCGCCTCCCGGACCCCGGGCCGACGCCGGCCGCGGACCCGGTCGCGGCCGCGTTCGACCGGCTCGCGGCGGTCGGCCTCGTCGACGACTACGAGCGCGTCGGCGGCTCCGAACGCGCCGACGACCCCGACCGGGCCGCCGAGGCCGATCGCGGCGCGACCGTCCGCGTCTCCGGGTACGCGCTGTCTCCGACGGACGGCCGCGTCCCGACGCTGCCGGTGGCGCTGGAGGTGTGCCGCCGCGACCCGCGCGGTCGGCTCGCCGGCGTGGCGCTGCTCGGGGGCGGCGGCGACGCGACCGGTTCAGACTGCTGGTTCAGGGTCGATCCGGACGCTCCCTCCCTCGACGGCGGCCCGTCGAGCTCGTCGGTTCCCTCGGAGAGCTGACCGCCGCCGGGAGGACGCGTCGCTCCGCCGCGTGTTCCGGATCTCCGCGTCTCGGGGTCCGCGTCCCGGGCCTCCGGAACCCCGCGTCGCCGCCCTACTCCTCGTCCGACTCGATCCGGACGAGGTCCGCCTCGACGTCCTCGACGAACGCGCCCTGTCCCCCGACGGTGACCTCGCCGTCGTCGGTCTCGACGACGAGCGAGTGCTCGACCGGGAACTCGTTGTTCCTCGGCTCCACCATCCCCTGTTTCGTCTCGACGACGCGGCCGACGATCTCGGCCGCCTCGTCGTCGTCGGTCCACCGCCCCCCGACGGTCACCCGCGGCGGGTCGCTGGCGCGGAGCCGCAGGGTCGCCTGGAGGACGGTGTGTCTGAAGTCGGTGTACTCGACCGGGAGCGGCGCCGGCTCGGCGACGGCCATCTCGGTCGCGGCGGGCCAGTAGTTCCCGAGGAAGGAGCCGACGATCACGGGCGCGAGCTGCTCCTGGGCGAAGGCGATGGCCTGTCGGTCGGTGGTCGACTGCCGGAGGAGCTCGGGCGGGGAGACGACACCGGCCGCGGAGTCGACCGTGAGCAGCGTCGGCATCGCCTCGCTCCACGTCCGGACGACGTTCGCGACGCCCGACAGCGCGGGGTCGTCCGCGTCGAGGCTCGCGTCGGCGTCGGAGACGACGAGCAGGACGAGGACGCCGCGGTCGACCGCGTCGGCGAGCGCCTCGCGCACCTCGGGGAGCTGCTTCGCGGTGATCGAGAGCGTCACCTCGCTTTCGGCGTCCGCGAGCAGCGACCGGATCCGCTTGATTACCGTGACCCGCGATTTGATCACCTCGAACTGCTCGGCCTGGCGCTCCACGCGGGAGTACCGCTCCGCGAGCCCGGGTCGCATCGCGTCCACGTCCGACCGGAGCCGGTCTATCACCTCGTCCGGCGGGTTCGCCCGGATCGTCGTCGGCACGACGTGGTCGTTCACCTCGACGAAGCCGCGCTCCGCTAGCGACTCGCTCACGCTGTAGACGTACCGCTTCGAGACGCCCGCCGCGTCGGCGACGGTGCTCGCCTTCGCCTCGCCGTGTTCGAGCAGACTGAGATAGGTGTCGACCTCCTTATCAGAGAGTCCGAAGCGACGGAGGAGGTCGGTCAGCGTCCGGTCGTCCATACGCACGCCTCTGGCGAGCGACACTTATAGGAGTCGGTACCGGGCGGCTTCGCCGCTCCGCGACGGCGGCGACGGCGACCGGTCACCGGAGCACGGCGGCGGCGGCGACCGGTCACCGGAGCACGGCGGCGGCGTCGACCGCGACCCGGACCCCGGCATCGCCGTCGCCGCCGCCGTCGCGGTCCACCGCGCTTCCGTCGCCGAGCAGGTCCGTCTCGACCCCGTCGGGGACGGCGACGGTCGCCGGCTCCGTCGCGAAGTTGACGACGACGAGCAGGGGATCGGCCTCGCTCCCGTCTCCCCCCGCCGGTGTCCGCTCGTACGCGGTCACCCGCTCCGCGTCCCCTTCGACGACGCGCACGTCGGCCGCGCGACCCTCGAACGTCACGTCGCCGTCGCGGAGGAGCGGTTCGGCCCCGCGCAGCGCGACCAGCCGCCGGTGGAAGTCGGTGAGATCGTTGTCGCCGTCGTGCCACCGGATCGGCCCGCGGTACGTCTCGTTGCCGCGCTCCTGCCCGGCGTAGATCATCGGCGCCCCCGGCAGGGTGAACGTCACCGCGGCGGCGGCGCGGAGCGCGTCGCGACCGTACTCCGCGAGGTAGCGGTCCTCGTCGTGGTTCTCGACGTACCGCATCTGCGAGCGGCCGTCGTCGAAGCCGAGCCACTCGCCGCGCGCGAGGGCGGCCTCGACCGCGTCGGCCGGCTCCTCGCCCGCGCCGACCGCGCGGAGCGTCTCGTACAGCGAGGTGTCGTAGTGGCGGTGGAACTCCCCCTCGCCGTAGAACGGGTCGTGGGGCAGCGTCTCGTCGAGGAGCAGCGTGTCGTCCGGCACGCGGTCTGCCACCTCCTTCCAGAAGCCGTGCGGGACGCCCCACGCCACGTCGGCGCGGAAGCCGTCGACGACGCCGGCCCACTCGTCGACCACGTCGAGGAGCCACCCGCGGACCGCCGGGCTGTCGAAGTTGAGGTTCGGGATGCGGCCCCACTCGAAGTAGTAGTCGGGCGCCGCGCCCCCGTCGAGTTCGGCCCACTCGATCCCGGTCACGTCGGCGGCCGCGTCGGTCCGGCGGTAGTGGTCCGCGTACGCGTCGACGCCGGCCGAGTGGAGCTGGAAGGCGGGGTGGTCGCGGGAGGTGTGGTTGATCACTAGATCGAAGACGACCCGGATGCCGGCGTCGTGGCAGGCGTCGACGAGCGACTCGAACGACTCGCGCGAGCCGAGGTCCGCGGCGGTGTCGTAGTAGTCGGTGACGTGGTAGCCGTGGTCCGTCGGCGAGGCGAGGACGGGCGTGAGCCAGAGCGCGTCGACGCCGAGGTGGTCGAGGTACTCGACTCGGCGCTCGATCTCCGCGAACGTCGTCGGCAGCGTGTCGCCCGCGAACGACCGCACGAACACCTCGTAGATCGTCGGGGACTCGGCCCACTCGGGCGTCGGGTTCGGGTCGGCGACCGCGACCGACGCGGCCGTCGCCTCCGCAGCGTCTCCGTCGCTCGCGTCCGTCTCCACCCGCACCGTCTCCGCAGCCCCGTACCGCTCACCGTGCGGGGCCGCGCGGATCCGGACCGAGTCCGGGAGCTCGTCGAGCGGGACCGAGAGCGTCCGGCCGTCGGCGCGCGACTCGATCGCCGCCACCGTCTCCGGGTCGGCGTCGCGGTCGTCGACGAGGAACGTCACGTCGAGGGCGTCCGGATCGCCGGCGCGCTCCACGTCGTCGACGGCGGGCGCGGGCTCGATCTCGGCCGTCAGGCGGAGCCGGTCACTTTCCTCGGGGCCGTCGCCCTCGACGACGGCCGCGTCGAGCGATATCCGCGGTCGCCCGGGGCCAGGGACCTCGCAGTCGCCGTGGTACGCCGCCGAGCGGTCGCCGTCGGGGACGAAGCCGAAGCCGTGGCGTCCGGGCGGGACCCGCACCGTCGCGACCCACTCGTCGCCGTCGCGCTCGGCCCGGTCGAGCCCGAGTCGGTTCTCGTTGTGGGGCCACAGCAGGGAGACGCGGTCGACCTCGTCGTCGCCGTCCGTCGGGATATCGGCGGCCGGGACGCGGATCTCCGTCTCCCGTCGCTCGTCCGGGAAGGCCCGGACGCGCTGTCGGTGCGTCCCGTCGGGCGCGTCGAGCGCGAGGACGTACGTGCCGGGGGC
This sequence comes from Halorubrum sp. CGM5_25_10-8B, assembly GCF_005435095.1. Lineage (NCBI taxonomy): Archaea > Methanobacteriati > Methanobacteriota > Halobacteria > Halobacteriales > Haloferacaceae > Halorubrum > Halorubrum sp. CGM5_25_10-8B. The sequence goes on along the minus strand of NZ_SGTY01000012.1, from coordinate 50,715 downwards.
GTCGGGCGCGAGGTGGACGACCGGGTCGTCGTCGCGGCTCGTCTCGCCCGCGTGGAGCACCGCGGTCGAGGCCGCCGAACCCGCTGCCGTCGCCGTGCTCGGCGGGCCGGTCGCGTCCGGGTCCGGGCCGTCTCCGGCGGAGAGCGCGCTGTCGGCGGGCGCGTCGCGGACGCGCCAGCGGTACGTGCCGTCGGCGTCCGGGGACCGCGCCGCCAGCTCGACGGACTCGCCGACGCTCGTCGTTCGCGGGGGGCCGGGTTCGTACACGACCCGCCTGTCGGCGCGGCGCGATTTGAGGGTTTCCGTTCGGCAAACGCGTGAACAATAATTACACCAAAGCTTCATACGGAGCGGCGGCGTGTGTTCGCGTAATGCAGCTTCGCGACGCGCTCGACGACTACAAGCGCCACGCCGGCGACGGGACGCGCTTCCCCGGCGAGCGGCGCACCGTCTCCGGCCGGTTTTCGGGCGGGGACGGTCGACTCGTCCACGTCGGCGACGACGGCGAACTCCGCGACTTCGGCTACCCGCTGACCGGTCGGACCGGGCTCGTTCGGTCCCGGATCGGGCTCGCCGTCGGCGACGAGGTCACGTGGCTCGACGAGGCCGACACGACGCAGCGGTACGTCGGCGACACCGCGCTGGTCGAGACGGTCCACGAGACGCCGCGCGCGACGGTCACCCGCCACGACGTGACGCTCGGCGACGCGCACCTCACGCGGGCCGCGGTCGAGTTCGACGGCGCGAGCAGCGGGGACGACGGCGCGGAAGACGGGGGCGACGACGGGGCCGCCGTCGACCCCGCGGACGCGTCGCTCGTCGTCTACGCCCGCTTCGCGCCGGACGGCCGCGACGACCGCGTGGGGCAGCTCCGCTACGACGACGCCGTCGAGGTGTACCACGCCGACGAGCACGACTTCCTCGCGAGCGCGACCGGCTTCGCCGACCTCCGCGGCCAGCTCCCGACCACGTTCCCCGAGCTGCTCGCCGACGACCCCACCGAGCTCCCGCGCGACCGCGACGGCGACCGGTACGAGGAGGAGCGCCTCTCCGGCGAGGTGATCGCCGACGTGCCGTTCGACGACGGGGTCGCGACGGTCGCCACGCTACTGACGGACCGCGCGGAGACCGACCGCGAGGCAGCCCGCGAGCGCCTCGACGCGCTGTTCGCCGACCACGACGACGTCGACGCGCTCGCGGACGCGGCCGCGGACGCGCTCCCAGCCGTCCCCGAGTCGGCTCCCGCCCGCGAGTCGGTCGTCGCGGACCTCCGGGTCCTCTCGCTGCTCTCCGCGCCGTCCGGGCTCCGGATCGCGGGCCCCGACTTCGACCCGTACTACGAGCACTCCGGCGGCTACGGCTACACGTGGTTCCGCGACGACGCGGAGATATCCGGCTTCCTGCTCGGGGCCGCCGACGCGGTCGACCTCGACCTCGACGACTGGCACGCGCGGTCCGCCGAAATGTACGTCGCCACCCAACGGCCCGACGGCTCGTGGCCCCACCGGGTGTGGCCCCGCGACGGCGCGCTCGCCCCCGGGTGGGCGAACGCTCGCATCGAGGACGGGCCGGACGTGGACTATCAGGCCGATCAGACCGGGAGCGTCGTCGCGTACCTCGCGCGGGCCCGCGAGGCGGGCGTCGACGTCGAGGGGCTCGACTCGACCCTCGTCGCCGCGCTCGCTGGGCTCGACCGCACGCTCGAACCGGACGGCCGCCCGGTCGTCTGTCAGAACGCGTGGGAGGACTCCGCGGGCCGGTTCGCCCACACCGCCGCGACGTTCCTCGAGGCGTACAGCGAGCTCGGCCGCCACGGCGCGGGGCTCGCGGTCGACGCGCTCGACGACCCCGACGCCGTCCCCGGCGCGGCGTCGCTCCCGGACGACCTCGCCGCGCACGCCCGCGACCGGGCCCGCGAGGTGTACGACGCGCTCGACGACCTCTGGGTCCCCGAGCGCGGCTGCTACGCCGTCCGCGAGACGCTCGCCGGCGGGATCGACGACCGGCTCGACTCGGCGACGCTCGGACTCGCGGCCGCGCACCGCTCCTTCGACGCGCTCGGCGCGGCGGGCGACGGGTCCGGAGCCGGCGGCGCGGTCGACGAGGAGCGCCTCGACCGACTGGTCTCGCACGTCGAGACGGTCGTCGACGGCCTCTCCCACGAGACCGACGACATCGCCGGCCTGATCCGGTACGAGGGCGACGGCTGGCGGCGGGCCGACCAGCTCTCGGAGAAGGTGTGGACGGTCTCGACCGCGTGGGGCGCGAACGCCTGCGCGGAGCTCGCCGCGCTGCTCGCGGCGCACGACGACCCGCGCGCCGCGGAGATGACGGCCCGGGCCCGCGACCTGCTCGCGCACGTCTCGCCCGGCGGGTCGCTCTGTGAGCCGACGACGTACCTCCCCGAGCAGTACTTCGACGACGGGACGCCCGACAGCGCGACGCCGCTCGGCTGGCCGCACGCGATCCGACTGGCCACGGTGGCGCTGCTCGACGACGAACTGCCGCAGTTCGCCGACGCTGCGACCGCGGACGACTGACTGAACCCCGGCGACTATTTACACATCAGACCTGCGGAGCGGCGCGCGCCGCCGAGCGGCCGCCACCGGCGGCCGCGAGGTGCGCGTGCGAGGGAGTCAGTCGCCTCCGCTTCGCTCCGGCGACTGACGAGGCTGGGGAGGCGTGAGGTGCGGTCGCTGTGCGGGGCGGAGCTTTGGAGGTCGCCTCCGTCGGTCGTCAACTCACGACTGCTATGCGATCGGCTGGGGCTCCGGGGTGATCGCAGTCGCTCCGCTGACAGCGGGTTATAAATAAAAACACAAGGACGACGAAAGCCGCTTATCGCCAGTCGTCACGCGGCACGCAGTCCTCCTCCCGGACCGTGATCCACCGGGTGGTCCGCTCGTCCGGGTCGACGTCCCGCTCGAAGAACGTAACCTCGCCGCCGCCGTCGCCGTCGTCGGTCCGTTTACAGACGAGTTCCGGCGACCCGTCGCGAACACGTGCGGATGACGTGGACGTGGACATACGTTACGCTTGGTTCGCGGTCGGATAATAGCTGTTGGTTTCAATCGGTGAAAAATAGAAACTACGACCGTAGTTAGCGTCGCACCGGCCGCGTTCAGCGCCGGACCGGCACACCGCGCTCGTCGAGGAACGCCTTCGTCTCCGCGATCGAGTAGTCGCCGAAGTGGAAGATGGAGGCCGCGAGGCCGGCGTCGGCGTCCGCCTCGGTGAACACGTCGTACATGTCTTCGGGACTCCCGCAGCCGGAGGAGGCGATGAGCGGCGTCGACACGGCCTCACCGACCGCCTTCATCAGGGGGATGTCGTAGCCGTCCTTCGTGCCGTCCTTGTCGATGGAGTTGACGAACAGCTCGCCCGCGCCGCGCTCCTCGGCCTCCTTCGCCCACGAGACGGCGTCGATCCCGGTTCCCTCGCGGCCGCCCTTCTTCGTGCACTCGAACCACACCGTCTCCCCGTCCTCGTCCTCGTAGAAGTGCTCGCCGGCGTCGTCGTACCGCCGCCGCGCGTCGACGGAGATGACGATACACTGGCTGCCGAACGCGGCCGCGCCCTCCTCGATGAGCGCCGGGCGTTCCAATGCGCCGGTCGTGATCGAGACCTTGTCCGCGCCCGCCCGGAGCGTCTCCTTGATGTCCGCCTTGGTGCGGATACCGCCGCCGACCGTCAGCGGGATGAAACACTCGTCTGCGACCCGGTTCACCACGTCGAGCATCGTCTCGCGCCCCTCGGCGCTGGCGGTGATGTCGAGGAAGACGAACTCGTCGGCCCCCGCCTCGTTGTACTTCTTCGCCAGTTCGACGGGGTCGCCGGTGTACTCCAGGTTCTCGAAGTTGACCCCGGTGTACACCGCGGCGTCGCCGTCCTCGTCGAGGTCGACGTCGATACAGGGGATGATACGCTTCGTGAGTCCCATTCGTTGTCGGTTCGTTGACCGCGCCCTCGGTTAAAATGCGCGGGGCTCACTCGGTGTCGTCGATCGCGGCCCGCTCGCCGCCGTCCTCCGCTCCTTCCGTTTCGCCGCGGTCCCGCTCCGCCCGCCGGTCGTACTTCGCGACGGCGCGGTCGGCCCGCGTCGAGATGCCGTTCGGGTTCCGGGCGGGGCCGCGGTCCCGGCGCCGCGCGACCAGCCCGTCGGAGGTCCCGCCGGCGAGGCCTAAGAGTACGTCGCGCCCGGTCGCGGCCCACCGCGTGGGGGTCGACTCGCCGCGGACCACGTCCTTCGCTGCGGCAACCGCGTCGGCGAGCGCGTGCGACCCGGTCCGGAGGAGGGCCGTCGGGCGGGCGCCGTAGTTCTTCAGCAGCCGATAGGCGAGCCCCCGGTACTTCCAGCCCCACTCGCTCGCGCTGCGTCCGCCGTCCGCCGCGGTCGGGGTCGGGAGCTCCTCCCGCGCGGCGAGTCCCGGCCGCCATGCCACCTCGCGGTCCATGCGGGCGAGCCGGTGCGCGGCGTCGCGCGCGCCGCCGACCCGGAGGTACTCGTCGAAGCCGTCGAGCTCGTCGAGGGCGTCCCGCCGGAACGCGACGTTCCCGCTCTCGAAGTAGGTAACGTTCTGCCCCGCGATCCGGCTACGCTCAGGCGCGCTCCGGTCGCCGGCGTCCGGGACGTCCGGAATGGCCGACCCGGTCTTCGCGGCGTCGGTCCCGCCCCCCGACTCCACCGCGTCCGCCTCGATTCCCGGCTCCGCGGCGCTCGTCCCGCCCGGCGGGATCGGCGTCACCGGTCCGGAGACCACGGGCGCCGCGTCGAGGCCGTCGTCGACCGCGTCGCGCCACCCCGGCTCGATCCGGTTGTCGTAGTCGACCAGCGCGACCGCGTCGCCCGTCGCAACCTCGATGCCGGCGTTGCGGGCGACGTTCACCGTTCGGTCGGAGATCTCGACCAACACGTCGACGTCGTCGCGGTCGCGAACCATGCCGGTCGTGCCGTCGGCCGAGGGCCCGTTGACGACGATCACCTCGGCGTCGGGCGCGTCGGCCGCCAGCGCGTCGAGGCAGGCGGCCAACCGGTCCCGACCGTTGAGCGTCGGGACGACGACCGAGAGGTCCATACGTCTCGTTATCGGGGCGAGGAGGTAAAAAGGACTGCGTGTGTGTCCGGTCCGCGTCGGCTCCGAACCGATCGCGGGCCGGGGACAACGACGCGCGAGCCGCTCAGACGGTCAGGTAGTACACCTGCTTGCGCGCGTCCTTGAAGCTGTACCGCGAGTCGACGAGACCCTCCTCCTCGAGGCGGTTGAGCGCGTAGCGGACGGTGCGGTCGGGCAGCAGCGACTCGTCGGCGAGGCCGCCCTGCGAGAGGGGGGCGTCCCCTTCCAGCACCTTCGCCACGAGCTTCGCGCTCGGGGGGAGCTCGCGCAGGCGGTCGCGGTACTCAGACTCGGACAGGCGGTCTTGGTCAGCGGTCTCCGCGGGACTGGTACTCATGTCTCACACGAATCCCACGGGTAGTGGTAAAGGTTGGCTACATATAGGGGAATCCGCCTGTGATAATATAATGTGTTAATATCACGTCTCACCGGGCTATCATAGACGATCGATCAGGCGAGTTTTCCGGGGGCGGCCCGTCATTCACCCCGTGATCCCCGAGTCTCACGTCGACATCCTCGAAGCCGAGTCGTACGCCCACTTCGCGACCGTCGGGCCCGACGGCCTCCCGCACGTGACGCCGGTGTGGGTCGACCACGAGGACCGCGAGTACGTCCTTGTGAACACCGCCCGCGGGCGGCAGAAGGAGCGGAACGTCCGCGAGAACCCGAAGGTCGGCGTCAGCGTGCTCGACCCCGACGACCCGTACCGGTACGTCTCCGTCCGCGGCGAGGCCAAGCTGACCGAGGAGGGCGCGCGCGAACACATCGACAAGCTCGCGCGTCGGTACTTCGGCGTCGACGAGTACCCCCACCACGACGAGGAGGAGGGCGCGCGAGTCATCGTCAAGATTCCGGCCGAGAACGTCGCCACGAGCGGCTGACAGTCCGGGCTCTCGGCGAACGTTCGAGCGCTTGCCCCGGCCGCCGTCGCGTCGAAGCTGACCGACCGCACCGGGGTGGGCGCCGGACCGCATCCAGTACGGTTTTGTCGGTCCGGCGTTCATCACGGACAACGTGAAGGGACAGGACTGGTACCAGGCCGACGAGGTCGCCGAAGAGTACGACGACGTCCGCTTTTCGGGAGGCGGGCGGCTCATCGACCGCCGGGAGAAGGAGGCCGTCCTCGCCGCGTTGGGGCCGATGGATCCGGGCCACCGCGTGCTGGAGGTCGCCTGCGGCACCGGACGGTTCACGACGATGCTCGCCGACCAGGGCGCGGACGTGGTCGGCCTCGACGTCTCCCGCGAGATGCTCGAACAGGCCCGCGAGAAGGTCGCCGCCGCCGGCCACGCCGACGCAGTCGAGTTCCTCCGCGGCGACGCCTCGCGGCTCCCGTTCCCGGACGACCACTTCGACACGGTCGTCGCAATGCGCTTCTTCCACCTGATGGACGACCCGGTCCCGTTCGCGGAGGAACTGCGCCGGGTCAGCCGCGATCAGGTGTTCTTCGACACGTTCAACAGCCGCAGCCTGCGGACGCTGTACACCTGGCTGCTCCCGATGGGCTCGCGGCTCTACTCGGAGCGACAGGTGGCCGCGATGCTCGGCGAGGCGGGTCTCACGCTCGCGAACGAGGAACACGACTTCGTGTTGCCGTACGGCTTCTACCGCGAACTCCCCGGCCCGGTCGCGAGGCCGTTCCGGGTCCTCGACGAGCTCGCGGGCGACACGATTCCGGGCGACTACGTCGCCTCGGTGTCGTACTGGGACGCTCGGGTGACGGACGAGGAGTGAGCGCGACGCGCCAGGCCTGTCCCGTCGACGACACCGCGGCCTGCCGTCTCGTTTTCACCGGGGCACTTCCCCGCTTCGCCGCCGGTCAGCCAGCCTCTTCGACGACCTCGCCGACGGCGAAGTTGGACTTCACTTCCGTCACTTCGATCTTCACGCGCTCGCCCACCTCGGTGTCGGGGACGATGATCACGTACCCCCGCTCGACGCGGGCGATCCCGTCGCCCTGCTTGCCGAGGTCCTCGATCTCGACGTACCGCATCTCACCCGGCTCGACCGGGGGCTGCGGCCCGTCGTCCGCTTGCGAGGCGGTCTCGTCGGCGTCGCCAGCCGACGCCTCGGTCCCGTCGCGGGCGACGAGCGCGACGCGGTACGTCTCGCCGGGCTCCAGCGATCCGGCGTCGATCTCTCGGTTCGGGACGTCGACGACGTACTCGCCGTCGTCCGTTTCGCGAACTTCCGCGCTGAACAGACAGAGGAGCTTCTCGGAGATTTCCATAGTAGACTCCATCGAAGGCTAGTCGCGGGCCAGTATAGTTGTACCGCCGACACAGTCAGGCCGGATCGACCCGCGTCGCGATCGGGACCGGATATACCCGTCGCGCGTCGCGACGCTACTCCCACCGGCCAACGAACGCGTCGACCAGCGCCGCCTCGGCCTTCCGGAGGTGTGCGCCCGTGGTCGACGGCGAGCAGTCGATGGCCGCCGCGACGTCCTCCACAGACCCGGTCCGCGGGACCTCGTAGTAGCCGACGCGGTTCGCGGCCCGCAGCGCCTCCCGCTGGCGTTCCGTGAGTCGCACCCCGGCCAGCCGTCGCCCGCCCCCGTACGACCCGATGCGATCGACCTCGACGGTTATCCGGTCTGGCACGGCCGCGAGCGCGTCGCGCAGCTGCTCCGGCGGGCCGACCAGTCCGAACGACAGCCGGCCCGTCGGCCGGAACACGACGGGCGGGACCGAGAGGAACTCGGTGTCGACGAACGCGTCGAGGAACGTCTCCGTCGGCCCGCCCAGCCGCTCGTACGCCTTGAGGTAGAAGGGTGGCTCGCCCGGAGACGTCTCGAACCGCTCGATCGCGGCGATATCCCGCAGCCGGTCGAGGTACCGCTCGCGCGGGGCCGCGACCCGGAACAGCGTCGCGAGCGTCTCGTCGGGCAGCCGCCGCCACGTCACCAGCTCGCTCCGCCGGTCGTCGCCGCCGTCGAGGAAGTCGTGCATCGGGTGTCTGACTCCCGGCGGGAACTCGAAGTCGACGTGGACGTAGCGCATGGGTCACTCACGCGGTGCCGGTCGCTTCGTTTTAAAATACACGGACAGATGCGTGCCAAGACTCAGTCCGCCGCGCCGCGGATCGATCCGTATGGGCGAGCAGCCGACGCGAGTCGACGACGCCGAACCGCCGCCGAGACGCGCCCCCGACGACGCTGGTCGTTCGACCGATCGCGGCGCCGACGGCTCCAGCCCCGCGACCGATCGCGGCGCCGACGGCTCCGGTCCGTTGGCCGAGCGCGGCGCCGCCGCCGAACCCGACGCGCCGCGTCCGCCGGCGCCCGGGGGGCTTCCGCTGCTCGGAAACGTCCACGAACTGGCGAGCGACGCGCTCGGCTTCTACGGGCGCCGCGCCGCGGCCCACGGCGGCGTCGTCCGGTACGACGTGTTCGGGACGGAGAGCTACCTCGTCACCGATCTCGCGGCCGTCCGCCGAGTGCTCGTCGACGACCACGACCGGTACGAGAAGGGCGAGATGCCCCGGTCCCGGCTCGGCGGGCTCCTCGGCGACGGCCTGTTCCTCGCGGAGGACGATGACTGGCGGGAGCAGCGGACGACCGTACGCTCCGCGTTCTTCCGCGAGCGGGTGGCCGAGTACGGCGACGCGATGGTCGACCACGCGCGCCGCGCGGCGGCGCAGTGGGACGACGGCGAAGTCGTCGACGTCCACGCCGCGGCGACAGACTACGCGTTCGCCGTCCTCGCCGAGAGCCTGCTCGGGAGCGACGTCGAACGGGAGCGCGAGACCGTGCGGGCGGCCGCCGAGAGCGTCACCGAGCGGTTCGACACCGGGCGGATGACCTCGTTCCTCCCGGAATGGGTGCCGACCCCGGCGAACCGTCGGTACCGGCGGCGGATCGGGGCGCTTCGGTCGACGATCCGAACGCTCGTCGCCGAGCGCCGCGCGGCCGGCCCGCCCGCCGACCCGGGCGCCGCGGACGACCTCCTCGGCACGCTCGTCGCGGCCGCGGAGCTCGGGGCGATGGACGACGACCGGCTCGTCGACAACGCGGTGACGTTCCTGTTCGCCGGCCACGAGACGAGCGCGCTCGGGCTCACGTACGCGCTCTACTGTCTCGCCGACAGACCCGAATTTCAGGAGCGGGTCCGGCGCGAGGTCGCGGCGCTCGACGGCGACCCCCGCCCCGCCGACCTCGGGGCGTGCCCGGCGTTGACCGCGGCCGTCGACGAGGCGCTCCGGCTGTGTCCGCCCGTCCACACCTTCTTCCGAGAGCCGACCGAGGCGGTGAGGCTCGGGGGGTACCGCGTCCCCGCGGGGGTCGTCGTGACGCTCTCGCCGTGGGCGGTCCACCGCGACGGGCGGTGGTGGGACGACCCGACCGCGTACCGCCCCGAGCGCTGGCTGCGCGACGGGGCGGCGGGACCCGCCGACGGCGACGAGGCGGGAGGGCCCGTCCACGGCGACGAGGCTCCCGGTCCGGCGGTCGGTGAGCGCCCCGAGTACGCGTACTTCCCGTTCGGGGGCGGCCCGCGACACTGTATCGGGATGCGCTTCGCGAGACAGGAGCTCCGACTCGCGACCGCGACGCTGCTCCGGCGGCTGCGGCTGGAGCCGGTGACGACCGACCTCTCGGTGCGGGCGAGCGTGAACACGCGACCGGACGGACCGGTCCGCGTCCGCGTTCGCACGCTGGAGGAACCGCTCGACGCGAACGAGCCGTCCGATACCAGTTGACAAATACACATATGTACTTCGACAGAGATTCCTCGCGTATGGTCCGCTCAGACAGCAGCACGCGCCGTCGGATCGCCCTCGTCCTCGCGGCGGTGGCGCTCCTCTCGCCGCTCGCGACGGGAGTCGCGGCGGCCCAGTCGGTACAGAGCCCCTCCGGGTCAGTCGTCATCGCCGAGGGCGAGACGGTCGACGGCGTCGAGACCGTGGCCGCGACGATCGTCGTGCGCGGCACTGTCGAGGGGGACGTCTCCGGCGCGGCCGGGTCGATCCGGATCGCCGAGACGGGCCGCGTCGGCGGGAACGTTCAGGCCGCCGCCGGGACCGTCGTCGTCGAGGGGACGGTCGGCGGCGACGCCGAGGTCGGGGCCGGCTCCTTCGAGTTGACCGAGTCCGGGCGGATCGACGGCTCGCTCGACGTCGGCGCGGGCTCGATAACGGTCGACGGGGCGGTTGGCGGCGACGTCCGTGCGGGCGCCGACTCGGTCGTCCTCGGTCCGAACGCGGCCGTCGACGGCGAGTTCCGGTACGACGCCGAGACGTTCACCCGGAGTCCGGACGCGTCGGTCGCCGGCGGCGTCGTGGAGGACCCGAGCCTCGGCGACGGCGGCGGGAGCGGGATCGCCGGCGGCGGTGACCTCCTGCCCTCGTGGGTCGGCACCGTCTACGGCGCCGTCGCCAACCTCGTACTGGGTTCGGTCCTCCTGTTCGCGTTCCCCCGATTCTCTCGGGGAGTCGGAGACCGCGTCGGCACCGACCCGCTCGTCAGCGGCGGGGTCGGGATCCTCGCGCTCGTCGTCGCCCCGGTCGCCCTCCTGCTCCTCGCGATCACGATCGTCGGGCTCCCGCTGGCGCTCGTCGGCTTCGCGGCCTACGGCGTCGCGATCTGGGTCGGGTCCGTCTACGGACAGTACGCCCTCGGCTCGTTGATCCTCGGCCGGCTCGGCAGCCCGAGCCGGTGGCTCGCCCTGCTCGTCGGCGTCGTCGCGGTCGCGCTGATCGGGCTCGTTCCGTGGGTCGGCGGGATCGCGGAGTTGCTCGTCCTACTCCTCGGGCTCGGCTCGCTCGGGCTCGGACTGTACGACGGGTACCGCGGTCGCGACCGCGGAACCGACCCCGATCCGGGGGCAGTGAGCGTCGACTGACGGCGCGGTCCAGGTCGCGCTTTCGACGCCGACGCTCCCCTCCGCGGCGGCAAGGACTTTTTCTCACCCCGTCGAACCGGGGCGCATGGACGAGATGGACCTCCCGCGCGCCGCCGTGTCGCCCCCGATCGTCACGCCGTTCGACGCCGACGGCGGCGTCGACGCCGATGCCCTCGCGAACCACGTCGACGCGCTCGTCGAGGCCGGGCTCGACGGGATGGTCCCCTGCGGGACGACGGGCGAGTTCGCCAGCCTCTCCGACGGCGAGCGCCGGACCGTGGTCGAGGCGGTCGTCGACGCGGCCGACGGCCGGGTCCCGGTGATCGCCGGCGCGGCCGACACCGCGGTCTCCCGGGTCCGCGACCACCTGTCGGCCGCCGCGGCGGCCGGGGCCGACGCGGGGATCGTCACCCTCCCGTACTACCACGCGTCGACCGAACCGGCGGGCCAGCGGGCGTTCCTCGAGGCCGTCGTCGACGACGCCCCGCTCCCGGTGCTCCTGTACGACATCCCGGCGACGGTCGGCGAGTCGATCGACCTCGACGCCCTCGCCGGCCTGGCGCGTCGCGAGTCGGTCGTCGGCATGAAGGACACGACCGGCGACCTCACCGACCTCGAAGCGAAGGTCGCCGCGACGCCGGACTCCTTCGCCGTGTTCCAGGGCGTCGACGCGCAGCTCTACCCGAGCGCGAGCATCGGCGTCGACGGCGGGATACACGCCCTCTCGCAGGTTATCCCGGAGGTATTCGTCGCGCTCGCCGAGGCGATCCGCGACGGGGACGACGACCGCGCGCTTGCGTGCCATCGCCGCGCGGTCGCACCGCTTTTCGCCCGCTGCGCCGACCACGGCTTCGCGCCGGCGACGAAGGTCGCGGCCGCGCACCGCGGGTTCGTCCCCGACCCCCGCGTCCGGCCGCCGCTCACGCTCCCGGACGACGCCGAGCGCGAGCAGATCCGCGCGGACGTGGACGCGGCGCTGGACGTGGTCTGAGAACGCTGCGGACGGGCCCTCCGAACGACCGCGCCCGCGCCCGCACCTCGCCCGCTACCCGTCGCCGATCAGTGTCCCGTCGGCCGCCTTCGGGCCCTCGGAGTCGAAGACGACGACATCGCCGTCGGTCCGCTCGCGGGCGGTCGGGTCGTAGCCGTCGCGGACGCCGATCGCCTCCTCCAGTTCGCGCACCGCGCGCTCTTTCAATGCGGCGGCCAGCTCCTCGGCGTCATCGCGGGAGATGTCGCGGCCGAGCCCCTCGCACTCGTGGGCGCGGACGACGCCCGCCTCGTCGACGGCCTCGCCCATCGGCTGGCTCGTCCCGTTGAGGGCGACGCTGAACGGGTAGGTCCGGCAGATCAGCGGCCGGGCGTCGTGGACCGTACACGCGCCCTCGCCGTCCGACTCCTCGTAGAAGGTACAGTCGCCGCAGCCGTCGGTCGCGAGCGCCCACTCGAACGTCTCGCCGCGCGGCTCGCCGTCGGCGTCCGGTTCCAGCCCGAACGGCATCGGTCGGGCCACGTCGCGCCAGTCGTACGCCTCGCCGGACTCCGCTTCGGCGGCGTCGGCGACCCGGCGGACCTCGTCCGGGAAGACGGTCGCGGTGTGGGGCTCGCGGTCGCCGTCGTCGTCGTGACAGCCCGACTCGGAACCGGCACCGTCGCGACAGCCCGACTCGGTCTCGTCGACTCCCTCACCCGCGGGCGCACCGCCCGGCTCGTCGGGGGCGTAGCCGGTACAGCAGCCGCCACAGCGCGTACACTCGAAGCCGATGGACTCGATGGCGTCCGCGAGATCGGCGACGTCGAGGTCGCGGGCGGCGGCGAGTTCGGCTTCGAGCGGTTCCATACGCCCCCGTTGCGACGCCTCGCGGTTAACCTCGTCCCTTCCGATCACCGGGGCGACTCGGTGGCAGGCGCGCTCCGGGCGAAGGAGCGAAGTGCGGCCGCTACCTACCGAGGGGGCGTGAAGGAGTACGAGCGAAAACAGCTCCTAGAACGAGTCAACCGGGAGTCCTCGACGGTCGGCGTCGAAATCCCGGAGTCGATCGAGATCCAGGGCGAGGCGATCGACCTCCGGTCGTTCGTCTTCGAGATCAAGCGCCGCGACTCGATTCCGCCCGGCGAGCGCGACCGCGTCGACCGCGCGAAGCGGAACCTCCGTCGCGAGCGCCTCGACCGGCTCGAACCGATCGAGGAGAACGAGGTGAGCTACGAGGAGGGCGAGGCGCTGGCGTCGTCGATCATCGGGATCGACCGCGCGCTGGAGGCGCTGGAGGGGCTCGACGCCCCCGATCCGGAGACGGAAGCGAAGCGGCAGGAGGCCGCGGACCGGAAGCGCTGGATGAACTTCCTGAAGAAGGCGCTCGGCCGCGACGACGCCGGCGGCGGCGGTCGGACGCGCTTCTGATCGGGGCGCGGCGTCGGCGGCGCTCGCCGGCCGAGGGCTCAGTTCCCGGTGAAGTCGATCCGCGAGCCGCTACCGTCGCCCTTCCCGGCCGAGGGGCCGAGCCGGACGAACTCGTAGGCGTCGTCGTCGAGGTACACCGTGTCGTCCGCCACCGCGACGCCCACCGACTCGAGGACGGCCCCCTCGCAGGGCCCGAAGTTACAGTAGCCGCCGTCGGCCTCGAACGTGGCCCCGTGCTTCTGGCAGAACACCTCGCCGTTGCGCACGAACGCCCCGTCGTCCTTGTCGAGGCGCACGTCCGTCCAGTGCTGGCAGTAGTTCCGGAACGCGCGCACCTCGCCCGCGGCCCGGGTGAGGACCGCCTCGACCTCCGGCGCGCCGTCCTCGCCTTCGCCGAGGTCGCCCTCGCCCTCGTCGACCGCCTCGGAGTCGACAGGGCGCAGCGTCGCGAGCAGCGTGCTCTCCTCCGGGACCTCCTCGACGCCGGCGATCCGGCGGCTCTCGTCCATGTCCGTGGGAGGCCGGCGACCGGCTTGAACGTTGCGCGTTCCCCGGCCGCCGCCCGTCACAGCCGCTCACCGTCGTAGTACCGCTCTTCGACGCGCCGGTCGAACAGCCGCGAGAGGAGCGTCGTGAGCGGGCCGGCGACCCCCTCGCCGTCGCCGTCGACCGCGATGCCGTCGACGGTCGCCACGGGGCGGACCTCCCACGTGGAGTTCGTGAGGAATGCCTCGTCGGCTTCGCGGACCGCGTCCGGCGCGTACGTCCCCTCCTCGACCGGGATCCCCTCCGACTCCGCGAGTTCGATCACCGTTGTCCGGGTGACGCCGGGCAGGATCGGTCCGTCCAGCGAGGGCGTCTTGAGCGCTGTCCCGTCGGCGAAGAAGAGGTTCGCGGTCGCGCCCTCCGCGACGTTGCCGTCGGGGTCGAGCATGAGCGCCTCGTCCGCGCCGGTGACGCGGAGTTCGAGCCGGGCCAAGATTCCGTTGAGGTAGTTGTGCGTCTTCGCCGCGGCCGGGAGCGCGCGGCTCGCGGGCTTGCGCGTCTTGGTCGTCTGGAGCGCGGCGGGCCCGCCGTGGACCGGATCGCTCCCGACGCCGCCCCGGGGGAGCGGCTTCGCGATGACGACCACGGTCGGGTCGACCTCGGGCCGCGGGTCGAGCGTGCCGGGCTGCGTCCCGCGCGTGATCGAGAGCTTGACGTAGGCGTCCGCGAGGTCGTTCGCGGCGAGCGTCTCGTCGACGCGGCGTTTCAGCTCCGCGTCGGTGATCCCGTGGTCGAGCTTCAGCGTCTCGCAGGTGTCGGCGAGCCGGGCAGCGTGCGCGTCCCACCGGAAGACGTCGCCGCCGTACGCGCGCATCGTCTCGAAGGCGGCGTCCCCGTAGGCGAACCCGCGGTCCTCCACCGAGACGGTCGCCTCCGCGGCCGGGACGAGGTCGCCGTCGACGTGGTACAGTCGCTCGCCGTCGCCGGTCGCCGCCGAGCGGTCGGTGTCGTCACTCATGCTCTTCGCACACCTCCACGAAGTTCCGGACCATGCGCTTCCCGCGCGGCGTGAGGATGCTCTCGGGGTGGAACTGGACGCCGACGTGCGGCTTCTCGCGGTGGCGCACGCCCATCACGACCTCGCGCTCCTCGTCGGTTCGCGCGGTCTCGACCAGCTCGTCCGGGAGGGCCTCGCGCTCGACGGAGAGCGAGTGGTACCGCCCGACGCGGAGCCGGTCGGGAAGGCCGGCGAAGACGCCCTCGCCGTCGTGGGTTATCGTCGAGGGCTTCCCGTGGACGACCTCCGGCGCGTGGCCGACCCGACTCCCCCGGCTCGCGCACAGCGCCTGGTGGCCGAGACAGACGCCGAACACCGGGCGGTCGAGCGCGAAGACGGCCGTCGAGACGCCCGCCTCAGCCGGGGTTCCCGGCCCGGGCGAGACGACGACGCCGTCCGGGTCGAGCGCGCGGATCCCCGCGAGGTCGACCGCGTCGTTGCGGCGCACCGTCACCGCGCCGGCGACCTCGCCGACGTACTGGACGAGGTTGTACGCGAACGAGTCGTAGTTGTCGACGACGAGCACCCGCGCGTCGGCGTCGCCAGCGCCGGGACGCCAGCCGGCTCCCGCCGCCGCGGGCTCCGAATCGGGCCTAGCGCCCGTCTCGGCCTCGTCCACCGTCATCGCTCCGCCACCCCCTCAGCGGGTTCGTCGACCGCCATCTCGCCGGCGACGAGCGCCTCGTCGACCGCGCTCACCAGCGCCCGAGCCTTCGCGAGCGTCTCCTCGTACTCGGCGTCCGGGTCGGAGTCGTGGACGATCCCGGCCCCGACCCGGAGGTGGTACTCGGCGGCGCGGCGCACGAGCGTCCGGATGACGATGTTCAGCGTCGCGCGTCCGTCGAACCCGGCCGCGAACATCGACCCGGTGTACGGGCCCCGTCGGGTCGGCTCCAGCTCGTCGATGATCTCCATCGTCCGGGGCTTGGGCGCGCCCGTGATCGTCCCGCCGGGGAAGCAGGCCGCGACCGCGTCCGCGAGCCCAACGTCGGGCCGCGCCTCCCCCTCGATCAGGCTCACGAGGTGCATTACCTCGCTGTAGCGGTCGACGCGGCGGTACTCGCTCACCTCGACGGTACCGAACCGCGACACCTTGCCAAGGTCGTTGCGTTCCAGGTCGACCAGCATCGCGTGTTCGGCGCGCTCCTTCTCGTCGCCGGTCAGTTCGGTCTCCAGCCTGGCGTCCGCCGCCTCCGTCTCCCCGCGGGGGCGCGTCCCCGCGATCGGTTCGGTGACGAGGCGAGCGCCGCGGTCGGGGTCGTCGGTCGGCTCGCGCTCCAAGAGGAGCTCCGGGCTCGCGCTCACGAGGTCGACTCCGCTCGGGCGCTCGCCGAACTCGACCAGCCCGGAGTACGGGGCCGGGTTCACCGTCCGCAGGGCGTTGTACGCGTCGAGCGGGTGGACCGCGGCGGGCGCGGTCAGCCGCTGGGAGACGTTCGCCTGGAACGTGTCGCCCTCACGGACGTACGCTTTGACCCGGCGGACTGCGTCGGCGTACCCCTCGCGGCCCACGTCGCTCTCGAAGGTCGCGCCGGCCGCGGCCGGGTCGGGCACTGGCCCCGAACTCGGGTCTCCACCCTCAATACGGTCTATCAGCGCCGCCGCCCGCTCGACGCCCCCGTCGAACACCGTGTCGAGCGCGTCGCGGTCGGCGTCGGGGTCGTCGAGTCCTGCCGGGACGCGCGGACAGGCGGTGACTCGGAGCGTGACGGACTCGGAACCGCCGTCGGCGTCGACAGGGCACTCCCACGCCGCGATCCGGTCGAAGAGCGCGGCCTGGAGCCGCGGGAGGCCGCGGTCGTCGACCGCTCCGGGACCGTCGGACGCCGGCGGCGGGAAGTCCTCCAGCTCGCGGGCGGCGTCGTAGGAGAGCCAGCCGAACGCGCCGCACGGGTACGGCACGTCGCAGTCGCCGCGGGCCAGCGTCTCGCCGTCGAGGAGTCCCTCTAGCGCCGTCAGCGAGGGCGACGGGCGCCGGTAGTCGCCGGTGGAGGCCGTCCGCGTGTCGCCGCCCGACCCCTTCCCCTCGCCGCTCGCGGTCGCGACGACCGCCTCGTCGGAGACGGTCAGCCGCTCGACCGGGTCGACGCCGAAGTAGCCCCATCCGGACTGGCCGCCGGTCGTCTCGTAGAAGACGCCGCCGGGGCCGCGCCGCGCCCGGCGGTAGGCCGCGAAGGGGTCGTCGACGTCGACCCGGAGTTCGACCGGGACCCGGGCGCCGTCCGGCGCCGCGGCCGCGACCGCGCGGAACCGGCCCCGGTCGGTGCGTACCGTTCGGTTCATGCGACTCTCTTCGGCGGTGGCGGTGAAACAGTTGCGGTCGACCGGACCCGTCCCGGCCGTCAGAACTCGCTCGCGCGGTCGATCCACGCCGCGGCGCGCTTCTCGCCGACGCTCGTCCCCTCGGCCACGGCGGC
The DNA here is from genome assembly GCF_005435095.1 of Halorubrum sp. CGM5_25_10-8B. Lineage (NCBI taxonomy): Archaea > Methanobacteriati > Methanobacteriota > Halobacteria > Halobacteriales > Haloferacaceae > Halorubrum > Halorubrum sp. CGM5_25_10-8B. Next base: position 33,400 of record NZ_SGTY01000012.1, on the reverse strand, counting down.
CGCGTCCGCCGCGGCGAGATCGTCTATCGTCTCGATCCCGATCCCGGCGAGGCGCTCGGCGTACGCCGGGCCGATGCCCTTGATCTCCTCGACGCTCGGCCCGCGGTCGTCGCCGTCGACCGCGACTGCGTCCCCCTCGCCGGCCGCGGCCTCCGCCTGTTCGGCCGCCTCGTCGGTCGCGGCCTCATCGGGCTCGGACGCCTCGCCGTCGACGAGCGACCCGGTCGAGGCGGCGGCCTCCGTCTCGGCGGCGACCGCTTCCGCGTCGGCCTCGGCGCCTCCGTCGTCGGCGTCGGTCGCCGCGGGGTCGCCCTCGTCCGCGGCGGCCGCCGACTCGCTCCCGGCGGCCGGCTCCGTAGCCGTCGCGTCAGCGGCCGGTTCCGACTCGCGCTCGACGGTCACTTCTGTCTCGCCGGACTCCCGCTCGCTCGAACCGCTCCCGAAGCCGAGCTTCTCTTTGAGCTTCTGAAGTAGGGCCATTGCCCGCGGCTACACGTGCGAGATATTTAAAAACCGTCGCCGGGATCCGGTCGTCCCGTCTCGCGTGTTTATAAGTGGGATCGGGCCGTTCCGGCGGTATGGACGTTCTCAACCCCGTGATGTGGTCGGTCCACGTCGGCTTTGCCGTCCTCTGGGTCGGCAGCGTGCTGTTCGTCACCCTCGCGATTCTCCCCGCCGCGCTCCGGGGCGACATCGGCACGACCGCGCTCGGTTCGGTCGTCGGTCGGCTGCGCTGGATCACGCGGATCGGCGCCCTCGCGTTCGTCCTCACCGGCGGTCACATGGCGGGGACGCTGTACACCTTCGAGGGGCTGACGGGAACGCCCCGCGGCCACCTCGTGTTGACGATGCTCGGCCTGTGGTTCGTCGGCACCGGCCTCGTCGAGGTCGCCGGCTCGAAGCTGGCCGACGGGCTCGACGTCGACAAGCTCCGCGAGCCCGCCCGCGACGCCAAGCCGTTCCTCTACGGCGCGTCCGCCGTCTCCGTCGGGCTCATCGTCACGGCGGGGCTGCTCGCCAGCCCGGGACTGTTCTGAGGTGCGCGAGCGGCGGCGGTCGCTGACGGATGTCCGCGCCGCATCGGCCGGGCTACGCCTCGAAGAGCCGCTCGGCGTCGTCCGCCTGTCGGCGGTAGATCCCGCGCCCCTTCAGCCGCGGCACCTCGTGGCGGTGGAGCCGCTCCGCCGCCGTGTCGTACACGAGCGGGAAGACGTTCGTCCGCCCCCTCGCGACCGTGAATCCGGACATCGCCCCGAGGAGCGACGCGTCGGGGTCCGGCGTCGCGAACGTCACGTAGCCGATCGGGGTGGCCGACTCGCCGCCGTCAGCGCGTTCGGGTCGGGCGTCGATCCGGTCGACGAGCACGTCGCGGAACGCCGACGCGGTGTCGACGAGCGTCTCCGCGTCCGTCTCGTCCGCCTCGACGAGCGCCGCGAACACCGCCACGTCGCCGAGCGTGTCGTCCGTCTCGCGACTCTCCCACAGGTGGTCGAGTCCGTCTACGTCCGCGTCGACCGCCTCGAAGCCGTGTCGGCGGCGGTTCGCGGCGACCGCCTCCCGGTAGGTTGGGATGTCCATAGGTCGTCCACGATCCGCATGGTAAAAAATGACACAGGTAGCTCCGGAGCGGAAGGCGTCCGCGAGACCCGGCGTCTTCCGCGTCGGGTATATACCACTCTATATCCCTCTTAGAAACCCTTAATCGGGCGTGACGGGACGCGCAGGTGTGAGCGAAGACGACGTCGCCACGTTCGGGTTCGTCTGTGTACAGAACGCCGGTCGCAGCCAGATGTCGGCCGCGTTCGCCGAACGCGAGCGCCGCGAGCGCGACCTCGGCGACCGCGTGGAGGTCGTCACCGGCGGGACCCACCCCGCGGACGAGGTCCACCCCGAGGTCGTGGCGGCGATGGCGGAGGTGGACATCGACCTCTCCGACCGCGTCCCCCGCGAGGTCTCGACCGCGGAGCTCGACGCGTGCGACGTGGTCGCGACGATGGGTTGTTCGACGCTGACGCTCCCGGACGGCGTCGAGGGGCGCGACTGGGCGCTCGACGACCCGCACGGGCAGGATATCGATCGTGTCCGGGACATCCGCGACGAGGTCGAGGGGCGCGTGCGCGACCTCTTCGATGAGTTCTTTGACGAGGAGTAGGCGGCTCCGGCCGCGTATCCGTGCGACTCGGGGGTTTCTCTCGACGGAAATAGTCCCGGGCGGATGCGAACCGCGAGGACTCGCTTCGCTCGTCCTCTGGGCTCGAATCAATTCGGACACCTGCGGCTCGCGGAGTTGCTCGCCGCAGGATAGTCCCGGGCGGATTCGAACCGCCGTCAATGGCTGACTTCGGGCATCCGACGGGCGTTCTTGATGGAACACCCGACAGCCGCGCGTGAGCCGCAGACGCGGACGGATTCCCTCCAAAGGCCATTATGATTGGCCACTACACCACGGGACTTCGTATTCGGCTAACCGACGGGCACTCAAGTACGTTACTCTCCGCGACGAGACTGGGACGGCCCCGGCTACGCCCCCTCCTCAATCCGGTCGAACCGCTCCTCGAAGTTCTCGCGACAGGAGCCGCAACAGAAGTGGTACAGCGTCCCGTCGATCCGGGCCGACTCCCCCTCGGCGGTGACGGTGTTGCCGCACTCGACGCACTCGACCGCGAGGTCCGCGTCGCCGACCGCGGGCGACCACTCGTGGGCGTCGAGCAGCCGCACCGACAGGTCGCGCACGGCCGCCAGTCCGACCGCGTCGTCGACGAGGTCACGAGCGGTCCCCTCCTCGACGCGCGCGACGACCGTCACCTCGCCGTCTGCGGTGAGGAACGCGTGCTCGACGCGCTCGTGGCTCGCGACCGCCGCGTGAACGCGCTCGGCGTCCGCGGGCGCGACAGCGAGCGTCGCGAGGACCCGCAGCCCGTCAGAGAGCGCGTCACCGTCGATCCGAAGCGTGAACCCCTCGATGACGCCCACCTCGCGTAGCCGGTCGACCCGGTCCGACACCGCGGGCGCGGAGAGGTCCACGCGCTCGGCGATATCGCTGTACGGGCGCCGCGCGTCGGCCAGCAGCAACCGGATGATCTCCCGGTCCGTCTCGTCGAGCGTTCGCATGGGCGAGCGTTCACCCGGCGCGGGCAAAAGGCGTCCGGGAGGGGCGGGCGGTCGCGGGACCCGGTCGGCGTCGGGAACACGGGACGGTGGCGGGGAAACCGGTCGGCGTCGGGGGCGACGGAAAGGCAGTTGTGCCCGGGACGCGAACGGGCACCCATGACGACGATAGACGTCGACGGGATGTCGTGTACCGGCTGCGAGGACAACGTGACCGACGCGCTCGGCGAGCTGCCGGGCGTCGAGTCCGCGAGCGCGGACCACGAGGCGGGCACCGCGACCGTCGAGGGCGACGTGGACGTAGACGCGGTCGTGGCCGCCATCGAGGACGCCGGCTACGAGGCGTCGGCGTAGGAGACCCGACGTGCGGACGGAGCACCGCACACCCCGAACCGCCGACTTTTTTCGCCCGAGCGCGCTCGCCGAGACATGGACAGCGTACTCGTCACCGGGGGCGCGGGCGGCGTCGGCGCGTGGACGGTCGACGCGCTCGCCGACGCGGGCCGCGAGGTCGTCGCCGTCGACCGCGAAGCGCCGCCGACTGAGGAGCGCCGGGACGGCGTCGACTACGTGGCGGCGGACCTCACCGACTACGGCGAGACCCGACAGGTGGTCGACGCGGCCGCGCCCGACGCGGTCGTCCACCTCGCGGCGATCCCGCACCCCGAGGACCACGCCGGGTCGCGCGTGTTCGCGAACAACGTCGAGAGCGCGTACAACGTCTTCGACGCCGCCGGGGCCGCGGGCGCGCGGATCGTCTGGGCGTCGAGCGAGAGCTGCTACGGCACCGTCTTCGCGGCGGACGACTGGCTGCCCGACCGGCTCCCGATCGACGAGGAGACGCCGACCCAGCCCGAGGACCCGTACGGCCTCTCGAAGGTCGTCGGCGAGGAGGTGGCCGCCGCGGCGGCCCGCCGACACGGCGTCTCCGCCGTCTCGCTGCGCCTCTCGTGGGTCACGTTCCCGGGCGACGAGCGGCGCCGCGAGGCGCGCGAGACGTTCGACCCCGCGACCGCGGCCCCGAGCGGGAACTGCTGGTCGTACGTCGACGTGCGCGACGTGGTCGCGGCGGTCGAGGCCGCGATCGACCCCGAAACAGCGGTCGACGGCCACGAGGCGGTGCTGATCGTCGCCGCGGAGAACTTCCTCGGTCGCGACACCGCGGCGACGATCGAGGCGGTCCGCGGCGAACTCCCCGCGGAGTGCGACCTCGACGGCGACGAGTCGATTTTCGACTGCTCGAAGGCGAAGCGCCTGCTCGGGTGGGAACCGGGCCACTCGTGGCGCGACGGCGCAGAGCGGGGAGCGGAACGCGACGACGGGTGATCGAGGCGGGGGGATCGCGGTCGAGCCGGGGTGTTCGGGGGACGTCAGGCTCAGTCGTCGGCCGGGTCTTCCGAGTCGGCCGCGTCGCCCGGCGAGTCGCCGTCCTCGGCGGGCGCCGCGCCGGCCGCGGTTGAGTCCGCACCCTCGGTCATGGCCGTCATCGAGTCGGCGGCGCCGACCGCTCCCGCGTCGTCGACCGTCTCCTCATCGCCGATCGCTCCCTCACCGCCGACCGTGTCCTCGTCGGCAGTGTCACCGTCCTCGACCGTCGGCTCGGGCGGGCGATAGGTATAGACGAACTCCCCGGCGACGGCGTGGAACGCGCCGGTCTCGGGGTCCTCCACGACGCCGGTGTCGTTGTCGATCGCGAAGTCGACGAGGTCGCGGAGCGACCCCGCCTCGGCGGTCGGACGCTCGTGGACCGACGCGGGGAGGCGGAACGTCGTGATCCACTCCGCGAACTCGGAACGGTCGTCGCGGTACGAGAGGTACGCGCGCTCCGCGGGCGTGAGCGCGAGGTCGAACTCCCGCGTCGCGTACGCGGTGCCGCCGGCGCCGACGAGCCCCGCGAGCAGGAGGAGGGGACCCCCGAGCGACCGGAGCACGCCGTACTCCCGCTCGACGCTCACCGACTCGGTCCGCTCGGTTGTGTCGGACCGGACGCCGGGCTCGGAGACGGAGTAGGTGTCGCCCCCGTGCGTGACCGTCATGTCGAGCGTCTGCGTCGACGCGGTCGGAACCCCGCCGATCGACCCGTCGACGGCCACCTCGGTCGTGACGAACGTCTCCGTCTCCCCCGGCGAGGCGCCGAGCTGCTCTTCGATCGACGCCACGCGCCCGTCGATCGCGGTGCTGTTGAGTTCGAAGGAGGCGTCCACCGTCTCGCCGGGCGCGACGTTGGCGGCCGTCTCCGACGCGATCGGTTCCGTCTCGCGCCAGTAGACGGTCCCCTCATCGCCGACGTTGCGGGTGACGAGCGCGGAGTCGAGCTGGACGGTGACGTTCTCCGCGGTCGACGCCGCGTAGCTCGTCGTCACGTTCACGTCGAGCTCGGGCGCGATCCGCGTGAAGTACGTGTCGCGGCCGTCCAGCACCACGCCGGTCTCGAAGACGGTGTTCGGCTCCGTCACGGTCGCGCTGTGGCGGTACTCGCTTTCGACGGTCAGCGAGGAGACCGTCCGGCGCTCCGTCTCCGTGCCGGGGTCGACGTGCGTCGTGTACACGAGCCCCGCGCCGGCCGCGGCGAGGAGGAGGCAGACCGCGAGGATCGCGGCGGACTGTGCGTTCAGCACGGCGCGGAGTCTGAGTCGACGTTCGTTTGGTTCTGAAGACATGTGTTACCTGTAGAGCTCGCGGAGGAGTCGCTTGTAGAGCGGGGGGCGCTCGCGGGAGTCGCGAGACCGGATCCGCGCGGGCTCGCCGCGTAAGAGCAGGAGGCCGACGCCGACGATACCGCCGCCGAGCAGCCCGTTTATTGCGACGAGCGGCGCCCAGGGGTGGACGCCGTACAGCTCGTCGACGATGCCGGGCGGCAGCACGGCGAGGTAGCGGTGTTCGACGACGAACAGCCGATAGTATCCCGTCTCGTCGGGCGCGGACAGCGTCACCGTCGTCGAGGCCTCGCCGCGACTGGCGACCGAGAGCCGCTCCGGCTCGACGTCGACGCCCGGGCTCGCCGGCGTGACGTACGCGTACACGGGGACGAGCCCCGCGTTGGGGACGACGTACTCGATCTCTTGGCTCGTGCCGCGCTCGATGACGGTCGGGTTCTCGGACTCGAACTCGGCGCTCACGACGCCGTACTCCTGCGTGCCGGCCGGGAGGACCATCGCCGCCGTCGCGGTGGCCATCAGCACCAGCGCCAGCGCGCCGAGGATCGCCAGCACGGAGGTGCCGTCGTCGCGCGACCGGTCGCGCGAGTCGCGGTCGCGCGAGCCGGCGTTGAGATACCAGTCGACCGCGTAGGCGACGAGCGACAGCCCAAAGATGATGTACGCGAGCCCCTGCGTTCCCTGGAACGAACGGACGCCGAACGTCACCGCGAGCCACGTCTGGACGGACTGTAACGCGGACTGGAACCCCATAGCGACGGTCCCGAGGTGCGGGATCACGACGACGCTGCCGCCGATCTGGAGCGCCTTCGCCACCACGTCCGCGTCCTGAACGACCGGCTCGCCGCCGTCCTGATCGGTGAACGGGTTGTTGTCTCCCCGAGTGATGTAGCCCCGCTCGGCCTCCTCGACGACCCGGTGGGTCGTCAGCCCGCCGCCCTGGATCTCCTGTGCCTCGAACGTCACCACGTCGCCCGGCCCGATCCCGCCCGCGAGCTGTGCCGGGACCGCCACGAACCCGTCGCCGGGAGCGAGCGTCGGCTGCATGCTCCCGGTCTCGACGTAGCTGAGGAGGACCGGTTGGCCGAGGAGCTGTCCGACGACCAGCGAGACGACGACCAGCACCGCGGCCGCTTGGAGCGCGACGGACAGCGTTCGTTTGAGTGACATGGTGTCGAACTCGGCTCGGAGACGGACCCGGGGCGGCGACCGCCGCGAGGCGGTACCTGTCGCGCGGCCGTCAGGTAGTCGTCGATCGCTGAACGGCGGCGTGTCCTTATAACTTCGTGGGTGGCGGCGAACCGGATCGGGCGGCCGCCGTCGGCCCTACTCGTCGAAGGCGCCGGCGGCGAGCAGCGCGAACGGGCCGATGAACCCGAGGCAGAACCCGAGCAGGTGGACGTACAGGTTCACGACGCTCCCGCCACCCGAGGGGTCGGACGGGAAGCCGACGACGGGGTAGCCGACGGCCACCAGCCCGCCGACGACCAGCAGTTCCCCGTAGCCGGGACGCGACGCGACGGCGGCCGCGTGCGTCCGGACCGCGGGCGGGAACCGGACCTCGCTGCTGGCCGCGTACAGCACCGCGAGGAGCGCGCCCGCGACGCCGATCGCCAGCCCCGCGACCCCGATGCCCGTCGTCGAGACCGGCAGCGCGAGGAGGGCGATCCACCCGACGAGCGCGAAGAAGACCGCCGGCAGCGCGCGCAGCGAGGCCGCGGGCGCGAAGTGTTCGCGGGCGTAGCAGTACCACAGGATCGGGAGCAGTCCGGCGAGCGCCATGTTGATCCCGGAGAAGCCGAAGCCGATCGCGTCCCGCGGGACGGCGAGGTTCAGCGCGGACAGCGCGAACGGGAAGGCGCCGAGGTACGTCGCGAGCGACGTGAAGAAGAGCCGCCGTCGCCCGCCAAGGACGGCGAGCGCGTAGCCGACGCCGGCGAGGAGCCCGTATCCGACGAGGTTCCCGAGGAGGTGATCGGTTCCGAGGTGGACGTAGTGCGCCGCGAACGCCGACGGCACCGTCGGGTCCGCGTACGCGAACGCGAGCGAGCGGCGGGTCGCCTCCGGCAGCGCGAAGACCGCGAGCAGGACCGCGGGCACCGCGAGCAGGACGAGCAGGTCGGTCGCGCGGACGCCGGCGAGCATCTCCTGACTGAACGTGCGGTCCGGCCGACTACCGTCGACGGAGCGATCCGACGGGCCGCCGTCGACGGAGCGATCGCGCTCGTCGGTCGCAGACGTGCTCACGGCCCGTGGGTCGTCGACCAGCGGTTAAGACCTGTCGGCGCGCGCCCCGGATGCGGCCCGGGGCTCACGACCGCGGCATCCGGCGGAACAGCGCGAGTCCGGCCACCGCGAGGGCGAGCGCGGCCAGCAGCCCGCCGAGTTCGACGAACTCGATCCCCCCGGGTTCCTCGGTCGGCCCGGCCTCGGTGTCGGCGGCGCTACTCGCCGCATCGGAGCCGCTCGCCGTCTCGGCGCTCTCCCCGTCGCCGCCAGTCGCCTCGGAGTTACTCCCCTCACCGCCCGCCGGGTCGCCGCCGGGGTCGCCGACGAGCAGGGTCCCGGCGGGGGTCCCGCCGACCGCGAGGTCGTACGCGCCGGCGGCCGAGACCGTCTCGTCGAACGAGAGCGTCGCCGTCTCGTTGGGCGCGAGCGCGACCATCTCGCTCGCGACCGAGTTACCGTCGACGGTCAGCGGCACCGCGCGCTCGCCCGCCGCGCCGCCCCCGTTTCGGACGGTCGCCCGGACGGTGACGTTCTCGCCGGGATCGATCGCCTCGGGCGAGACGGCCGCCGCGGTCACGTCGAACCGGGGCTCGCGCGTCGCGACCGCGAACGTCGAGAACTCGGTCGTCGTCGCGCGGAAGTGGACCCGGTCCTCGGGGAGCCCCAGGATATCGACGACCGCCTCGTCGACGACCTCGACCGACACCGCCTCCCAGTCGCCCGCGTCCGTCTGCCGGTAGAGCGTCACGTCCGCGGGGTCGGTCCCGGTCGCGTTGAGGTAGTCCCGGTCCGCGCTGAGCCGGATCGTCATCGCGTCGACCGCGTCGGGCGCGAACTCGTGCGCGAGCGAGAGGTACCCGACCGGACGGGGACGCGTGGGCGCGGTCAGCGCGCTCCCGTTCGCGAAGGGGACCGGGCTCCCCGCTGCGTTCAGCTCGACGCGGTCGTTCCGGACGCCCGCCAGGTCGATCCCCTCCAGCGTGACGTTGTCGCGGTCGATGGGCATCCCGTCGGCCCGGAACCGGACCTCCGCACCGGACTCGACGCCGCTCGCGACGAACTCGCGGCGGTCCGCGCTCGGCGAGGCGACCGCCGTGGTCGGGCCGCCGTCGCCGAGCCGCTGGACAGTGCCGCCGCCCGTCCCCTCTACCTCGTCCGGCTCCGCGACCTTCGCCTCGATCGAGAACTCGTCGGCGTCCAGCCGCGTCCCGGCGGTCGCGCCGCGCGCGTCGAACGCCAGCCCGACCGAGACCGTCTCGTTCGGCGCGAGCGTGACGTTGTTCGCCTCGCCTTCGATCGAGTCGCCGCCGGCGACGAAGGTGACGTTCTCGCTTCCGTCCCCGATCCAGACGTGCGCGTACTGGTCGGCCGTGTACGTGATCGTGAACACGTTGTCGATCCTTCCGGTCGTGTCGACGTTCACGCCGTCGAATGAGGGATCTCGGATGTTCGGGTTCGACGCCGAGACGTCGATCGCGATCTCGTTGGCGTCGTTCAGGTAGGCGTACCGCCCGTTCGGCCCGTCGGCTGGCTGGATCGCGAGGTCGCCGTCGGCGACGGTGTCGGCGTCGCCGTCGATCACCACCGCACCCGTAGCGAACGCGAGCGACCCTGCGGCTACGAGGAGTAGGGCGAGGGTCAGGGTGCGGCGAGTGGTAAACATCGTATTTATTGGGGAATCAGAGCCGTATAGAACTAGGTGGTTCTGGTTAATATAACGAACACCAACAGAATTTGATAATATAAAGTGGCAGCCGGATTCGGATATCTCGACAGCATTTATAAATAAGCAATATGAATTGAAATATATGCCCGGTGGGGTACTAGAGCTCCGTCGCTCGCAGTAGCACAGTAACGTTGTGCTCACCGGTTTCGACTGAACTGGGTACGATCACACGGACACCGATTCCGATTCCAATTTCACCCGGTTCAAGAGTACGGGGAGTATTCTGATTGATCGCCTTCCTTTGATTATCGGTAACATCGAAGAGTTCAATCTGGATCTGATCATCCGCCGGTTTCGGGATTTTCTCATCTGCCCCAATAGGTCGTATATCTTGGAGGTCATCTGTATCACCGACCGTAGCAGCGGCAAATTGAATATCGCGATCTGACTGATTTTGGACGGTGAACAAAGCTGGCCCTGACCTATCGGCCGGATCTGTTAGTTCGGTTGTGGCGCGTTTATTAAACCCACTTCCAACCGCAAGGTCGTTGAATTCAGTCAAATCAATTTGAATAATTCCACTCCCAGTTGGTGGGCTATTTTCACCAACCAGATCCGTTGGGGTTGAGGATTGGATACCCAGATACGCATCTTGATCTTGGACAATGCTCAGATTGAACTCTCTGTCCGCGGTTATTTGACTAACTGCCCCCGTACCGATCACACCCGTTCCGACCGAGGCCGCAGTACCAAGACCGAGCAGGAGGTTTCTTCGCTTCATGGGTGTGAGTGATTAATTTGATCCTTAGATGTTCACGTTGAACTGGTGATCACTAATCGTAGTGCTGCCAGGGTCGTCTTCCTCCGCCCGGAAGACGGTCAGGAAGTTGCTATTACGCGGATTGTTCGATCCGTACACAAGGAGACGAATATCAACATCGGCGCTGTTACCCGAGCCCAGCTCAATAGCACCGGCAGTACTGGTCTGACCTAAGACGCGACTTGTTGTGGTTGCGGATTTACTGGTCTTGTCCTCACCACCCGGATACGTGATGTCTTTATCGGTACTGTTGTCACCGTCAGCGAGCAATTCAACGGAGCGTGCTCCGCCACTTGTCGGGTCAACAGCATTACCATTACTGGGATTGGCGAAGCCAGCCCAGACGTAGAGCTTTCGATCGCTTTGGTTGGTGATCTGGAATGCGTCGGCAAGGGTTGTGTCCGCACGGTTGTTAACACCCTGTCCGCTAGCTCCAGAGACACTGCTAGTGAAGTCAATCGTCAGGGTACCATCACTTGCTTCATTCACGAAGTCGTTCGCATTTGACTTCGGAGTGAGACCGAGGTATGCGTTCTGGTCCTGCGCAATACGCAGATTGAAGTCACGGTCAGCAGTGATCTGGCTTACTGCTCCCGTACCCACTGCGGCCGCGCTACCTGAAGCCAATGCGCCGATTCCGGCGAGGAACTTGCGTCGGTTTGCCATAGTTGTGTAACCTCGTTGTCCGCACACGACCCGCGGGCCGCCGACGCGAGACATCCCGCGTCACCCGGGGTCGCTCTACTACACCCATGGGGCCTATCCCATATCGTTATGAATTTCCAGAAACACTTCCGGGCGGGACTGAAGCCCCGCCCGCTCCGTTCCGACCCCGCCTGAACCCCGGTTCGATCGGTTCAGGCCGGTCCTGAGACCGCGTTCAAGCCCGGCCTGAAGCGGTGATCATCGTCCGTGTGACGAGGGTGGTAGTTACTGAAACCTGATAATATCGGGGAGAGCGCCCGCGAATAGAATCCGTATTACGCCACGTATCTGCTTTTTAGACCGTCAAAAGCCGACTTACGCGTTCGTGTTGACCCGCGAGTGAACGAGGAGAAAGTTTAGCAGATTATCATAACCACGGGATTTATGTTGGCCTATTCATATATGTCAGACAGAAATGGCGTCGGTACAGCGGCCGGACGGGCGGGGGGCAGAACCGACGACTGAGGTGTCAGAAGACGACCTGTTCGACGTGTTGGCGAACCAGCGTCGGCGGTTCGCGGTCCATCTGTTGAAGCGGGAGGAGAAGGACAGAGTCGAGATCGGCGACATGGCCGAACAGATCGCGGCGTGGGAGAACGGGACCGACATGGCGGAGATCACGGGCGACGAGCGCAAGCGCGTGTACACCGCCCTCCAGCAGTCCCACCTGCCGAAGATGGACGACGCGGGCGTCGTCGAGTTCAACAAGGACCGGGGGATCGTCGAGCCGACGCCCGCGCTTCAGAACGTCGACCTGTACATGGACGTGGTCGAGGGGAAGGAGATCCCGTGGAGCGACTACTATCTCGGGCTCTCCGGCGTCGCCGCCGCGCTCGCCGGCGCGGTGTGGCTCGGCGCGTGGCCGTTCACCCTCCTGCCCGAGATGGCGTGGACGGTCGCCATCGTCGTCGCGTTCGCGTTCTCCGCGATCACGCACAAGTACTACACCGCGGAGATGAAGGTCGGCGAACCCGAGGAACCCCCGGAACTGACGTAGGGCGCAGCGGTTCAGGCGGTGCCTTCTGCGGTTCCGGCGCCGCATAACTTAGGGTCGAAACGGGCTATAAACGACAAACGACGCGTGACGACACCCTCAATATGAAACGACGAACCCTCATCCTGCTGCTCGGCGGCGCGAGTTCCGGCGCGATGAGCGTCGGCACCGGGGCGTTCTCCAGCGTGGAGGCCGAGCGCGGCGTGGAGGTGAACGTCGTCGAAGACGATGAGGCGTATCTGGGTCTGGACAAGATCGCTCACACGGTCTCCGGTGACGACAGAACCCGTGTGATACAGGTCACGAACCAGTTCGGCGGAGCACTCGATCTAACGATAACGGTCGATCAGAAAGGCAGCGCAATTGACGAGATAGAGGGGGAAGAGATCAAAGTTGAAGATGATAGAAATGAAGAGGACGACAGTGGAGAGGAGGCCGACGAGAATGACAGGTGTGAAGATGACGACGGACTCCTCTGTATTGGTGCGGAAGCATTCATTACCGTTGAATGCGAGAGATCCGGACGTGCGGAATTCACGCTCAGGTTTGAGGGAACGGTCATCGAAACCGGAACGACCGTAGACAAGACGCGGACGTTCGAGATTTATTGCGACGACGAAGAGGCCAAGGCGAGCGAAGAGGAGGACGAAGAAGGCGAGGACGAAGAAGGCGAGGACGAAGAAGGCGAGGACGAAGAAGGCGAGGACGAAGAAGGCGAGGACGAAGAAGGCGAGGACGAAGAAGGCGAGGACGAAGAAGGCGAGGACGAAGAAGGCGAGGACG